>CAYMPK010000151.1:0-6656 GCA_964392145.1 uncultured Actinomycetes bacterium | reverse complement strand
GTCGACGATCCGCGCAACCACAGCGCATGGACCCTGCCACCTCGGTTCCCCGACGCCGACGACGCGGCTGCCGGCGCCGGTCCCGCGACGCCGGTCCCGGGAACGATCACGCACGTGGCCGTCACTGCGGGCGACATCGTGGCGGCCGGGGATGTGCTGGTGGTGCTGGAAGCCATGAAGATGGAGCACCGAATCACCGCCGATGCGGCCGCGGAGGTCGCAGAGGTGCTGGTAGGTGTCGGCGACAGCGTGGAGGCCCATCAGGTGGTCGTCGTATTGGCGGCCCACCCCGACGACGTCGAGGACGGTGATTCCCGGTGAGCGGGGATCGACGGCCGGTTCGGATTGCCAACTGTTCCGGTTTCTATGGGGACCGCCTGGCGGCCGCCCGAGAGATGGTCGACGGTGGACCCATCGACGTCTTGACCGGCGATTGGCTGGCCGAGTTGACGATGACGATCCTCGCTCGAACGAAGATGAAGGGTGGCCCCGGATTCGCCGGGACCTTCGTCAAGCAACTCAAGGACGTGCTTGCCGACAGCAAGGACCGCGGCATCCGGATCGTCAGCAATGCCGGTGGCCTCGATCCCGTCGGGTGCGCCGAGGCCGTTCGCGCGTTTGCCGGGCCCGAGGTTCGGATCGCCGTCGTGACGGGTGACGACGTCACAGCGCAGGTGGCCGGGTGGCTCGCCGATGGGTCGGAGACGTTCACCAACCTGGACACAGGCGAGGCCTTCGACGCCACCACGTGGCCGGCGCTCACGGCGAATGCCTACCTGGGGAGCCGCGGGATCGCAGCGGCGCTGGCAGCCGGAGCGGATGTCGTCATCACGGGTCGCGTGACGGATGCTGCCCTCGTCGTGGGTCCAGCTGCCTGGTGGCACTCATGGGACCTGTCCGACGAGTCGAATGTCGACGCAATCGCGGGTGCCGTCGTCGCCGGACACGTGATCGAGTGCGGGACCCAGGCCACCGGCGGCAACTACGCCTTCTTCACCGACGTACCCGGTCTCACGCATCCCGGGTTCCCGATCGCCGAGGTCGCCCACGATGGCTCGTCGGTGATCACCAAGCACTGGGATACCGGCGGTCTCGTCAGCGTCGGAACGGTCACCTCGCAGTTGGTCTACGAGATAGGCCCCGCGGAATACCCGACCCCTGATGCGATCGCGTTGTTCGACACAACGACGGCCACGCAGGTGGGCTGCAACCGGGTGTTGCTGAGCGGAACCCGCGGGTTGCCGCCGCCCGAGCGTTACAAGGTGGCGATGACGAGACTGGGTGGTTTCCGCAACACAATGGACCTCATCCTCACCGGCCTCGATCCGCAGGCCAAGGCCGATCTCGCACTCCGTTCGGCAGCTGGCGTTTCCCTTGCCCAAGCCACCGCTCCGGGAATCACTCCCGAGGCCCTGGCAGCCCTGTCCGACTGGGATGTGGAGCGGCTCGAGGTGGCCCTACTGGGGGCAGAGGGCGTCGCCGACCCGAGTGACCTCTCCGATGCCCAGGCGGTCCTTCGAGTGACCGTGAAGGACGCCGACCCCGCCAAGGTCGGTAAGCCCATCACCAGCGCCCTCATCGAGGTCGGACTGTCGAGTTACCCGGGCTTCTTCGCCAGTGCCCCACCTGGTCCCGGCTCGCCGTTCGCCGTGCTGTGGCCGACCACGATCGACCCCGGCCTGATCACCGAGGAAGTCAGCATCGACGGCGAGCACGTCGAGGTGCCCGCGGCAATGTCTTCGTCCACGGCGTTGCCGATCCTTGATGAGTCGGTGTCGGGTCGCCGCCAGTGGACGCGTACGGAGCCGCCATCGGCGGGCGAGGTCGCTCGAGTTCCGCTGGGCACCCTGATCGGTGCGCGTTCCGGGGACAAGGGCGGAGCCGCCAACATCGGGTGCTGGATTCCGGACCCGGCCGAGCCCGAATCGGTGGCCCTGGCGTTCGGGGAGGGTTCCGCCTGGTCGCCGACCCCGGACGAATTCCATGACACCGCTGCTGTCTGGGACACGGACGCTCCGCTGTCCCCCGACCCGGAGGCGGTCCGACGCGCAGACGCCGCCTACGCGTGGTTGGTGTCCCTGCTCACGCCGGATCAGATCCAGCAGTTGCTGCCGGAGGCACGGGGGAAGACCATCTCCGTCCATCTGCTGCCCAATCTGAGAGCCGTCAACATCTTGATTCCGGGCATGCTCGGTCGTGGGGTGGCTGACTCGACCCTCCCCGACCCGCAGGCCAAGGGCCTCGGCGAGTACCTCAGGGCCCGGCTGGTCGACATCCCGCTGGCGCTCCTGCCACCGGCTGACGCGGCCAATCCCCGGGGTTCCGACGGGAGCATCGGGTGAACGCCGAGGCAGAGGTGTCCGAGCCCGCCACCTCGAAGGGTCGACGCACCCGCGCTCGGCTGGTTGCGGCTGCCCGTGAGGTGTTCGAGGAGCGCGGATTCAGCGACACCACCATGTCGGACATCGCTGAGCGGGCGGGGGTGTCCCACGGCACTGTCTACGTCTACTTCGACAGCAAGACCACGGTCCTGCGAAGCGTCGTGGACGATCTGTTGAACGAAGTCGACAGCTACCTGCGCGGGGTGGAGGCTGATAGCGCTGTGGGCAGGATCTCGGAGGCGAACCTCCGATACCTGCGGGTGTACGCCGAGCACGCCAGGCTGCTCCAGGTGGTGGAGCAGGTGGGGACGGGCGATGCGGCCTTCGCCCAGGTGATCGGTGATTTCCGTGCCCAGCACGTGGACCGGATCGCCGAAGGCATCCGCCGGCTTCAAGCGCAGAGTCTGGTGTCACAAGCGTTGGATCCACAGGTTGCAGCGGGGGCACTCTCGGCCATGGTCGAGGGATTCGCCCGACACTCCCCCGGTTTCGAGTTGGAGTCCGCCCACGACACCATCACGCTGCTCTGGCTCGGCGCTCTCGGGTTGCCGATCGAGATCGATCGCCTTTCCCCCCTGCCAAGCCCCGGTCGTTGAGTCCGCTCACCCCCAATTCCACCTGAGAACAGGAGCAACACGATGCAGTTCACCGCCGAGCACGAAGCCTTCCGAAAGACCATCCGGGATTTCGTCGAACGCGAGATCAATCCTTACTGCGACGAGTGGGAGGCCGCCGGGATCTTCCCAGCGCACGAGTTGTTCCCCAAGTTGGCGGCCCTGGGTGCCTTCGGTCTGGAGTTCGACACCGACTACGGCGGCCAGGGAGCCGACGCGACCTTCACCCTCGTGCTCGGGGAGGAACTCGGACGGGCGGACTGCGCCGGGGTCCCGCTGTCCATCGCCGTTCAGGTCGGCATGGCCACCCCCGCGCTCGCCCGCTTCGGCACCGACGAGTTGAAGGCCAAGTACCTGGCCCCCGCCATGGCGGGGGAGATGGTCGCGGCAATTGCGGTATCCGAGCCGGACGCGGGCTCCGACGTCGCCGGGATCCGGACCAAGGCGACCCGCGATGGGGACGACTGGATCATCAACGGCCGAAAGATGTGGATCACCAACGGCACGCAGGCCGACTGGCTCTGCTTGCTGGCTCGGACCTCCGACGAGGGGGGCTACGCCGGCATGTCCATGATCGTCGTCCCCACAGACACCCCTGGATTCTCGGTGGGTCGCACCATCGACAAGATGGGCAACCGCTCCTCCGACACAGCCGAACTGGTCTTCGACAACGTCCGGGTTCCGGTGGCCAACACCATCGGCGAGATCGGCAAGGGTTTCCAGCAGCAGATGGCCCAGTTCCAGGACGAACGACTCATCGGCGCCTACATGTCGGTGGCTTCGGCCCACCGAGCGCTGGACCGCACGAAGGAATACCTGCAGACCCGGGACGCCTTCGGCAAGCCGCTGCTCGCCAATCAGTACCTGCAATACCGCCTCGCGGAGTTGTACGTCGAGGTCGAACTCCTGACGACCTACTGTCGGGTCGCCGCGGAGAGAGCCGCCCAGGGGGAGAACGTCAGCCGAGAGGCGACCTACGCCAAGTTGAAGTGCGGTCGCCTGCAACGGGAAGTGGCCGACGCCTGTGTGCAGTTCCACGGCGGCATGGGTTACGCCGAGGAGATGTGGCCCGCACGGTACTACCGTGACGCCCGACTGACGTCGATCGGTGGCGGCGCCGACGAGGTCATGCTGCGCGTTGTCTCGATGATGGAAGGAATGGGCCGGAAATGAGCGAACAGTCCGACCAACCGATCCACTACGAGGTGGTCGATGGCTGTGCCACCATCACCATCAACAACCCGGACCGACGAAACGTCCTGGATGCCGCGTCGATCACCGGATTGCGCCAGGCCCTGGCAACGGCGGCTGCGGACGACGGAGTTCGGGTTGTGGTGCTGACCGGCGCGGGAAACACCTTCTGCGCCGGGGCGGACCTGTCCGGCGCGACTGGCGGAGACGCCGATTCCTTCGCGGGGTCCGGTCCGAGGGCGCTGGTCTCGCTACTCGAGGACCTACTGGACCACCCGAAACCCACGGTCGCCAAGGTTCAGGGTCACGTGGCCGGCGGCGGCAATGGCCTGGTGGCCGCGTGTGACCTCGCTGTGGCTTCCGCGGCGGCCAAGTTCGCCTTCTCCGAGGTCCGGGTGGGCGTTGCGCCCGCCGTCATCTCGGTGGTGTGCCTGGACCGGATGAACCGGTCGTCCGGCTATGAGTTGCTGCTCACCGGAGATCGGGTCACGGCGGAGCGCGTCGTTGAGGCTGGGCTGGTGACCAAGGCCGTTCCTCCTGAGGAACTCGACGCAAGCGTGGCGGAGTTGGTGGGCAAGCTGCTGCTGGGTGGTCCCGAGGCGCTGACAGCGACCAAGAAACTGCTGCGGCAGGTTCCTACCATGTCGCGTACAGATGCCTTCGCCTGGACCGCGGATGTCTCCGCGCAACTGTTCTCCTCCGATGAGGCGCGCGAGGGAATGACGGCCTTCCTGTCCCGCCGGGCACCATCCTGGGCGCCACCGGCCTAGTCTCAACGCCATGGGCGTGCAAATGAACGGCATCAGCGTGGCGGAACTGCGGGCCAGGGTTGCCGAAGGTATGCCCACCACGGTCGCCGACCTCGAGTCGCTGGTGCGAATCCCTTCGTGCGCATTCCCAGGCTTCCCGCCCGCCGAGGTCCTGCGGGGGGCCGAGCGGACCGCCGAGATCTTCCGCGATGCCGGGTACGGCACCGTGGAACTGCTGCCGCTGCCGGAAGGCCCGCCGGCGGTATATGCGGAAGCGGCCGGACCGCCGCACTCGCCGACTGTCTTGCTCTACGCCCACTACGACATACAGCCACCCGGCGACCTCGACGCCTGGGACTCGCCGCCCTTCGAGCCGGAGGTACGTGACGGTCGGCTCTACGGTCGGGGAGCCGCCGACGACAAGAGCGGCGTGGCCATTCATGCAGCCGTGATGAGGGCGTTCTCGGGGCGTCCGCCGTGCACGGTGCGGGTGATCGTCGAAGGCGAGGAGGAATGCGGGGGCGCCTTCGAGGCGTACCCTCGGGCCAACCCGGCGCTATTCGACGCCGACGCCATCGTGGTAGCCGATGTGGGGAACCTCGCTCTAGGTGAGCCGACACTGACCACGGCGCTGCGAGGCATGGTGATGGCCACGGTCCATGTCCGGACCCTCGCGGGCCCAGTCCACTCGGGGATGTTCGGAGGCCCGGCTCCCGATGCACTCATGGCGCTGATCACCCTGCTGGCGACCTTGCGCGACGAAGCCGGCGACGCCGCGGTCGCGGGTGTCGATGGTTCCGGCTGGAGTGGACCCGAGTACGACGAAGGAACATTCCGAGATGTCGCCGGAGTACTTCCGCACCAGCCGTTGGTCGGCTCGGGATCGGTGGCCGCGCGGCTCTTCGGCATGCCTGCCGTGAGCGTGGTGGGAATTGACGCGCCATCGATTTCGGGCGCCATCAACGCGGTAGTGCCCGCGGCCAGCGCCCGGGTGTCCCTCCGGATCCCACCGGGCGTCGACCCCGTCGCTGCGGAAGCCGCTCTGGTGGCCCATCTCGAGTCGCACGCACCCTGGGGCATCGTCGTGACTGTGGATTCCACCCAGGCGTCCGCCGGATTCGAAGCGACGACAGACGGACCCGCCTATCGGGCCATGCGCGAGGCGATGGCCGAGGCCTACGGCAAGGCGGCGGTGATGGCAGGCGCGGGTGGCAGCATTCCGCTGGTGGATGTGCTGTCCGAGGTTGTGCCACGCGCAGAACTCCTGCTGGTCGGTGCTCAAGATCCATTGGCCCGTATCCACGCGCCAAACGAGAGCGTGAACCTTGCGGAGTTGGAGTCGGCGGTGCTTGCCGAGACCCTCTTCCTGGCGGGATTGGCGGGCGAGCGGTGATGACGACGCGACGGTCGACCCCAGACGTGCCCGGGCCCTTCACCGGGATCCCGGCGGAGGCCTTTGAGTTCTACGATGCCCTCGCGGCGGATCCGACGAAGTCGTGGTGGCAGGCCCACAAGCAGGACTACGTGCGCGAGGTACGCGCCCCGTTGGTCGCCCTCGGCGCCGAACTCGCTCCGGAGTTCGGCGAACCGCATCTGTACCGGCCCTACCGAGATGTCCGGTTCGCGAAGGACAAGTCGCCCTTCTAGGATCAACAGGGTCTCTTCAGCGAGTACCGCATCGGCCTCGGCGAACCTGGCCAGCCGGTGAAGCGCCTCGGCGC
>CAYMPK010000150.1:0-6691 GCA_964392145.1 uncultured Actinomycetes bacterium | reverse complement strand
CCCCTCGGACTACGAACGCAAGAAGGCCGAGATCCTCGATCGCCTCTAGCCGTCGCCAGCCTGGGGAGGCTCCGATTCCGCGCCTCCTTCGGCCGGAATCCGCCCTGCCTCGCCGCTATGGTGGGCCGACAAGCGTCGGGTGTCGGAGGTGGCAGGGATGCAGGAAACGCCGCAGAGCAGACACGCCGGCGGCGGAGACCGCAAGCAGGAAGCCCGCACGAAGATCCAGGCCGCGGCCTCCGAGGCCAGACGCACAACGGCCGAGCAGTCTCGCCTGGATGACTGTCATCGCGGCACCGCGTCGTGGCAGCACTGGGGCACCTACCTCTCAGAGCGAGCCTGGGGCACCGTTCGGGAGGACTACTCGGCCAACGGTGACGCCTGGAACTACTTCCCCTACGATGACGCCCGCAGCCGGACCTACCGTTGGAACGAGGATGGTCTCGCGGGTTGGTGCGATCGAAAACAATTCCTCTGTTTCGGTCTGGGTTTCTGGAACGGGCTCGACAGTCACATCAAGGAGCGTCCTTTCGGTCTGACGAACGAGCAGGGCAACCACGGCGAGGACGTGAAGGACTACTGGTTCTTCACCGACAACACGCCGACGCACAGTTATGCCAGCGCCGTGTACAAGTACCCGCAGGAGGCCTTCCCCTACGAGGACCTCATCACGACCAACGGCGCTCTTGGCACCATCGACCCCGAGTACAAGCTGTACGACGCGCTCAAGGACATGTGGCTGGCGAACCGCTACTTCGACATCACTGTGGAGTACGCGAAAGCCGACCCCGAGGACATGATCTGCCGGATCACCGCTGTCAACCGCGGCCCCGCCGAGGCGCCCCTGCACATCGCAGCGCAGATGTGGTTCAGGAACCTGTGGTCCTGGGAATTCGGCAACGAGATCCCCCGAATCCAACGCACCACCGACGGAGTGACCCTGGATCATCACGAACTCGGCCCCCGTTGGAGCTATGCCACGACGACGGCACCGACCTACTCCGGTGGCACCCCTGCAGGGTCCCGTGTTCCTCCGATACGTTGGATGTTCTGCGAGAACAACACCAACAACGAGCGCATCTTCGGCACCGAGAACGTCACCCGCTACGTCAAGGACGGAATCAACAACGCGATCGTGGGCGGCGACGACTCCGCCGTCTCGACAGAGTTCGGCAGCAAGGCCGCGGCGGTCGCGGTCGCCGCGATTCCGGCCGGCGGCTCGTGGACGATGACGACGCGGTTCAGCCCTCGTGAACTCTCCGACCCGTTCGCCGACGCCGACGCCATCCTCGAGGCGCGTCGCAGGGAGGCCGACGATTACTACGACTCATGGCAACGTCCGACCCTGCAGGCGGATGAGAAGCTCGTGCAGCGCCAAGCCATCGCCGGCTTGTTGTGGTCCAAACAGTTCTACAACTATCACGTCACACGGTGGCTGAAGGGCGACGAGACCCTGCCCGAACCGCCCCCGGAACGCTGGCACGGGCGCAACTCCCGATGGAAGCACGCCGTCAACGAGGACGTCCTGCTCATGCCGGACGCTTGGGAGTATCCCTGGTACGCCGCCTGGGACCTGGCCTTCCATGCGGTCACGATGGCGCTGGTGGATGCCCCCTTCGCCAAGAAGCAGGTCATCTACATGCTGTCGAGCCTGTATCAGCATCCACACGGTGAGGTCCCGGCCTACGAGTGGGACTTCTCCAACACCAATCCGCCGGTGCTTGCGTGGGCCACCTGGCAGATCTATGTCCTCGACGCCGCTTCCACAGGTGAACCTGACATCGGCTTTCTGGCCACGGCCTACCGCGGGCTACTCAGTTGCCTGAACTCGTGGCTCAACACCAAGGATCCGCTGGGCAAGGACTTGTACGCCGGCGGCTTCCTGGGGATGGACAACATCGGCGTGTTCAATCGCGACCATCCGCTGCCCACCGGTGGCAACCTGGTGCAGAGCGACGGCACCGCCTGGGTGGCGCATCTGATCATGCAGATGGCGGAGATAGCCCTGGAACTTCGGCGCCACTATCCGGGATACGACAACGACATAGAGAAGCTGCTTCTCGATTTCGCCATCCTCAGCAGTGCCCTCGAACACGGTCGTGATGGCGTCAGCCTCTGGAACGACGAGGTCGGGTTCTACTGCGATTCGATCGTCGACCCGGACGGCGGGCACAACCAACTCGGCGTGGTGTCGATGCAGGCGCTGATCCCGCTGTTGGCCGTCGCGGCCATCGGGGTGGCGAAGGATCCGCACGGCCCCAACTACGGATTGGCGCCGGAATTGGCCCAACTGCGGGAGAAGGTTCTCAAGCACCATCCGGAGTTCCAGGGCAGCGTGGCCCTCACCCCGGACCTCGGCGACGGACATGCGCTGCTATTCAGCGTGGTCAAGCGAGAGCGTCTCCGTCGCATCCTGGAGCACATGCTCGATCCGAATGAGTTGCTCTCGGAGTTCGGTATCCGCTCGTTGTCCGCACGCTACCGCGACGAGCCCTACACCTTCTGGGTCGGTGACCAGGGCTTCGACCTTCCCTACTGGCCGGCGGAATCGAAGAACAAGATGTTCGGCGGCAACTCCAACTGGCGCGGACCGATCTGGTTCCCCATCAACCTGATGCTGCTCCAGAGTCTGCTGGCCTACGACTCCTTCTTCGGCAACACCCTGGAGATCGAGTACCCGACCGGGAGCGGCAACCACATGCGTCTGGCATTAGTGGCAGAGGACCTGTCCAAGCGTCTGACCCGGATATTCGTCCGAGGAGAGGACGGTCGGCGAGTGGTGTTCGGTGACAACGACTACTTCCAACACGATGAGCATTGGCGCGACCTGGTGCCCTTCTACGAGTACTTCGACGGCGATGACGGCCACGGCTGCGGGGCGAGTCATCAGACCGGCTGGACCGCGACGGTGGCCATCATGTTGCAGTTCGCCGGGCGATTGCGAGTACAGCCGCAGGGCGGCGGCGGATAGCGCGGAAAGTGCGACAATGAAGCCATGAGTCCTGAGGATCTGCTCTGGGCGTGGTTGGCTGTGACCGTGATCTCGGGCATCCTCGAGGTCCTTACGGTCAACTTGGTGTGGGTGATGTTGGCTGCCGGCGGACTGGCGGCGGCGGCTCTGGCCGCCGCCGAGGTCCCGGCACCGTGGCAGGTTGTCGCCTTCGCAGTCGTGTCGGCGGCCGGCCTGCTGCTCGTGCGACAACCGCTGTTGCGACGCCTGCAGAGCCGAAGCTCCGAATTGCGCACCGGCATCGAGGGCCTGCTGGATGCACCCGGCGTCGCCCTCGTGGCCCTGACCACCGAGTCCGGCATGATCAAACTCTCGGGTCAGGAATGGACCGCCCGCCTCGATCCGAACTTCTACTCGGCCACCGATGAACTCCCAGCCGGAACGCCGGTCACGGTCACCACGATCGACGGCGTCACCGCCCTCGTTCACGAAGCTGCCTAAGGAGCCCCCATGTCCACCGCACTGTCCATCATCATCCCGCTGTTCGTGATCTTCTTCGTGATCCTGACAATCGTGCGAACGGTGCGGATCATCCCGCAGGCACGGGCGGGGATCGTCGAACGGCTTGGTCGCTATCAGCGCACCCTCAATCCCGGCCTTCACATGTTGATCCCTTTCGTCGACCGACTGGCGACTGTCATCGACGAACGCGAGCAGGTGGTGTCCTTTCCCCCGCAGTCCGTGATCACCGAGGACAACCTCATGGTGAACATCGACACGGTCATCTACTACCAAGTGACGAATCCCGAACGCGCCACCTATGAGATCGCCGACTTCCTCAGCGCGATTGAGCAACTGGCCGTCACGACCCTGCGCAACGTGATCGGCAATCTCAACCTGGAGCAGGCGCTGACATCGCGGCAGTCCATCAACACCGAACTTCGAACCGTCCTCGATGAAGTGACCGGAAGCTGGGGAGTGCGGGTGAATCGGGTGGAACTGAAATCCATCACGCCGCCGGCAAACGTGCTCGACAGCATGGAGAAACAGATGAAGGCCGAGCGTGAGAAGCGCGCTGTGATCCTGACCGCCGAGGGCGAGCGGCAAGCATCGATCCTCAGCGCTGAGGGCGCCAAGCAAGCGGCGATCCTGCGGGCAGAAGGTGAGTCCCAATCCTCCCGGGTTCGTGCCGAGGGGGAATCGGCGGCGATCCGGACAGTCATCAACGCGATCCAGGAGTCCGGCCCCGATGCTGCCACTGTGGCGTACCAGTACTACACGAAGACCATCCCTGCGATCGCCGAAGGAAACGCGTCGAAGGTCTGGGTTGTACCGAGCGAGCTGACGGCCTCCCTGGGCCGTTTCGGAGCGATACTGGACGCCGCCTCCGACAAGACCTCCCCGCCCAGCGAGGACTGAGCGGCACGAAGGATCCGCGTCGCTGGGCAACCTCGAGGGCTCTGCCGAGGTGGCCCGTTAAGGCGCCTCAGGTTCCGGACAGTGTTCCTGCCACCACAGCGTGCCGGCCGCACGTTCGGCCACCTCGGGATCGGGATCAGCCGCCAGCGAGCGCAGGAGAGCCTCCGGCGCCGATAGGTTTCCGGCGATGATGCTGCGAACCTCGTCATCCTCAACGGCGGCGAGGGACGCCAGCACGTCGGCCGGTGCACTGACGTTGCCGGCGACTCGCAGGCGGGTCCACTCGTCGTATTGGGAGGCCAGGGTCTTCAGTGCGGCTGTCGGTGCCACCGGATTCCAGGCGACCGACTGCCGAACGGCCAGATCTGGATCGAGGGCCAGCGAAGCCAGCACTTCGGGCGGCGTCGACCGGTTGCCTGCCACCCGCTCCCTCACCCACGGGTCAGGGTCGGACGCGAGCGACACCAGCAAGGCGGTGGGCATCTCGACATTTCCGGCCGCCACGCCGCGGACGATGCCATCTGCGTCCTGGGCGAGTGCGGGCAGTGCGGCCGCCGGGAGGTTCGGCTGACTCGCCACGGTCAGACGGACGTCGGCATCGGAGTCGGAAACCATCAGCAGCATCAACTCTGTAGTCAGGTCCTCCGCCTCGGCGAGTCGTCGTCGAACGTACACATTGGGATTCATGGCCGCTTCCCGGGCCCAGCCGTGGGATGCACCTGACACCGAAGGCTCCTAGATCCCGCGAAGCGTGCAGATGGAAGCGGGGGCAATTGCCCACTTCGGGACAACAAGGGTCACCGAGCCCGCCGGGGTTGCCACCTCACTCCTGCCCAGTGCGACCACGCACCCAGCCTACTGACACAGTGGGTTCCGATGCTCACCACGAAAGGCCCGTCAGTCTCCCGCCTGCGTCACCGGGCGAATGCTGACTCCAGGGCGCGGGCGGCCTGAGCAACACAGGCGGAGTCGTCTGCAGGCCGAGTCAACGCGCCGCCACCACCGCTGAACCCCACGACCAATGGCCGCCCGGTGACCCGCCGCAGGTCGTACCATTCGCTCCACAGGCCACCGGGCGCCGACATCACCTGCATCACTTGCACCGACGGCCACCACTGCCCCTGATAGGCGAGCACCACCTTCTCCAGATGACCGGTGGTCAGACCGTTGACCGCCGCCCGCGCGGCCTGCGGCAGGGCGATCTCGGGCAGATCCGCTGCCAGCAGGGCCAGCGGGACCGCCACCACGACGCCCGCCGCGGCGAGCTCGCCGGAGGCCGTTCTGACCGCGACGCCGGAGTCGGTGATGTCAACCGCGGTGGCCGCCGCGCCGAGTTGGACGTCCACTGCGCGAGCCAACATCTCAGGAACCTTTGAGAAGCCGCCTGAGACCAGGGAGTCGCCACCCCGGTAGTCCCGACCTTCCCACAGCGCCTGCGCCCCCAACCGGTCGAGGTCGAGGCCGTAGTCCATGACCACCTCAGTCAGTTCCGCCAAGCGCCGCTCTTCGGTGTCGGCCACCCAGCCCCGGGCGGCCAGGGCCCCGGCCACCGTGAGCGACTCCGGCGGTTCCTCGTCGGCGATAACCGTGAGGTGCCGGGTCAATTCCGCGTCAGCGCTCGAAACTCCAGTGACGTCACGGCCATCGCGGTAGCTGCGGGCCTCGAAGTCGTCGAAGTCGGTCGGTACCAGACGCAGTCCCGCAGCGGCCACCAGTTCGACCATGGGATTCCCCGCGACCCCGTGGATCCAGGCCGCCCCGAGTTCCACCGGTGCGCCGAGCGAACTATCCGTGTGCACCCGGCCGCCGACGCGATCGCGGGCCTCGAGTACTTGCACGCCGAAGCCGGCCCTGACGAGCGAAGTGGCGGCCGCCAATCCGGCGAGACCTGCACCGACGACCACCACCCGGGCCCCCGGTGACAACAGACTCGTCAACCTGGCAGCCGCCCGCAGACCTGAACCGTACGCACCGTGCACAGTCGCGGGGTAGTCCGTGGCGGTGTATTCCCCGGCGAACACGACCCTTGAACCGATCACCGCATCGGCCAGAACTTGGCGCGCGCGCCAGGAGGTGCCTGCCGGCAGCGCCGAGTAGGACCCGCGCGACCACTGGTCGGAGTCCCAGCGTGTGACGATGGAGCCCGTCGGTGGACCTGCCCGGAACCCTCCCGAAGGATCCGCACTGCCACTGGGCCCTGTTTGGGCTGTGCCGGCGCAACCCCCGAGGAGGAGCCCGGTCGACCCCCACGCGCCCAGTCGGAGGAACGTTCGACGATCCATCGGACCCGCCTAGTCGCGGGTCGCTCGGGCAGCGGCCTCG
>CAYMPK010000149.1:0-6695 GCA_964392145.1 uncultured Actinomycetes bacterium | reverse complement strand
CGATCAGGTCCAGGTCGGGTTCCCCCATTCGAATCCGTTGGGCGATCTGCTCGGGCGTTCCCGTCCCGAAGGCGCCGCGCCCACTGGCGGCATAGCAGACCACCTGCGCCCACGCGTGCAGGTCGTTCGCGGTGGTGACCCGGCCGTCGGTGAGCTGCTCGGGCGTCATCCACGCAAGTGACCCCGGACGTTCCCCGATCGTGGTCACCTCCGCATCGTGGGTGAGGGTTGCCACTCCAAAGTCGATGATGCGAGGACCGTCGGGGGACAGGATCACGTTGCCAGGTTTCAGATCTCGGTGAATGATGCCCGCCCTGTGCAGAGCCTCGAGCGACCGAACCAGCGCCAGCGCTAGCGGGGCCACATCGTCTGCAGCCAGGGGGCCTTCGGCGGCTACCTGCGAAAACAGCGTGGGTCCTGGCACGTACTCCATCGCGACCCACTGGGGGGTCGTCTGGGTATCGAACTCGACCACCCTGACGGCGTCCGCGCCCGAGACCCGCTTAAGCGCGCGCACCTCGCGGCTGAAGCGTGCGCGATAACTCGGAATCGCCGCCCAACTCGGTGCTACCACCTTGACGGCCACTTGACGCCCGGTCTGGTCCGCCGCCAGGAAGACCGTGCCCATTCCGCCAACCCCCAGGCGCCCCAGCACCCGGTAGCCGCCGATCCGTCTTGGATCATCGGCGGTTCTGGGAGCAACGGCGGGCGTTGCCTGGGCGAGTCGATTCACTGCGGCGGTCTCATCTTGTCTCGGGGGACACCAGGGTACCGGCGGTGCTCGCGCCCCGTAAACGCTGCGGGCAGTCGCGGGCTCGTCAAATCGACTCCGCACCGGCCCTTGGGGGACACTGTTGCCTCCACTACGACATCAAGGAGACCCATGGCAGACAAGGACTACATCCTGTTCGCGAGTACCTACGATTCGATCGAGAATGCGGCCGCCGATCTCGACGCACTCAAAGAGATCAAGCGAGATGGCGAGATCCGAGACCTGACGGCGGCTCTTGTCACGAAAGACGACAAAGGTCGGATCAAGGTTCATGAGTCCACCCACGCGGGCAAGGTTGCCGGTGGGGTAGGGGTCGTTGGTGGAGCGATCATCGGTGCGTTGTTCCCGCCAGCTGGCCTGGCGGTTCTCGGTGGCCTCGTCGTCGACGCGGCCGTAGGTGGCGTGGTGTTGGGCACCATCGGCCATTTCGCCGGCGGGATCTCGCGTTCGGACCTCAAGGAGCTGGGGCAACTCTTGGATGCTGGCCAGGCCGCGATCGTCGCGGTGGCGGTGGATTCCACCGCGACAGATGTCGACAACGCACTGGACCATGCGGTCGACAAAGCCCAGAAGAAGATCGACAAAGGTGACGTGCAAGCTGCCGTGGCTGAGCTCGAGAAGGGCCTCGACAAGGCCGTCAACATCCAGGGTTCGGAGTAGCGCGGCGCGCGACAGTTGTTCGGGAGGAGCGCCGCCGGGCGACCCAGGCGGTTTCCAGGCGGCGTCCACCGCCCGATCGGAGGGAATACTCGCACGTGCCATCTGGTTGACGGTTCAACGATATGCGATCGTGACGGTCGCCCCGCGTACGGAAGGACCCGACGATGCCAGCAGTAACTGTCGACGACCTGCTCGTACTCCCGAGACTCGAGCAGCCGCCGGCTGGGCATCGAAACCGTGGGGTGCGCGCGGTCACGAATTCCCGGCCAGCCCGCGAGGGCGCGGGGTTTCCCGTGTGGAAGGCGTTCGCTGGGAGTACCTACGCTGCGGTTGATCCCTTCCTGATGCTCGACCAGATCGGCCCGGTCGTCTACGGACCGAAGGAGGCGGTGGGAGCTCCCTGGCATCCCCACCGCGGGTTCGAGACGGTGTCCTACGTCATTGACGGTGAGACCGCCCACAAGGATTCCAACGGCGGTGGCGGGCTGATCGGCGACGGCGACACCCAATGGATGACGGCTGGAGCGGGCATCCTGCACGACGAGCTGCCCAGCGAGCGGATGTTCGAGGCGGGCGGACCCACACACGCGATACAACTCTGGGTCAATCTGCCGGCTCGATTGAAGATGTCTGCGCCCCGCTACCAGGCCATCGAGAAGGACCAACTGGGTCTCGTCACCTCGGCGGACGGTGGCTCCCTCGTACGGATCATTGCGGGGGAACTGGGCGGCCACCATGGCCCCGGAGCCACCTACACGCCGATCACATTGGCTCATGCCACCCTCGAGCCGGGTGCGCAACTGGTGGTGCCGTGGCAGCCGAGTCACAGTGCCCTGGTCTATGTCTTGACGGGCGACGGTTGTGTCGGTGCGGAGTGTCGACCGGTCTCCGCCCATCAGTTGATCGAGTTCGGCAGTGGAGACGTCATCAGTGTGCGGGCTGGTGACACCGGACCGCTCGACATCCTGCTCATGGGTGGCCAGCGCATCAAAGAGCCGGTTGCCCAGTACGGCCCCTTCGTGATGAACACCCGCGCTGAACTCGTGAAGGCCTTCGAGGACTACGAGGCGGGGCGGCTAGGCACCATTCCGGCATCCGAGTTCTCGCATCCACCTGGCAACGATTAGCGCAGTCACAGCGGAACCCGGAGGTTGGGGCTGCTCGGGTGGAGGCGTGATCAGTCTGTCTGTTGCGCTCTCCTCCGCTGGCGCAGAGAGATGACCGTTCCGCAAATGGCGACAACCACGCCGCAGACCAGCAGGCCGCAGTCGACCCCAAACTCCTGGAAGAGATAGCCGACGACCAACGCCCCCAACGCTGCGCCACCGCTGACCACGGTGAAGAGGAGGCCGATCATCCGACCTCTGATGGCTACGGGAACGTCCAGTTGCAGCGTGGTTTGGGAACTGACGAAGACGAGCTCCCAACAGAATCCGATCACCACGAGTAGGAGGATGTCTGTCAGCAGGGTGCGCGAGAATCCGAGCAGCAGGGTCGGGATGGAAGAGACGAGTACCGCGAGCGTGATTGACCTCTCCCCGGAGGGTCCGTCGGTCACCCAGCGACGCACGAAGTGATTAGCGATGAGTCCACCAGCGAACATCGAGCCCAACAGCACGCCCAGCAGCATTGCCCCTTCACCGTGTTGGGCCGCGATCGTGGGCATCAACTGCTGAATCGGTGCGATGAGAACGAAGAAGATGGCCGCACCGTAGGCGACGGTCCGAACGAAAGCCAAAGGCCATCCCTGCTTCAGGCCAACCGCCAGTGAGGCATCGTGTCGGTTTCGTGCCATGTCGCAGGCCGGCTGCAGAACGGACGACTGCATCAGCACTAGGGCCACGCATGCGAACGAGATGGCGTTGACGGCGAACGCGGCGCCGACGCCGATGAGCTGAACGGCTGCGCCGCCGAGCACGGCGCCGGCGAAGACGGAGATGTTGTAGGCCGCTGAGCCATCTGCAACAGCAGCGTGACGCAGCTCCGGCGGAACGGTGAAGGGAACGACAACCGCGATGATCGGGGAACGTAGCGCATTGGGGATGGCACCCAGGAGTACCAGGAGAAAGATCAGCGGCACAGTCAAGTCGTTGGTGAACGCCAAGACGGCTAGCAATGCGGGCGACGCCGTCTGCGCCCAACTGAGACCGATCGCGAGTTTCCTCGGGCAGTATCGATCGGCCAACATGCCGCCGATGGGTGTGCCGATCAGGCTCGGGCCAGTGGCGAGAGCCGCGAGAACCCCCACGTCCATGGCGCTGCCGCTGAGGTGAAAGACCAACCAGCCAGCCGCGATCGTCTGCATCCACGAGCCCAGCGCTGAGACGCTGCGGGCAAGTGTGATCCTGCGGAAGGGCGGGTAGGAGAAGGGGCCCTTGCCGAGGCTCATCGGCATCGTCAACGTGCTCATCGGCACGACAGTAGTGGTTGAGGTCACGCTGGAGGCGGTTCAGTTCCATGCTTGAATCAGGGCATGGTGCCGACGTTCACGACGCTCCGGCTCGAGCCCAGGGGGACCACGCTGGTGGTCCGTTTCGACAATGGGCCGACGGACCTCCTCAACCGACAGGTCTTCCTCGACCTCGACACCTTGACCCGTCGTCTTGCCCGCGACAGTCGAACCCGGGCGGTTGTCATCACAGGACCTCGGCCCGGTGTCTTCGCGCCGCACTACGACCTGTCGGAGATCGCCGACGGCGCGGAGGAACTGGGGCTGACAACTCCCTACCCAGGCGCCCGGCTGGGAATTGCTGCGGTTGCTGCAGCGACCAAAGTGCCTGGCGCAGCGGAACTGCTCAACCGGACACCCGCTGCGGGTCTGGTGGAGATACTCACGACGCACCGAACGCTCTCGCGGATCGGCCGGCTTCCGCAGGTCGTGATCGCAGCATTGAGCGGTGATGCGTTGGGTGGCGGATGCGAGGTCGCACTTGCCTGCGACCTGCGGATCATGGCGGACGGGGACTTCCGGATCGGGCTACCCGAGATCTCCGCGGGAATCCCGCCCGGCGCCGGTGGGAGCGTCCGACTGGCGCGCGCGGTTGGGGTCTCACGCGCCGCCGCCATGATGCTGCAGGCTCGGGTGTTGGACCCCCAGCAAGCCGTTGCCGTCGGCCTGGTCGACCAGCTGGTGTCACCAGAGGACCTGATGGCAGAGGCGTGTCGGGTCGCGAACCGGGTCGCGCAGTGGAATCCCGCTGCAGTAGCCGGTGTCAAACGTTCGATCCGGGCAACGACTGACTCGCGAGCTCCGTTCCAGATCGAAGCCGCCGGGTTCGTGGCCGCGGCCTCAGGGGCGGCAGCGATCGAACGACTCCGACGATTCGGAGCCGAGTCCGATCCGGAACTGGGCTCAAGCCCGTGGCGTGACCGCTCCTGGCTCGACGGCTGATCACGCCTGCGGTGCGCCGCCGAGCCACCGGGTCATCGCGCGTTCGGCCATGGCCGTGATCGTCAGCGAGGGGTTCACCCCGATGTTCGATGGCACCGCCGATCCGTCGAGGACGCGCAAACCCTGATATCCGTAAACACGCTGGTCGGAGTCGATGACCCCGACGGCTGGATCGTCGGCTATGACGGCGCCGCCCAGGATGTGCGCCGTGGCACCCATCCCCATAACGGTGTCGAGCAGTGTCCCGTAGGGCTTCCCGCCGCTGACATCGGCAAGCGCGATCCCGGCTGCGTCGGCCTGGGGCAGGTGTTTGGGCACGGGCGCGCCACCCTCGACCTGCGTCGTTCCCAGCGACCAGCCCCAAGGTCGGCGACCGTATGTGAGCGAGAGTTCGTTGTCGGCGTGCTGCATGACGGTCAGGACAGTGGTGCGACGATGCCAATCTCGGGTGCGCAAGTTACTGCTCGCCGACCATGGATGGCGTGCCATCGCGGCCAGGGTGGCGCGGCGGCGGGCACGGGGATCCTGCTCAGATACCGCCGGGCTGAGATACCACTTCATGAACGAGTACGACTTGGGGAAGCGGTTATTGGTCACGTGAGTGACCTGATCGGGATAGTAGTGACTCGAGATGGTCGCGCCCTCCGTGACATCTGTCCCCGGCGGGTGAAGGGTGGCGGCGAAGGCCTCCGAGTTTGTCCGGACGTGTTGTCCGAGAGCGGCAGAGAGGCCAGGCAGGGTTCGCCAGCGGTCTCGGTTGGCCAGCAGGAGTTCTGTTGTGCCCAATACCCCAGCGGAGAGCACGACTTCCCTGGCGGTGATGCTGCTCACGCTGCCACGCCCACGCCGGCTGCCGGCGCGAGTCAAGGGGTTGCGGATGACTATCCGCCACCCGTGGCGACCGTCCGCGTCGGGATTCTCGACGCTTCCGTCGGGCGTATCCCCGGACATGCGCGGGCGACCCCCGGCATCCAGTGGCATCAGGATCTCCACCCGCGACTCAGGCCTGATCTCTGCGCCGAGGCTCTCCGCGCCAGCCAGGTAGTTGCGGTCGAGGGTGTTCTTCGCGCCGTGCGGGCATCCGGTGATGCATTGTCCGCAGCCGATGCAGGCGTCGAAATCGATGCCCTGAGGCGTGGGGCCGAACGTTCCTTCGACCCCGAGCAGTGCCGCGGAGTCCCGAAGCCAGATGTCCTGGATGCCGACGTTGGGGTTCAGCTGACGGCCCAGCATGGTGGCCGCAGTCCGGTAGTGGGGTGCGAGTTCGGCGTGCCAGTCCACGGACGAGGCTCGCCAACCGGGGGCTTGGAACGCCTCCTCGGTCGGCTCCAGCAGAACCGCGGCGTAGACGATCGATCCGCCACCCACTCCGACGCCACCGACCACCACCACGTCCTGCAACACGGTTTGACGGAAGTAGCCGGTGAGTCCGAGCGCGGGCTCCCACAACAATGATCGGGTGCGCTCGGCACCTCTATCGAGGTCTCCCGGGGATAACCTTCGGCCCTGTTCGAGAACGATGACACGCTTGCCTGCTTGTGCGGCGCGCAGGGCTGCGACGCTGCCTCCGAAACCGGAACCGACAATCACGACATCGGCATCGAATTCCCTCATGTCCTCAGCCTGCCACCCACCGCAAGGCGCCGCTCACGAGGATCTCGGAGAATTCCTGCTGTGCGATGCATGAGCGCGCACCTGGGTGGGTACAAGACCGAGCAACCGGGAATGCGAATCCCGAGGTCATCAACCCGAATCAGGTGGTCAGAAATGTCTCGGACAAGTCGATTGGCTCTTGTCGCCGCAAGCGGAGCGTTGGCGGTGACTGCCGGAGTGGTGGGCACGACGTCGGCTCAGGCGGCTACCGTCCCGGCC
>CAYMPK010000148.1:0-6744 GCA_964392145.1 uncultured Actinomycetes bacterium | reverse complement strand
ATCGACCTTGTCCCCGTGGTTGATGTCCATGTCCTGGGCGCCGCCGGCGCCGGCGAGGCGGGCGGCGACCTCCACCAGACACGGACCCCGATCATCGAACTTGACCTCGGCGTGGAACGGGCTACGCGTCAACCCCGACAACGACACCAGACCCTCGACATAATCCACCAACGGCTGAAACGCCGGATCGTCACGATGCACCGTCCGCGACCCGGTTTGGATGTTGGGTCGGCCGTTGAGGGGCTCACGGACTTCCAGATAGACGCCGAGGACGGTGGCGCGGCCCTCACCATCCACCTGCCCATTCACCGCATACTCCGGACCCGCCAGGAACTCCTCCATCAGAATCGGCCCACCGATCAACCGAACATGCGCCGCCACCTCATCCACCGGCGACGAACTATCGAAGAAGCCGATATTCGAATTACCGAACCCATCATTGGGCTTCAACACGAACCGATCAAAACCACCAGAGGCCAACGCCACCTCAACATCGTCAAAACCATTCACCAACGCCACCGAATTGACCCGCGGACCGCCAGGAATCGACGCCACATGACGCTTCAACGCATGCTTGTCACGAAACAACTCCAACGCCGGATTCTCCGCCCAACTCACCCCCAACCGCCGACCCAACTGCACACTCGGCGTCAACGCCGTCTCGATATACGGCACCACCGCCCGAATATCATGACGCTCACCCAACACCTCAGCGATACCGTCGATATCCTCCGGCGACGCCACATACACCCGGCTCACCACATCCGAACCCAGCCCAGCAAGCCTGCGCGCCTCACCCCGCAACGCCCCAGCATCGAAATACACACACACCGAAGGCATCCCAAAACGCCGCCGGAAAACCTCCATATACCTCAACGCATACGGATGCCCCGGATGATCAACAAACAACACCTCACCGTCGGACACAACACGCCCCACTAACCCACAACAACCCGACGCGACGGTTGGCTTGATCTACATCCGTGACTGAGAGGCAACACATCACTGAGATCCTCCGCGGTCCCGCCCAGGACCACGTGAATCAGGTATCCACTGGACGTGTAGCTTCCGCTGTGCCAGTTTCGAGGTGATGCGGTTGGCGACCAGGGTGGTCGCCATCCAGGCCCGTTTGACCAGGCGGGTAACCCCTTCGGAGCGGTCGTTCCACTGCACGGTCCGGCGAACGTAGTCGACCGCGGCATCCATCTGCTCGTCGGTACGGGTGATCAGCCGCACCATGTAGGCGGCGGACTCAAGATCGACGGTGCGTCGGACCCGCTGGCCCAACGTGGGCTTGACCACCCAGCCGCGGAACTCGGGCAGCTCCTCGACGATGTCGTCGCCGGTCATCTCGTAGATCCGCTCGGTCGTCGCGGCCGGACCCATCACCGTGTTGACGACGTGGGAGTGGTAGTAGTCCCAGTCCACCGGGATCGGGCCGTAGGACTGCTCGGTCAGGTAGTAGTGCGCCGACAGGTCGAACGTATCGACCCTGTCGTTATGGCTCCAATCAACATCTTCAGTGCCGCCGGCGCCGGCGAGGCGGGCGGCGACCTCCACCAGACACGGACCCCGATCATCGAACTTGACCTCGGCGTGGAACGGGCTACGCGTCAACCCCGACAACGACACCAGACCCTCGACATAATCCACCAACGGCTGAAACGCCGGATCGTCACGATGCACCGTCCGCGACCCGGTTTGGATGTTGGGTCGGCCGTTGAGGGGCTCACGGACTTCCAGATAGACGCCGAGGACGGTGGCGCGGCCCTCACCATCCACCTGCCCATTCACCGCATACTCCGGACCCGCCAGGAACTCCTCCATCAGAATCGGCCCACCGATCAACCGAACATGCGCCGCCACCTCATCCACCGGCGACGAACTATCGAAGAAGCCGATATTCGAATTACCGAACCCATCATTGGGCTTCAACACGAACCGATCAAAACCACCAGAGGCCAACGCCACCTCAACATCGTCAAAACCATTCACCAACGCCACCGAATTGACCCGCGGACCGCCAGGAATCGACGCCACATGACGCTTCAACGCATGCTTGTCACGAAACAACTCCAACGCCGGATTCTCCGCCCAACTCACCCCCAACCGCCGACCCAACTGCACACTCGGCGTCAACGCCGTCTCGATATACGGCACCACCGCCCGAATATCATGACGCTCACCCAACACCTCAGCGATACCGTCGATATCCTCCGGCGACGCCACATACACCCGGCTCACCACATCCGAACCCAGCCCAGCAAGCCTGCGCGCCTCACCCCGCAACGCCCCAGCATCGAAATACACACACACCGAAGGCATCCCAAAACGCCGCCGGAAAACCTCCATATACCTCAACGCATACGGATGCCCCGGATGATCAACAAACAACACCTCACCGTCGGACACAACACGCCCCACTAACCCACAACAACCCGACGCGACGCCCGCGCCCCTCCCAGGCTATCCGAGCCATACCTGTGACGCCGCGGGGCAGCGGTGGGCCGCTCTTTGCGATGATCGTGAGCGGAGGGAGTGGGATTCGAACCCACGGTGACGGGTTACGCCACGACGGTTTTCAAGACCGTATCCTTCGGCCGCTCGGACATCCCTCCCGTGCGCGCCACCAGCCTAGCCGCACCCATCGAGACGCGGCACGACCGTCGTGCGGTCTCGCGGAGATCGGTTGCCCTGCCCACCGGTAGCGACCAGAATGGCGCGATGACTGAGAAACAGTACGTCGGCGACGGCATCACCGTGCTCTGGCACAGCGATCGCTGCATCCATTCCGCTCACTGCGCAACGACGCTGCCGAGGGTGTTCCGACCACAGGAGCGACCGTGGATCGACGTCACAGGCGCCGATGCGGGGGACATCCGGGCGACGATCGACGGCTGTCCCAGCGGGGCCCTGGGCTACATCGTCGACGACGGGCCCAATGAGCAGCAGGCGGAACCCTTGACCGAGGCTGAACCCGCGATTGAGGCTGTCACGGTGTCGGTCACAGCCAATGGGCCGCTAGAGGTGAGCGGCATGGTCAAGGTACTTGCCGCCGATGGCGACGTCATCGAGGAATCAGAACGGGTCTTCCTCTGCCGATGTGGTCACAGCGCGAAGAAGCCCTTCTGCGACGGCAGTCACAAACGAATGGGGTTCCAGGACTCAGGTGTGCCATCGCCGGCGGGGGAGTAACTCAGCGGATGGGATGGGTGCTGCTCGGACTGGCCATCGCAAGCGAGGTGAGCGGAACTCTGCTCCTCAAGGCCACCGACGGCTTCACCAGATTGTGGCCGAGCATCGGCGTAGCGCTCGCCTATGTCGTCTCGTTCGCGTTGCTGGGACAGGCCCTGAAGTCGATCGGGGTCGCCGTCGCCTATGCCATCTGGTCTGGAGTGGGAACCGTGGGAGTCGCGGTTGCCGCGACAATCCTGTTCGGCGAGCGGCTGACCGTGCCGATCCTGCTCGGCATGGCGATGGTGATCGCCGGCGTCGTGGTGATGAACCTGGGAGGCGCGCAGGGCTGAGCGGCCGGACCCCACCCCAGATGCGGTGCGCGTGCCCGAGCCCGGTCGGGTCAAGTGTTGAAGGTCCCCGAACTTGCGGCGTTGAACACTGAGTAGATCCAGTAGACGATGCCGGCCACTATTCCGACGATGCCCAGGATCATCCCCGCAGTTGCCATCCCGCCGTTGGTCGCAACGCCTTGGGCGACCTTCTTGCGGCCGATGATCCCGAACACCAGGGCCAGGATCGAGGGGACCAGGGTGCAGCAGCCGAGCAGTCCGACGATCCCGAGGACCAGGGAGGCGATTCCCATTCCGTTCTGGGGCCCTGGAACGGGATAGCCCCCCACAACCCCCGGCGGCGGGGGAGGCAATGGTGGCGGCCCCGACCCCGGCGGAGGCGGCGGTGGGGGAGGCAGCGGCGGACCCGGGCGGCGGCGGGGGAGGTGGCGGCGGTGCACCTGCAGACATCTTGCTTCCTCTCCGACACATGCTTCGCTGAACACCCTCAGCCTAGCCAGGAAGTACACGGGCGACTCCGCAATCAAGCGGTCCACCTCGCTGAGGGAGGGCCTGACTGCGTTTAGCCTGGGACCATGCGAAAGGCCGTGGCCGCCCTGCTGCTCCTTGCCGCAGCCGTCACGGGTTGCTCAACCGGAGCCGCATCTGTCCCGGCCGACAGCACCGGGAAGGTCGGCGCCGGATCTCAGCAGTCGCCCGGGGCGGTTCCCGCCGCCGGTGAGGGCACGCGGTCCGGCAGCGGGGAAAGTGGGAGTCACAGTCAGACACTCCAGCGCATCGTCACAGCAGACGGAGTCTCGCAGTATCTGGACTGCGCGGGAAGCGGGTCCCCGACCTTGGTGGTCATCCCCGGACTCGACTCCGGCGCCCAGGATTGGCTCGACGAACTTCCAGCCCTTCGCCGTCTGACGCGCACCTGCGTCTACGACCGCCCCGGGATCGGCGGCAGCCCACCCCGCGAAGGATCCGCCGACGTCGACGCCGGCCTCCACGCGAACGAACTGTCGGCAGCTCTGGCTGCGGCAGGTGAATCCGGCCCCTTCGCCCTGCTGGGACACTCCTACGGCGGACTCGTAGCCCGTGCATTCGCGAACAAGTATCGCGGGGAGGTCGCCGGCCTGCTTCTTGCCGAAGGCGTCTCGCCCAACGAACCCACCAACTGGGTCTCCTGGCCGGAGGCCGGAACGCAGGTGAACCTCTCGCGCAGTTACGAAGCCACCGGGGACGGGCCTACCCTCGGCAACCTGCCACTGGTGGTCCTCAGCGCATCAGATCCGGGCGGCGACCACCTCAACGGGCCGAGGTACAGCCAGCCGACGGCCGTCACTGAGGAGTGGGTGCGCGACCAGCGAGACGCCGCGGCATTGTCGGCCAACTCCATCTTGGTGACCGCGGAGTCGGGGCATGTCCTTCAGCAGGACAATCCGAGGGCGACGACGGCCGCCGTCGAAGCGCTGCTCACCGCCATCAGGTCCAGCACGCAACTCACCTGCGATGCCGATTGGGCTTCGGTAAACGCAACCTGCAGCAACGGCTAGGCCCCAGTCGAAAGGTCTGCTCAATCGGCCTGATTACCCAGACCCAACTCCCACACCCGAACCCCGCCGACGATTCCCATGATGTTCGGGACCAGCTCCACATCCGGTGGCAGGTCTCCTCGAAGGTTCTTCGCCTCGCCACCCCCGAGGTAGAGCCGGTCCCACCAGAACACCGGGCGCAATTCACCGATCATCCGGATCACCCGCCTACTCCACTTCGCCTTTCCGACATCGCGTCGGGCCTCAGCACCGATCCACTGGTCGTAGATGACTCCCTTGCGCACGGTCGCCCGTGACAGCTCGAGTTTCGGAGCCGGACGTCCCTCATCGAAGATGGCGCAGCCGAGCCCCGTACCCAGCGTGAGGACGAGTTCCAATCCGCGACCGGCGATCACTGCCGCGCCGTGGACCTCGGCATCGTTGAGCACACGCACCGGTCTGCGCCACAGATCCACCAGTTCGTGGGCGACATCCAACCCGTTCCACAGCGCGAGCAACTCGGGATCAAGGGCTGAATGGGGCCCGGCAACCGTGGGGTAATGCGGCGTATGAACCACCCGTCCGTGCCTGATGATGCCCGGCATTCCGACAGTGGCCCGATCGAAGGGACCGCTAGCACTCGCTATCCGATCCAGGACACCGAAGAAGTCGTCCGGCGTCATCGGATAGGGAACCCGGTACCGGACGCGCTCGGATGTCAGCGCGCCGCCTTCGTCCAAGACGGATCCCTTGATGGCAGAGCCACCGCAGTCGATCGCAAGCGTCCTCATGGCGTCACAGTCCGTCCTGCCCGCCGGTCCTGGATCCGGCCGCCCGCGAGGACTTCCGAGCCCGGCCACCCAGCGGCGCTTCACCCGGGCCCACCACGTCTGCGAGCCACTGCAGCCAGGGGGACATGGCCCGCCAGGCCTTCGCCACCCTCGAGGTCGCGGCGCGCGTGCCCATCCACGCGGCGGGCTGCCAGTCCCGGCTCGCGTAGATCGACCGATAGCGCAACAACTCCAGCTGCGGGTGGTCTGCCGGGACCCCCCGCGGACGCGACTTGAGTTGCTCACGACCGATCGTGAAGCCGTTGCGGCGCAGTTCTTCGAGGTATCCGGCGAGCGGATCACCAGCCCCCCCGTCGATGGCCGCGCGGTAGCGCGCCACCTGCTCGGTCGTGGAGGTGTACCAACCACCGGCGACCATCAGGCCCTTGGCCGACAGTTGCAGGTACCAGCCGAGGCCGTTGCGGTACTCCCGGGGCGGGAGCGTGGCCAGCACCTCGGTGTCGCACAACACGGCGCCGGGCTGCCAGAACGCCCCCACCAGGTTCTTGCCCTCGGGCAGGTTGACGCCCGTCTTGCCGCCGATGGCGGCATCGATCTGCCCGAGCAAGGTGGTGGCGACGTGCACCACGGGGATGCCCCGGTGGTAGACGGCTGCAGCGAACCCGGCGGGCGTGGGGGCGGCGGCTGTCGGCTCGGCGGATCCGACGCCGCCGCCCGCCGCCGATCCGGCGCCCGCTGATGGCGGCATGCCTCCCTCGCTGTTGGATCTGCCCAAGGATCCAGCGCCGGCCGCCGAGCCCGAGCCCGCGCCGCCGGCCGATCCGGTGGATCCGGCCAGCTACGATGTGAAGCTGCCCGACGGCATGGCGCGGGACGATCCGATGATCGCCGCGTTCCTGGACAGTGCGG
>CAYMPK010000147.1:0-6754 GCA_964392145.1 uncultured Actinomycetes bacterium | reverse complement strand
ACCTCGGACTCGTCGATGTAGTCGACCCCCAGCGCCTGCAGGATCTGGGCCTCGACGAAATGACCGATCCGCGCCTTGGCCATCACCGGGATGGAGACCGCCTCGATGATCCCGTCGATCATGTCGGGATCGGACATGCGGGCGACGCCGCCGTCCTTGCGGATATCAGCCGGAACGCGTTCCAGCGCCATGACGGCAACGGCCCCTGCGTCCTCGGCACTGTTCGTCGGAGGTGATCACGGCCACCGCACCGGCGTCCTCGGCGATCTTCGCCTGGTCGGGGGTGACAACGTCCATGATCACGCCGCCCTTGAGCATCTCCGCCATGCCACGCTTCACACGGGCGGTGCCAACGACAGGCGCGGACTCGAACTCGGACACGGCATACATCCTTCGTCAGGCCGGCGCCTCGGTTCGCGCCGGTACGTATAGACGCTGATTCTAGTGCGCGGCTCAATACCCGGCGAAACCGGCGGGCACGGTGTCCACCATCTCGACGGTTTCGGGCATCTTGGCTGTGCCGGCCAGCCGGAAGTACCTCACCGGCCGCCAACCCCTCATGGCTCTGGTGGCTATCGCGGCGTCGTTGTAGAAACGTCGCCCGATCTCCACCCGACGGCAGGCATCCGCCAGCCGCACAACGACGTCCCCGCCGGGCCCGGTCGCCATTTCGGTGACCTCAGCGCGATCGTCGAAAACGGCACACAGCACCTTGGAGACGTCCGACTCGGCCAATGAAAGCGGGACCAAAGCCGCTCCGTCGGTCGGGTCGCCCGCTGTCGCGGCCACCCGGTCGGCCCGCTCCACGGCGTCCGCAACGACCAGCGACGACGCGGGATCGAGAACACCCACCCCAGCCACGTGGTCCGCCAGGTCGCGTCGGCGTTCCAGCGCCGCCAGCAGGTTGGCACGGCTGATCTCGACGCGATGGTGCATCCGGTCGAGTCGTCCTGCGGTGGTGGACAGGTACAGCAGGACCCCGATCAGCACGATGGCGAGCAGAATCACCCACAACCAGGTCATTCGTCCACCTTGGTGCGGCGGGCCCAACGTCCCAGCAGTTGCTCACTCAGGTCCGCCTGCACAGGGTGCCCGGGAGTCACCACCGACTCATAGACCCTCTCCACGTCGAGGGAGACCTTCGCCCAGTCGAACTCGGCGGCCCGCTGGCGGCCGAGCGCAGCCAACTCCATGCGCATCGGCTCATTCCCCAGCATCTCGATGATGCCGGAGGCCAGGGCCTTCGCGTCCCCGGTCGGAAAGAGCGCCCCGTCTCGGCCGTCCTCCAACACGAGTCGGAAAGCCTCCAGATTGCTCGCGAGCACGGGAGTGCTGCTTGCCATGGCCTCCAGCAGAACGATGCCGAAACTCTCCCCACCCAGGTGTGGTGCGACGTAGAGGTCTGCGGAATGAAATGCCCTCGACTTGTCCCGTTCGCTCACGAGGCCGAGAAACCGCACATGCGACGCGACCTCCGGGGTCACGTCCTCGAGCACCTCTTCGGTTTCACCGGGACCGGCGACCAGCAGTTCGACGTCCGGACAGGCAGCGATCACGGCGGGCATCGCCTCGAGCAGCAGCGGTAGCCCCTTGCGCGGTTCGTCGATGCGTCCGATGAAGAACAGGGTGCCACCTTGGCGGGGGTATCCGGGTAGCGGTTCGGGATCAGCGAAGGCCGCACAGTTGACCCCGTTGGGGATCAGGACCGCATCGCCACCCAGGTGCTCGACCAGCGTCTGGCGAGCCTTCTGCGAGACAGCGATCCGGCCATCCACCTTCTCCATCGCGGTGTTTCCCACCCAGTAGCTGGCACTCAGCGCTCGAGATCGCTCGGTTGCCATGTGCTGAGTGGCGACGATCGGACCATTGGCGATCCAACAGGCCAGCACGGACAGGGACGGCGAGACGGCCTCATGTACATGGATGACGTCGAAGTTGCCTTCCTTGATCCATCGACGCACCCGAGCGGCCGACACGACACCGAAATTCACCCGCGCTACCGACCCGTTGTACGGCACCGAGACCGGTCTGCCCGCGGAGACCACATAGTCCGGCAGATCATTCTCATCGTCGGCCGGCGCGAGTACCGAGACGTAATGCCCCCGGGACATGAGCTGTTCAGCCAAATCCCTGATGTGGGCCTGTACGCCGCCTGGGGCGTTCCAGTCGTAGGGACAGACGATGCCGATGCGCATCAGCCGGAACCGGACGAAGGATCGTCGTAGCGGCTCGCCTTCAGCCGCGACTGGTCGAGGTCCGCCAACCAGAGTCGTTGCATCATGTGCCAGTCCTGCGGGTGCTCGGCGATTCCGCTGGCGATTCGGTCCGCCAGCGCCTGGGTCGTGACCCTGACGGCGGCATCCTTGTCGGCGTGGTTCGCAACGGGGATCGGGTTCGAGATATCCGCAACGGCCAGCGGCCCGTCGTAGTAAAGGGTGGCTGTGAACAACGGAGCCCCGGTGCGTGCCGCCAGTGCTGCTGGTCCAGCGGGCATTCGGGTGGTCTCGCCGAAGAAGTCGACCGGCACCCCGCTGGCTGTCAAGTCACGGTCACCCAGCAGCGCCACGACTTTGCCACGGTCCAGACGTTGGACAAGTTCGCTGAAGACGTCTTGTCCGGGGGCCAGCGTGATGATCTCCATTCCGAGGGTCTCGCGGAATTCGAGGAACTTCTTCGTCAGCCGCTCGGGCTTTAGGTCCTCAGCCACGCTGACAATGCCATTCCAGCTCAGCGAGGCGTATGCGCCGGCATGGTCCCAGTTGCCCGCGTGGGGCAGCGCGACGATCGCACCGGTGCCCGACTCGACGGCCTCGTCGAGCACCTGCTTGTTGCCCATCCGGAACGTGTCCAAGATCTGGTTCTCGGACCAGTCCGGCAATCGGAACGCATCGCACCAGTACCGGAAGTACGAGCGCATGCCCTGCCGGGAAATCTCTCGGATCTCCGCTTCGTCAGCATCGGGCACCACGCGGCGGAGATTGCGTTGCAGTTGCTTGACCCCGGCGCCCTGTCGGCGCCACAGCTGGTCGGCCAGTTGGTCGAACATCGAGTAAGCAGCTCGATCAGGCATCCATCTGACGCTGCGCCAACCCGCCGCATATCCCAGATAGGTCGCGAACTCCGTGGGATTCTCCACTCTCAGGCCTCACTCTCTGGCGCGGCCTCGCCGGTGTTCGAGGGCCCCGGCCGAGGGTTCCCCGCCTTCGTCGAGGCGCCCTGCTGGGGAACCTGCCGCCACACATGCACGATTCGCTGGTACACGGTGATGCAGGTCAGCGCTGCGAGGATCCACAACGCGGCCGGCAGTACGTACGGAACCCCGAACCCGGCGACGAAGGCCGCCACCAGCACCAACAGCAGCCGTTCAGTCCGCTCGGCGATACCTACGTTGCAGGTCATCCCGAGCCCTTCGGCGCGGGCTTTCACATACGAGATCAGGGCACCGCCCACCAGGCAGATGAGGGCGGCGGCGACTGTCCAGTTCGACTGTGATCGGGCGGCCCAGATCAGGATGGACCCGAAGACGAATCCGTCGGCAACCCGGTCGAGGCTGGAATCCAGAAATGCTCCCCAAGGGCCCTGGCGACCTGTCATCCGCGCCATGGTGCCGTCGAGCATGTCCGAGAAGATGAAGAGCAGGATCACCAGCACGCCTGGGACGAAGTGACCGCCGGGAAAGAAGATCAGGGCGGCGAGTGACACCCCGACAGTGCCCACCAACGTGACGACGTCGGGGCTGACCTTCAGCCGGATCAACCCCCGCGCGACAGGGTCGATGACATGCGCCACCACCGATCGGGCGTTGGTCTGGTTGAGCATCGATCCTCCTGGTCCTGGAGTGCCCATGCTAGTGCTCCGCCACCCGAGGGCTGTGGATGCTACGCCGACGACACCTGGCCTACCGTGGGATGGTGTCCGCTGAACTCCCGCGATCGCCTGCCACCGCGAATGCCGCCTCGACGCGGTCGGGTCCGGTGATAGCCGTTATCGGACCGCAAACGGTTCCGGTCGATCTGCTGTCCGTCATGTCGGCGAACGATCTGGTGCCGGTGGCGCTACCGCCCCTGCATCCAAGCACGGAGCAGGAATGCCTGGGCGCACTCATCTCGGTCCTCGCGTGTGACGCCGTTGTGCTGGTCCTGCCGGCCGAGGTGGGTTTGGACCCGGGTAGTTCCAGGGTTTGGCGTGGGGCAGCCGAGCATGGCATGCCTCGGTCGGTACTGGTTGTCGGATTGGGGGCCGCCACGGCAGATCTCGAGGAGCTGTCCGCCATCGTGGCGCGGGCGCTGGAGGAGGAACCCGTACTCCCCCGGCTGCCGGTGCTGGCAGATGACGAGGTGCCGGCCGGCAGCATGGATCTCATCACGCTGGGCATGACGACCCCCGACGGTCCGGGCCTGGTCGAACCAGAGCATCTTGCGGTAGTTCAGGAAGCCCGCGCCATGCTCGTCGAGGCCATTGCGGTCTTGTCGACGGATGACGTGTTGATCGATCAGGCGATGTCCGGACTCCAGCCGTCGGCCGACCGTCTCGCAGCAGGTTTGGCAGAGGCGGTGGCTTCGGGAAACGCCGTCACCGTGCTACCCGTGACTCCGGACATGGCCGCCATCGGGGAACTCGCTCGATGGTGGCGAGACGTCCCCTTCGTGGCCGACCGTCTGGTACCGGTGGACGCCCACGGTGATCCGGCTGCTGCTATGGGTCAGTTGCTCGCGGTGGTGCTGGGATTCGACGATCCCATCACGAGGGTGCGGGTTCTTCGCGGCGGGCCGTTGGCGACCCACCCTGTGTCACGGCGGCAGGAGGCCCAAGGTGACGGCTCACCTGCGGGGTCCGTGCTGCTGACGCGCGTCGCTCCCTCCCCCGCTGGACACCATGGTCAGCGTTCCTGGCCCACCTGGATGGCGTCCACGGATGCCCTGTTCCAGCCTGGTGAGGTCGTCGATGTCCGCCTGCCGTTGCGCACTGAGCCCGGCGAGGCGCTGTGTGTCGCCCCTGAGCCAGTGTGGCTCGTACCGTGATCCGTTATTGCGGACCACATGTTTCAGGCCGGCCAGTTCTCGGCGACCAAGTCGCGTGTCTGCTCCAACAACATGGGCATGGTCTTGGTGCCGCCGACCACCGGCATGAAATTGGAGTCCCCGCCCCAGCGTGGAACGATGTGCTGGTGCAGGTGGGCAGCAACCCCGGCGCCGGCAATGTGTCCCTGATTCATGCCGATGTTGAAACCGTGCGGCTCGGCTGCCGCGCGTAGTGCGGTCATGGCCTTGCGCGTCAGGTCAGCAACCTCGGCAACCTCGGCCACGGTCAGTTCCGTGTAGTCGGCAACGTGGCGGTAAGGACACACCAGGAGGTGTCCGGAGTTGTAGGGGTAGAGATTCATCACGACATAGGCCAACTCACCGCGGTGAACGATCAGCGACTCAGGCTCGGACAGCTCTGGAACTCGACAGAATGGACACTCATCCACCATCTGTTCGGGGGTCTTCGGCCGATTGGCCCCCCTGATGTACTGCATCCGGTGGGGAGTCCACAGTCGCTCCCACTTCTGAGCTCCGGAGACCCCCGGAGCCCCTCCTTCTGGGGAGGGTGATGGCGCTCCGCCCTCCCCCGACGACGCCTGCCCGTCCTGGTCGATCACCATCTCGCCTCAGACCTGGATTCGCGACTGGATTGCCGACACGATACGGTCCGCGGCCTCGGCGACCGGTATGGCGTTGTCCTGGCTACCGTCGCGCATACGGAAGGACACTGCTCCGGCGGCGCGATCATCGTCGCCCGCGATCAGGATGAACGGCACCTTTGCCTTCGTGGCATTTCGGATCTTCTTGCCCATCCGGTCAGGACCGGAGTCCACCTCAACCCGCACCCCTCGACGACGCAGATCCCGGGCGATGTCCTCGAGGTACTCGACGTGTTCGTCGGCCACCGGGATGCCGACCACCTGCACGGGTGCCAACCAGGGCGGGAATGCGCCGTTGTAGTGCTCTAGAAGTACGGCGAAGAACCGCTCGATGGAGCCGAACAGCGCACGATGGATCATGACCGGCCGCTCCCGGCTGCCATCGGCCGCCTGATACTCCAGATCGAACCGAGCGGGTAGCTGGAAATCCACTTGGATGGTCGACATCTGCCAGTAGCGACCGATGGCATCGCGTGCCTGGACTGAGATCTTGGGGCCGTAGAAGGCGGCCCCACCCTCGTCCATGACCAGGTCCAGGCCCTGGCCCTCGGCGGCCTCCCGCAGCGCTGCCGTGGCATCCTCCCAGTCGGCTTCGTCGCCCACCGACTTCTCGGGGTCGCGGGTGGACAGTTCCAGGTAGAAGTCGTCGAGGCCGTAGTCCCGCAGCAGGTTCAGGACGAATGTCAGCAGGTTCGACAGTTCGCCCGGCATCTGTTCGCGGGTGCAGTAGATGTGGGCGTCATCCTGGGTGAAGCCGCGCGCACGAGTTAGGCCATGCACCACTCCGGACTTCTCATATCGATACACCGTGCCGAACTCGAACAGCCGCAACGGAAGCTCTCGGTAGGAACGCCCCCGAGCATCGAAGATCAGGCTGTGCATCGGGCAGTTCATAGGCTTCAGGTAGTACTCGACGCCGCTCTTTCGCACATTTCCTTCCGCGTCGCGCTCCTCGTCGAGATGCATCGGCGGATACATGCCCTCGCGGTACCAGTCGAGGTGGCCGGACGTCTCGAACAGCCCCGCCTTGGTCACGTGCGGCGAGTACACGAAGTCGTACCCGCCCTCTTC
>CAYMPK010000146.1:0-6764 GCA_964392145.1 uncultured Actinomycetes bacterium | reverse complement strand
GCCGCCGACAGGGGCTCGCTGACGGACGGCACGGCATCCTCCGGTGGTGGCGCATTGACCGTAGCTCGAGCCGCGCGAGTGCTTGCCGTGCCCGGCGGCGACACGGCAGCAGCTGGCGGACTGTTGACGCGCCCGGGCGGTGCCGCGGGCTCGTCGGCCGGCAAGGTGCTGGTCGTAGCGGTTCCGACCCGCATCTCAACTATTGTCGCAGGCGCCGCGGCCCGTTCCCGCCTCTCCGTCGTCGCCCGCGGCAGTTGACGCCCTCCTTCCAGGCGGTTGTCGACCGTGACGGGGTCGTGCGTAGACTCCTCGACGCGTCGCGATCGTCCAGTTGCAGGCGCCGCGACTACTGACCGACGTAGAGAACTGGAGAAACCATGCTCAAGGGATTCCGCGAGTTCATCACCCGCGGCAACGTCGTCGATCTGGCTGTCGCCGTGGTCATCGGCGCCGCGTTCACCGCCCTGGTCGATGCCTTCACCACTGCGTTCATCAAGCCGATCATCGGTTTGGTTTTGGGTGGCGGCGTGAATGCCGGACAGGTCACGATCAACGGTCAAGTGCTCGACTTCACGCTGATGGTCAACGCCATCATCACCTTCATCGTCACAGCGGCTGTCGTCTACTACTGCTTCGTCGTACCGATGAACAAGTTCCGGAAGAACGAGGGAGCCGCGGACGAGGCGGACGAACAGCTCGAGCTTCTCCGGGAGATCCGCGACCTGCTGGCCAGCAACGCCGGCGGATCCTCCGGTGGTGCGGCCGACGCAAGCGGTGACACAGGCGCTGGCGGGGAGAAGAAGTAGTCTCCCGCTCCGACTGTCAGCCGTGGTGCGGCGGGACGTTGTCGCGCAACTCCCGATCGCGATCCTCCGCTCCCACCGCCCCCGCCGTCTGAGTTCCTTGGTCCGGAGACTCGACGGCAAGGGTTGCACCTCGCAGCGCCGCCCGCAGCCGCTCGGCCGCAGACGTAACCGATTTCGAGGTGTCGCCGCTCGAATCGCCGCCCTGCCCAGGCTTGGTCATGTCTCTCTCCGTCAGTCGATCCGTGGTGTTGATCTGCACCCAGCGCCGCGCTCTCCTTCAGTCCCAGGGCAAACCCCAGGGCGTACGGATCGCCCCCAGTCGCGGCCGCATTTCCGCCTGTCAGGAGAATGTTCCCATGGCAGGACGGATTATCCTCTTCGGCGCCACCGGCTACACGGGCCGACTCACGGCTGAGTCACTGGCGCGCAGGGCCGCTCCCAACGTCGTCCTTGCCGGTCGCAACGAGAAGATGCTGGGTCTGTTGGCCGACGAGCTCGATGAAGCGCATGGCTGGGAGTGCGATACCGCCACCGCGGACATCGGGGATATCCAGAGTGTCCAAGATCTCGTACATTCGCCTCGGGACGTGCTGATCACCACCGTGGGACCATATGTTCGCTTCGGCAAGCCGGCCATCGAGGCTGCCACCGCCACCGGGGCGGTCTACATCGATTCGACGGGGGAACCGCCGTTCGTGCGGCGGGTGTTCGAGCGCTACGGGCCTCGGGCCGAACGCACCGGAGCCTCACTGCTCACCGCATTCGGCTATGACTACGTCCCCGGGAACCTTGCCGGCCTGCTGGCACTTCGCAAGGCCGAGGCCGCAGGGTTCGTGCCCAGCAGGGTGGACATCGGATATTTCCTGAGGCTGACCGATCCATCGGCCGCTACCCTCTCGGCCGGCACCTTGGCCAGTTCCATGGCCGTCATCGCCGAGCCCAGCTTCGCCTACGCCAACGCCGAGATCGCCGATGAGCGACCCGCACGGCACGTCCGCCAGTTCGACGTCGACGGCAAGCCCCATGACGCCCTGTCCGTCGGCGGGACGGAGCACTACACCCTTCCGAGGATCGATCCACGACTCACCGACGTCCGTGTCTTCATCGGATGGGCCGGTGGCCGAACCCGCCAACTCTCTGCCGCTGCTCGGGTGATCAACCCCGTGACCCGGCTACCCCTGGTCAGGCAGGCCACCCGCACCGTCACCGGCACGCTGGTCACCGGTTCCGGCGGCGGACCCAGTGCGGCCGATCGGGCCCGGGCGAAGACCGTTGTGCTGGCGGAGGCTTACCTGGGAGATGCCAAAGTCGCCAGTGTCACCGTCGCAGGACCTAGCCCCTACGAACTCACCGCCGACTTGCTCGCCTGGGCCGCCGAGTCAGCTATGGCCGGCGGCTTGGGTAGCGGTCGGAAGCGGCGCTCGGGCGCACTCGGACCGGCCGATGGCTTCGGTGAGGAGGAGTTCATCGCGGGCTGCCGATCCCTCGGACTCGCGGCGTCAACCTGACCAGTCCACCCTGGAGGACCCATGACATTCGTCGCCATCAACGTGCTCTCGGTGCCGAGCACCAATCGGGAGACCCTCGAGCAACGATTCGGCGCACGCATGGGTTCGGTCGACACCGCGCCGGGATTCTTGTCCTTCGAGTTGCTGCGTCCGGTGGCCGGCACCGACGACTACTTGGTCCTCACCCGCTGGAAGTCACGCGAGGACTTCGAAGACTGGACCTCGTCGCAGTCGTTTCGCTCCGGTCATGCCGCGGCCTCCGGTCGTCCGGCCGAGCAGAAACCCGCCGCGACGGGTTCCACGATCTGGTCGTTCGACGTCGTCCAGGAATCCTGGACAGCCTGAGCCGGTCGTCCGGACTCACGTGCTGTCCTTGCCGACTTCTTGGGCGCGCCGAGCAGCCCAGGCCCGCTGCGCGGGGGGCGTGTAGGCGCTCAGCGGGAACATCAGGAACCCGGCAATCCACAATGATCGAACGGCAGCGCCCCCGAACACCGCACAGGACACCCAAGCTAAGGCCCAGACGATGGCGTACCGCTGGGTCCACAAGAAGGGTTGCGGGGCCAGATCGCCAGTGCTGACACGGGTGTCGTTGGCGATGACGTAGATCAAGAGCCCCAGGGCCAGTGAGACCAGGAACAGGATGGCGCAGAAGATCTGTCCGCCGAGCACGGGAGTCTTGCCGTCGTTCTCGTAGAGCAGGACGGTGCCGAAGGGGATGAGCACGATACCCAACAGCCAGAACATGTTCAGCCAGACGAGCACGATGGACGACCTCTGCGCGGCTCCCCAGATCTTGTGGTGCACTGCCCAATACACAGCGATGACGAGGAACCCGTAGAAGAAGGCGACGATCTGGTTGCCGTACTGCTGGAAGAACAACCCCCAGCTGCCCGTCTCATCGACCTTGATGTCCAGCAGGGGGAGCACCAGGGCGGTCATCGCCACCGCGACCACCGCGTCGGAGAACGGCGCGATGCGTCCGAAGTCTGGTGTCAACTCGGACTTGAACAGCCGTGACATACCTTGGATTGTGCCAGCGCCACTCCGCACCCGCCGCCCTGTTGACGAACCTCGCCGGGCAACAGATGCAGCGCCGTTGTCAGAAGCAGCTACGCCGTACGAGGGAGCGGATTAGGGTCACCCTGTGAGCGATGGGATCGGGTCATGAGCAATCACGCCGAGGTTCGGCGCCGCCGACAAGCCAAGCCGGAGCCCCGTTCGCTCAGCGGCCGCGGCCTGGCTGCATTGCTGGTGGCCTTCGTGTTCCTGGCCGTGGCCTGGAGCACCGTGTTCTACTTCTACTCCAATCAGAAGGCGATGCCGGATCGGCCGGCGCCGACGGACCCCGCTGGGGTGTCTGCCTTGATCGAACCGATGGAGTTCCGTGCCATCGACGACAAGATGGTCGCGAACCTGCAACTCACCCCGGGTGCCGAACTGCTCGACGCGGCGGGGACCTTGAAGGAGGACACCACCGTAACGGTGAACACCAGCGTGTCCCGGCAGGCCTTCGCCTTCGAGAAGGGGAAGGTGATGCAGACCCAGGAAGTCACCCTGAGCGTGATCGGGAACCTCCAGGACGATCCCAACGACACCTACTCCGGATCGATGACCGTCGATGCCCAGACCCTCAAGCGGTCCGCTGACGGCAGACTCGTGGCCACCGAGATCCCGGTAGCACTGGGCGTCGTGAGTTCGATCGATGGCTGGGACACGCGCATCACTACACCGGACGCGCCCGCGTTGACGGCTCAGGCAGACATCTCGACGCAACGCAGCGGTTTCATCTACTGGTTCGCGTGGGCGATTCTGGCTCTGATCACCGTGTTGCCCATCCTCGGTCTGGCGGTCGCCTGGTTGTTCATCACCAACCGCAGGGTCTCCTACCTCGAGTATCTGGGTTGGTTCATCGGTCTCGTGTTGGCCCTGCCGTTCCTACGGCGGGTGTTGCCCGGCGATCCACCCTTGGGGTGTCGGATCGATGTGACGGTCTTCTTCTGGTGCCTGGTGGGCGCCATGGTTGGCATGGTGCTGGCGGTCCTTGCCTGGTATCTACAGAGCCGTCAACGACTCCTCAACCGGCAGTACTCAGAGTCCGAGGACACCGGCATCGACGTCGTGAATGAACCGAGCAAGGATCGGCTCAGCACGCACCAATAGCCCGACCGACAGCCCCATGGTCGGCCCTCAACGGTCAGCGGCGCGTGCCTCCCCTACTTCGGGATCCGTCGGCGCCGATGTCGGAACACCCAGGCCCATCTCGTCCGCCCACTGTGGGTGATGGTCCCGCGCCCACTGCGCAGATACGTACCCCGAACGCATCCCGAGCCGCGCCCCGGCATCGTTGGCCGCCTTCCACATGTGGCCGAGGACCACAATCGCAATTGCCAACGCCAGCCAGTCGTGGACGAAGGTCGAGCCAGTTCTCGTTCGGTCGCTGAACAGCGAGGAGAAGGTGAGCACCGCGCCGGTGGCGAGCATCACCAGCGTCGACCCGAGGGTGAAGGCGGCATTCAGCTTCTGACCCGCGTTGAACTTCCCGATCGCCATGTCGTCGACTCGCCGGGACGGCCGGAGCCAGCGCCAGTCGTCAGGCGTGAACCTGTTTAGTCGCGACACGTCGCTTCGGAAACGCGCGGATGTCGCGTACCCGACGATGAGCGGGACCGGCATCAGGAAACCGCTGCCCAGGTGCACCAGCCTCAGCATGTCCCGCTGCCCCACCAGCACCGACAAGTCCGGGATGGATAGAAAGGCCGCGGTGACCAAGCAGAGACCCACGAGGACGCCGAAGATCCGGTGCGTCCAACGTTCGGACGCGTCGAAGCGCACCACCCTGTCGCCGGACACCGGCGCCCCCGACTCAGACCGTTGGGGCATCGCTTCGCCCGTTGGACTTGCCCACCCAGGCATCGGTGTCGTATCCGCGCACTTCCCAATAGCCGGGATCGACCTGCGCGGCCACTTGGATGCCGCCCAGCCACTTCAGCGATTTGTAGCCGTACATCGGGGCGACGTAAAGCCGCACCGGTCCGCCGTGGTCATTGCTGACCGGCTTGCCCATCATCGCGGTCGCCACCATGACATCCGGGCGCATGGCCTGCTCCATCGTCAGCGACTCCGTGTACTCCCCGTCGAAGGAGGTGAAGTTCACCGCACCGGCACCCGGCTTCGGCTGTACCAGCGAGAGTAGGTCCCTGAGGAGCACACCCGACCAGAGCACATCGGGCACACGCCAGCCGGTGACGCACTGGAAGTCCTTTGTCATGCTCGCCTGCGGCAGGGCAGAGAGGTCGGCGAACGTCAAGGTGCGGGGGGAAGCGACAAGTCCGCCCACATTCAGCCGATAAGCGTCGGGGGTGACCACCGGGTCACTGCTCACGACCGAGTAGTAGCGGAACCCCCCTGCCGCGGGAAGCACCGAGGTCAGCCCGGTCGGGTCCTGACGACCCAGTCTGGCCACCGCGTTGGAGAGTGGCTGACCGAAGGCGACGCCGAGGGCCCCAAGGCCGAGCATCCCGAAGACGACTCTGCGGCCAACGGGCGCCCCCGCTGGGCGATCGGCTTCTGCCCGCGGCTCCCGGTCACTCTCGCCCTCCATAGGGGGCTTGGAGTCCGGCGGGGTCATGCGACTAGGTGACCACAGTCGGAGTCAAACGGCCAGTCCACGCGGGTCCGACGTTTGGCACCCCTCGCTCGTTCCCCTCGACGCCGCAGGGCTTGGGTCAGCTGCCGGGACGCCTGGTGATCCGGTTGGCTACCCCGCCCACCTGATTGCGCAGCACGCCGACGGTGGAGTTGGCGATCGCACCTGTGGAGTCCCGAAGCAGGCCTGCCACCTCCAACTCGCCGATCACACCGCTCATCAGTTCATTGACGTCAACTTTCGAGACGACCTGATCGACGTCGACACGCGACACGACCTCATCGAGGTCCACCCGCTGAATCACCTGGTCGAGGTCGACCCGTTCCACCACGGCGTCAAGATCCACCCTGTGCAAAACGGCGTCGAGGTCGATGCGCGCCAGCAGAGCATCCAGCGTCTCCGGCCCGGCGGCCGCCAGGAAGTCGGCGGCCAGCGTCGCTCGCTGTCTCTGTTCAGCTTTGAATTGTTCGTCGAGGCCGGCAAGGAATCCATGGACCTTACGCAGCATCGGCGAGCTCAGCTGCAGCGCACCGAGCCTCGCGACTTGATCGGAGACCAGTTTCTCGGCACCGGCGACAGCGTCGAAAACGCCACGTTGCACGCGCAGTATCAGCACCACACCCGCCCCCGGCAGCACCGAGAGGAGATCGGCCGCGCTGGGACCTTCGGCGGCCTCGTCAGCGGTGACACGGTTCCGTCGTCCCAGGTTGCGATTCTCGGTGTTGCCCAGCGTCTCCTGGGAGTAGCTGGTGACGAACTCACCAATCCCCAGCACGAGGGCCAACCATCTGTCGATCCCAT
>CAYMPK010000145.1:0-6773 GCA_964392145.1 uncultured Actinomycetes bacterium | reverse complement strand
GAAGAGGATCCCGGCGTGGTGGATCATCACCCCGTGGCGCGGCGCGGCCAGGGCGAGGAAGCCACCGAGCAGCAGCAGGACCATCCCAGGGACCATGTGGTGAACGTGGACGCTGCCGGTCGAGATGTTGTTGAACGGCCCCCGGCCGGAGCGGATCAGTCTGGTGATGACCCTGGTAGTGATGATCGTCAGGACGAACGCCACCAGGGCGAAGAACAGGGGTTGCCGCCCCGTCCGCACGATCGCTTCGAGGTACCAGTTGAGCACTGCTTCACCTCCTGAGTGAAGAGCCGTACCCCCAATGTAACCGGGAACCCTGCCGCGCGGGTCAGTCGTGTGGGGAACCCGGCTCGGAGAATTCCCGGGTCTCCAACTGGAAAGTCGTGTGTGCGATGCCATGCCGCTCATGGGCGCGATCGCACAGCGCCTGCAGGACTGCGCCCATCCGGGCGGCATCGGCGTCCGAAGGAAGGTCGGTGACCACGTGTGCAGACAGGCTGGGAGTACCGCTGGTGATGGTCCAGACATGGAGATCGTGCAACCGGACGACATCGGGAACCGCTTCAAGGTCGGCCCGCACCGCGTCGAGGTCCAGGCCGGGAGGGGCATTCTCCATGAGAACGCCGAAGGCGTCCCGCAGCAACAACAGTGTGCGGGGGATGATCATCAGTGCTATCAGCCCTGAAGCGACCGAGTCCGCTCGGGTCCATCCGGTCAACAACACGATGAGCCCAGCCAGGATCACCGCGAATGAACCCAGCATGTCGGAGGCGACTTCCAGGAAGGCACCCTTCACAGCCAGGCTCTGGCTCTGTCCCTTGCGCAGCAGCCACAGTCCGAGCAGGTTGGCCACCAGGCCGTAGGCGGCGAAGAGCATCATCAATCCGGCCTGCACGTCCGCAGGTTCGGACCAGCGCCGCCAGGCGAGGTACAGGATCCAGCCGGAGAGGGCCAGCAGTACGAAGCCGTTGATGATCGTCGCGAAGATCTCGATCCGGAAGAGTCCGAAGGTGCGGTTGGGGCGTGTGCGTCGATTGGCGACGGTGACCGCCAGGGCGGCGAGCCCGACTCCCAGCACGTCAGCGAACACGTGGCCGGCATCGGCGAGCAGGGCGAGTGATCCGGAAGCGTAGGAGCCGATCAGCAGCACCACCAGAATGCTGGTACCCAGCCCCATGACGATCAGCAGCCGCCGGCGGTAGGCGAGGCCGATCGTGCCCGGGACAGTCGAGTGATCACCGCCCATCGCGACCCTCCCCGACCATGTCCGTCGTGTCCGCATCGGTCGCCGACTCGAACTGGCCGATGCCAGCAGATCCTCCCTTGGAATCGCTCAGGATGCAGCGCTTTGCGGGGATGATCGACCCTGCGGATCGCCGACGGCCAGCCGCGCCGGGGAATCATGATCGAAGCTGACCTTCTCGAACATGTCATGGATCATGTCCATGATGCGGTCCGGGAACTCCAACGGAAGCATGTGCGTGCCGTGCAACACGTGCACCACCGCGTGCGGGATGGTCTCGGCGAACGCGACCACGTCGCGCATCGAGGTCATCACATCGAAGCCGCCGGCCGCGATCGTCACCGGTACCTTGACCCCGGAGACGTCCACCGGTTCGTGTTTGGCTGCCGCGATGCCGAGCGTGAAGTACCACTGGAAATCGTGCTCCAGGAACGCCTGAATCCACGGCACCGCATCGTCGGGGTTCGAATGCGGCATCATGAAACCGCTCCAGCGCAGTACCTCGGCGAAGTTCCGGCCCTTCGGTACCGCCTTCGCGAGGGCCGTCAAGGGACCGCCGAGCAACCTTCCGCCCTGGACCACCCCCATGGCCACGTGACGGCGAAGCGGCTTGGGCACCATCAATGATGCGAAACTCGCCTCGAAGGTGCCCCCTGGGACGCCGGCCAAGGCGACGACGCCGGCAACTCGCTCAGGATGCTGCGAGGCCATCTCGAAAGCCACATTGACACCGATGGACCAGCCCACCACCACGGCCCGATCCCAGCCCATGGCGTCCATCAGGGCGAAAGCGTCGTCAACGTGGTCCTCGACCGTGATCCGCTCGGGGTCCGCAGGCCGATCTGATCCAAGTCCGCCACGGTGGTTCCAGCCCGCGACGTGATAGTCGGGATGCTCGCTGAGTAGCCTCGGCCACGCCTCCGGAGGTGTGCCCAATCCGTTGCATACCAGCAGGGGTGGGCCGTCGGCGTCGTTGGTCCACCCGACGATCTCGGTGCCGTCGACGCCGGTGAAACGAAAACGTCGATAGTTGAGCAGCGGATCCACGGTCACCATTGTGCGGATCGCACCCAGTCCGCCGAGCATGGGGTCGCCCACATTGACAGCCCGCAACGGCGCCCCGGTCGACGGCGACCTGCCCAGCAGGACCGCGACGTGCGCGGCAGTGGCAATCATCACTACTGTCGCCACCGTGAGCAATCACCGACTGGTCGTGCTTCCGGAGTGGCTGCAACCACCGGAGCTTCCGGGTATCCGCTATTCCTGGTGGGATGGGCCGACGGAGTACCTGGATCGGCCAACGGATGCGGTCCTGGGCGAAGCCGAGTTCTACGTCCTGCCCTACATGTGCCCTCGCGACGAGGTCCAGCGCACCAGGGCGATGCCGCGCTTGCGGGTGGCCCAGGCCCTGACCGCCGGGGTCGACGACATGGTGGGTCTCGTGCCCGAAGATGTGGCTCTCTGTGCGGCGCCGGGCGTGCACGATGCGAGTGCGGCCGAGTTGGCGATGACCTTGATCCTGGCCTCCCAGCGGGGAATCGCGGAGGCTGTGCTGGATGGCACTCAGGGTCGCTGGAACCATGTGCGACGCCGTTCCCTTGCCGATGCCCGGGTGGTGGTCGTCGGCTGGGGTGGAGTCGGTAGGGCATTGGGTAGACGCCTTGACGGCTTCGGGGTCCAGCTCGAACCTGTTGCGCGCGCCGCACGCCCGGGCATCCATGGGATCGGAGAGCTGGACGAACTGCTGGGTGACGCGGATGTCGTCGTCGTCGCCGTGCCGCTGAGTCCTGGCACCAGGGGCCTCTTCGACGCCCGGCGGCTTGCTCGGATGCCGGATGGGGCGCTGATCGTGAACGTGTCGCGCGGCGCGGTCATCGACACCGACGCCCTCGTGGCCGAGACCTCGAGTGGTCGTTTGCGGGCGGCGCTGGACGTGACGGACCCGGAACCGCTGCCCGCGGATCATCCGCTGTGGCGCACCCCGGGCGTGATCATCACTCCGCACGTGGGCGGCGATTCGGAAGCGTTCGTCCCACGAGCGCGGGAGTTCGTCGCCTATCAACTGCGCCGTTGGCTGCGCGGAGAGGATCTGGTCGGCCTTGTCGAGAGGTCGCCGGCGGACCGGCACCAACCCGCTGGCTAGCGAACGCTCGTCGGGGGGACAGCCGGGCCCTGTCAGCAGCTTTGGGTCGGCTATTAGGGTGGCTGCATGGTCGACATGAAGCCCCGAAGCAAGGATGTGACCGACGGTCTCGAGCGCGCCGCCGCCCGTGGCATGCTGCGCGCAGTCGGGATGACCGACGCGGACTGGCCCAAGCCGCAGATCGGCATCGCCTCCAGTTGGAACGAGATAACGCCCTGCAACCTATCCCTGGAACGTCTTGCCAAGGCCTCGAAGGAAGGGGTGCACTCGGCCGGCGGGTTCCCGATGCAGTTCGGCACGATCTCGGTGTCCGACGGCATCTCGATGGGCCACGAAGGCATGCACTTCTCGCTCGTCTCGCGCGAGATCATCGCCGACTCGGTGGAGGCGGTGATGCAGGCCGAGCGCCTCGACGGCATGGTCACCTTCGCCGGCTGTGACAAGTCGCTCCCGGGCATGCTGATGGCCGCGGCCCGGGTCGACGTTGCCAGCGTCTTCGTCTACGCGGGCTCCATCCTGCCGGGACGGCTCGGGGACAAGGACGTGACCATCATCGACGCCTTCGAGGCGGTCGGAGCCTGTGCCCGGGGGCTCATCACCCGAGACGAGGTGGACGCGGTCGAGCGCGCGATATGTCCCGGAGAGGGCGCCTGCGGCGGCATGTACACCGCGAACACCATGGCGAGCGCGGCGGAGGCGATGGGAATGTCGCTGCCCGGTTCGGCCGCGCCGCCCGCGGTGGACCGACGCCGAGACGGCATCGCCAGGGCCTCCGGTGCCGCAGTGGTGGAACTGATCCGCCAGGGGATCACCACCCGCGACATCATCACCAAGGAGTCGCTCGAGAATGCCATTGCCGTGGTCATGGCTTTCGGCGGATCGACCAATGCTGTGCTGCATCTGCTGGCGCTCGCCCACGAGGCCGATGTCGACTTGGAGATGGCCGACTTCCAACGGATCGGGTCCAGGGTGCCGCTGCTGGCCGATGTGAAGCCGTTCGGCCGCTTCGTCATGAGCGACGTCGACCGGGTGGGCGGAGTTCCGGTAGTCATGCGCGCGCTGCTCGATGCCGGCCTGCTCCAAGGCGACTGTCTCACCGTCACCGGCAAAACGGTGGCCGAGAACCTGGCGGACCTCGATTCGCCGGACGCGGATGGCGAGATCCTGCGAGCCATGTCGGCACCCATGGACTCCTCGGGCGGTATCACGATCCTCGGTGGCTCACTCGCCCCGGAAGGAGCGGTCTGCAAGAACGCCGGGGTGCATGTGCAGCAGTTCGAAGGCCGCGCCCGCGTGTTCGAGCGCGAGCAGTCGGCGATGGCGGCGTTGGAGGACGGATCTATCAACGCCGGCGATGTCGTCGTCATTCGTTACGAGGGGCCGAAAGGGGGTCCCGGCATGCGCGAGATGCTCATGATCACCGGAGCCATCAAGGGTGCTGGACTCGGACGAGACGTGCTGCTGCTTACCGACGGCCGGTTCTCCGGCGGCACGACCGGTCTGTGCGTCGGGCACGTCGCACCCGAGGCCGCCGACGGAGGTCCGATTGCGCTGGTCGAAGAAGGGGACCTGATCGCCATCGACCTTCAAGCTCGGACCCTGGATCTCAAGGTCGACGCAGAGGAGCTCGAACGGCGCCGAGCCGCGTTCGAGCCGCTGCCGCCCCGCTACACCAGGGGGGTCCTGCACAAGTACGCCCGACTGGTGGGGTCGGCCTCCCAGGGCGCCGTCTGCGACTGACCTTCCGGCGGGCGGCTCGCCGACGATCCGGGACCCACAGCGGCCTGGGCGTTCCGCCGGCCCGTCCCGTTTCGTGATCGGAGTCGCACAATCGAGCGGTTCAAGCGTTAGTTTCTTGTTCTATGGCCCCCACCGCGGAACCCCGCTCGCGGATCTCCCACATCCTGCCTGGGGCTCCCGGTGTCGGCGTACTCAGGCACTACGACCGCCGGTGGTTGCGTGGGGACCTGATAGCGGGCTGCACCGTCGCTGCCTACCTGGTACCTCAGGTGATGGCCTACGCCACCGTTGCCGGCCTGCCCCCAGTCGTGGGGCTCTGGGCCATGATCCCGGCGTTGGTCGTCTACGCGGTGTTCGGATCGTCTCGGCAGATGTCGATCGGACCCGAGTCGACCACCGCACTCATGACCGCGGCGACCGTGGCGCCACTGGCGGGTGGCGATGCCACACGCTACGCCCTGTTGGCCTCGGCCCTGGCCATCATGGTCGGGTTGCTCGCCCTGCTGTGCTGGATCGTTCGGCTCGGCTTCATCGCGGATCTCTTGAGCCGCCCCGTGCTGATCGGCTACATGGCCGGGATCGCGGTGTTGATGATCACCGGGCAGCTGTCGAACCTGACCGGGGTTCCGGTCACCGGTACCGGCGTGCTCGCGGAGATCTCGTCGTTCATCGCGAATCTGAACCAGGTCGATCCTGAGACCGTGATCATGGGTGCGGTCACGCTGATCTTCCTCTTCGTCGTGGCGTGGCGATGGCCCCAAGCGCCCGGCCCGCTGCTGGCGGTGTTGCTGGCAGGTCTGGCTGTGGTTGTCTTCAACCTCGAGCGCTTCGGGATCGAGGTCGTGGGTCCCTACAGTTCCGGGCTGCCCAGGGTCGGTGTCCCGACCCTGGCCGACTACGGACTGCTGCTGTTCCCCGCCGTCGGTGTGCTGCTGGTGGGGTACACCGACTTCATCCTGACTGCCCGGGCGTTCGCCACCCAGCTCGGCGACGAGGTGGACGCCAATCAGGAACTCTTCTCGATGGGCGTGGCCAATGTCGCGACTGGCGCCATCGGCGGCTTCCCCATAAGCAGTAGCGCGAGTCGGACAGCCATCGGCGTCACCAGTGGTGCCCGAACCCAGCTGTATTCACTGGTGGCTACGGTCTGGACGCTGGCGGCGATCCTCTTCCTCGGCCCGGTGCTCGCACGTTTCCCGATGGTGGCCCTTGGGGCGATCGTCGTCTTCGCCGCGACCAAGCTGGTCGATCGTCGGGCTTTCGCGAAACTCTGGTCATTCCGTATCACCGAGTTCCTGCTGGCGATCGCGGCCATGGTGGGGGTGCTCGTCTTCGGCATCCTCGACGGCGTCATCCTGGCGATCGGGCTGTCCGTGGCCGAGATGTTGCGACGGGTCGCGCGTCCACACGACGCCATCACGGGGTTCGTCCCGGGCTTGGCAGGGATGCACGACGTGGACGACCACCCGGTGGTCCGCACCGTGCCGGGTCTGGTCGTGTATCGCTATGACTCGCCACTCTTCTTCGCGAACGCGGACGACTTCCGCTCCAAGGCGTTGGCCGCGGTCGTGAGCGGTGAGACGGAGGCCCCTGTCCGCTGGCTGCTGCTGAACATGGAGGCCAACGTGGAGGTCGACATCACCGCGA
>CAYMPK010000144.1:0-6916 GCA_964392145.1 uncultured Actinomycetes bacterium | reverse complement strand
GACCGCAGGCGTCGACGCTCCCGTGAGGAAGACCCGGTCGAAAGAGCGCACTCCATTGGGATAGGCGAGCTTCAAGGAAGCGTGGCTCAATGTCCCGGGCCGCGTGGGTGACCACGTCAGCATCACCGTGCACGTACCCGAAGCGGGTATCTCCTTTCCCCTGGCGCAGGAGCCTCCGGCCAGGTGCACCCCGGCACCGACGGTCGTTATGGCAGAGGGCACTGCGGGTGCCGTGCCGCTATTCGTCACGGTGATGGTCAACCGCCCGGTCGTGCCAAGGATCACCGTTCCGAAGGAACTCGAGGAGAACCTCACTGGGCCTGCGACTTTGACCGTTCGACTCACCTTCGTCAGAACTGCGCTAGGGGGCTGCACACCGTTGGATGCGATGACCTTCACGCGGATGTATTTGCCTGCCTGAGCCCCGGTCAGCAGGTACGAGTTTCGGTTGCCGCCGACGTTGGCGATAGTCCCGCCGATGCAGTTGGCCGTGGTGCAGGACTGCCACTGATACGTCAACTTCGGCGCTGGGGTGCCAGCCCACGTTCCCGCAGTCGTGGTCAGGGTGTGTCCCACGATCGCAGTGCCGGACAGTACCGGGGGCGCCGTGTTGATCGGGGCCCCTGAGACGTCGATCACTGAGAGGCTGCTGCTGCCGTTGTTGGCGGCGTACACGCGGGATCCGGTTGGCGAGACTGCCACCGCGTAGGTGTATCCCCCGAGCATGAGTGTGCCGGTGACCTTCACTGTGGCGGCGTCGACAACCGACACGATCCCGGCGAAGGGGCTCGCGGTGTAGATCTGGGATCCGTCCGGAGACACCGCAATACCCATGGGGTCGCCACCGACGCTGATGTTGTCTGTCACTGCTTTGAGATCGGTGTCGATGACCGACATGCCGCCGAAGTTGTTCGCGGAGTAGATGTTGGATCCGTCGGGGGACATCGCCAGCGCGAACGGGTAACCGCCGACGCCGATGATGTCGGTGACCTTCTTGCTGCCCAGGTCGATCACATACACACTGCCGTCGAACGGGTTCCCGGTGTAGAGATGGGACCCATCACGGGACACCACGACCGAGTAGGGGCCGGTGCCGGGGTCGGCGCCGTCTGCGATGGTGTCCGTCACCTTCAACGTGCGGGCATCGATCACTGTCACGCTGCGGCCGTTGAAATTCGCGACGTAGACCCTGGACCCGTCGCGAGACACCGCGATCCCGTTCGGGGCCGCGCCGACAGTGATGGTTGTGGTGACTTTGTTGGTCCGGGCATCGATGACCGACACGCTGTTGTCACCATTGTTCGTGGCGTAGACGCGTGTCCCGTCGGGGGAGACTGCCAACCCGTAAGGGGAATGGCCAACGGGCACGGTGGCTGTCAGCTTCTTACTGACGGAGTCGATCACTGACACGCTGCGGCCGTTGAAATTGGCGGTGTAGACACGGGATCCGTCCGGAGACACTGCCACCCCGGCCGGGCTGTTCCCAACGGCGATGGTTGCGATCACAACCGGGGTCGCCGCCGATGCCCGCTCGGCGTGGAATCCGACCAACGCCATCGCCAGTAGAGCCGCCAGTGTCACGGCCACTCGCCGGTTCACTGCATTGTGGGGACCCTTAGGTGCACTCGCGAATGGCCTCACGTCGGCTTCCCCACCCCGGCCTGTCAGGTGTGCGGGTCCCGCCCGCCTTGGTCGCAGGCTACTCCTGGACGCGGACGGTGGTGAAGGCGCAATGTGGCCGAAGCACCTCAGGATCGGCATGATGTCGATCGGGCATGCATGATTGAGTCGCGGTCAACCTGGCACTATCCATCGGGAGTCGACATGAGAATCGGCGTTCATCTGGTCAACTTCGGTCTTGCCGGCGGCCCGACAGCCCTTGGATCGACCATCGCGGAGGCCGGGCGGGCGGCGGAGGAGGCCGGTCTGGACAACGTCTCGGTGATGGACCACTACTTCCAGATGGACGGTATGGGACTGGGTGATGCTGAGGCGCCGATGCTCGAGGCCTACACGACTCTGGGGTTCCTCGCAGCGAACACGTCGACGGTCGAGTTGCAGGCACTGGTGACCGGGGTGACCTATCGATACCCCGGACTGCTGGCCAAGATCGTCACCACCCTTGATGTGCTCTCCTCGGGTCGGGCGATGCTCGGTATCGGTGCCGCATGGTACGAGCGCGAACACCTGGGTCTGGGAGTGCCGTTTCCCCCGCTTTCCGAGCGCTTCGAACGCCTCGAGGAGTCGCTGCAGATCATTCTGCAGATGTGGAGCGACAACAATGGGCCTTACCAGGGCGAGTACTACCTGCTTGACGAGACGATCTGCCAACCGCCTCCGATAAGCACACCCCACCCGCCCATCATGATTGGCGGTTCGGGGGAGCGGAAGACGTTGAGGCTCGTCGCGAAGTACGCCGACGCCTGCAATCTCTTCGCCCGGCCCGATACCGGACCGGAGACCGTGGCGGCCAAGCTCGAGGTGCTCGAGCGCCATTGCGCCGACCAGGGCACCGACTACTCGCAGATTCGGAAGACCATCCTCTGGGCCGCCTCCGTGGATCCTGCCAGCGCCGCGGGAGGCGATGACTTCGTCGAGCAGATGAGGGGCTTCTCCGACGTCGGAATCACCGAGGTTCACGTGATGCCCTTCCAGGATCCGGTCGCCTTCATTCGCGGCCTGGGCGACAACGTGGTGCCAGCGCTCAGCGGACTCTGACGGCTCGGGGCCTCACCGCCGTCGAGTGAGCGGTGGCCAGGGTCAGGCTGCCGGCGAGTAAATCTCCACGGGTATCCCGTCAGGGTCACGGCAGACCACCAACGTGCCTGAAGGAGCCGCCACGAGCGCATCGTGGTCGATACCTCTCGCGTCTAGATCCGCTGCCCACGCGTGGACTTCCTCCGCGGACGCGACCGCTAATGACAGGTGGTCCAGACCCACCCGACGAGGATCGAACCGATCCGATCTTGGCGTGCCGGCGTGCTGCGTCAGCCCCAGTACGAGTCCGCTTGGCAGCTTCATCAGGTTTCGTGTGAATCCGTCACCCTCACGCGTGACGAGCAGAGTTGCGCTCAGGACATCGCAGTACCAACGCGTGCTCCGATCAAGCTCGGAGACCGAGAGGGTGATGTGATGCACCGGTAAGTCGAACGCCATGTCCCGGATCCTACGCGGCCCCACAACCATCGCGCTCTGGTCACCACCTCCGTACGCAGAGACGGCCCTCAGCGACCGCGGCCGCGGCCTTCGGCCCTCCGCTGCCGCAACGCGTCGGGACTGTCTGACACGCCCGGCGGGCTGTTGTGGAGGGGCCCTCGGGAGCCAAGGGTGGGAATGCGTTCAAGTCCGTCGGCCACCGTGCCGATACCCAATACGGAGGCTTGTCATGTCATGCCCACGGGTGCCCAGCGTTGAAGTGGCTCAATTGTCGGTTGTTCCTCGAATTCCGCTCACCGAGGCCAAGGCGCGGCGCGTTGCCGTCGGCGTCGGATCGGCCGCGAGTTTATATCCGAAGTTGTCATGAGGAGCCATCTGAGCATGACAGCGCGGGCGGCAGCAACCGCCGCTCTCGGGGCCTTGGCGGTGGCTGGGCTGGCGATGCCGGTGCAGGCGTCGACCCCGCCGAACGGGGCATCGGGCGGGGAACCCTCGGGCGGTCCTGAGACGGTGTCCCGGTTCCAACTGGTCATGCCAGGATCCAGCGGGTCCACGTCGGCGAAGGAGTCGTCGGACTCTTCCCCCGAAGCCATCGCGCGAGCATTCCTGGCCAGCCCGCGATCACGCGTGAGTTCGCCGGACGCAGCGACTGAACTCGTGCTCACAAGTGTCAGCCCTTCGGCCGCCAACGGGACCGTCGTGCGATTCGGGCAGAAGGTCGACGGGGTCCCGGTGTTCGGCGCTGAGGTCCTCGTCGATCTGACTGCGTCTGGCGACGTCCGTTCGGCGGCCAGTGAGTCCCTGCCCGGCTCCGCACCTGACTCGAAGTCGTCGATCACACCAGCACAGGCGTCGAGCGCCGCACTGGACGATGTTGCCAGAAGTACCGGGGCACCCGTTGCCTCGTTGCATGCCTCCGCTGCGCAGCCATGGATCTTCGACGCACGGATCCTGGGTATGTCCGGTCCGAGTCGCGCGACCTTGGTGTGGCGCACTGAGGTCACGGGTTCTGCTGGACGGAGTGTCAACAGGCTGGTTCTCGTCGACGCCGATACCGGCACCGTGACCTTGGACCTCGACCAGATAGAGAACGCGAGGAATCGGCAGGTGTGCGACGCGAACCACACCTCGTCGCAGGTGCCCTGCACCGACCCGGCTCGAACGGAGGGCAGTGCGCCCAGCGCCATCGCCGACCTTGATGCCGCCTATGACTTCTCAGGCGACACCTACGACTTCTTCTTCACCCGTTTCGGACGGGACTCGATGGACAACCAGGGTATGCCGCTGGTGTCGACGGTCCGCTACTGCGAGGGTTCGGACTGCCCGTTCGCCAATGCGTACTGGGACGGAGTCCAGATGGTCTACGGCGACGGATATGCGATCGATGACGTCGTCGCCCACGAGTTGACCCACGGCGTCACTGAGCATATGTCCGACCTGATCTACTACGGCCAGTCCGGTGCCATCAACGAGTCCCTCAGTGACACGTTCGGCGAATTCGTCGACCTGACCAACTCCGGCGGGACCGACACTCCCAGCGCTCGCTGGCAATTGGGCGAGGACCTCCCCGGCACTGGCGCCCTGCGAAACATGGCCGATCCGCCGCTGTTCGGCGACCCGGATCGGATGGGAAGCCCGCTCTACTACAACGGGAGTTCGGACAACGCGGGGGTGCATACCAATAGCGGGGTCGGCAACAAACTCGCATACCTGCTCACCGATGGCGGGACATTCAACGGCCGCACTGTCACCGGCCTCGGGCTGACGAAAGCCCCGCTGATCATTTACTGGGCTGCGAACCTCCTGACCGCGAGCAGCGACTACCAAGGCTACGGGAACGCCCTGCAAGCCTCCTGCGCATCGCTGGTCGGCACCAGCGGGATCACCGAGGACGATTGCGCGCAGGTGGAGACGGCAGCCCGGGCGGTGGAGATCATTCCCACCTACACCGCCCCGCTGGCCCCGGCGACGCCCATCGTCCATCCGGGCAACGGCCAGGCCCTGCTGGGATGGCGGCCGCCGTTCGACGGACTGTCTTCGATCACCGACTACCTGGTGCAGTACTCGACCGACGGCGGGTCGTCATGGTCCCCGTTTGACGACGGAGTCTCCACTTCGCCCACTGCCTCCGTGACTGGTCTGACCAATGGTCGGGGATACCTGTTCCGCGTGGCGGCGGTCAACGGAATCGGCACCGGCGAGTTCAGCCCGCCGACGGCGGTGGTGACCCCCGACGCGTCACTGCCCCGCAGCCAGACGGTGGCCTACACCGGGCCTCCGGTCTTCATCCCCGACAATGACGGCGCTGGGGCCTACGCGGACGTGACCATGCCAGCTGGGATCGGTTCGATCAGCAGGGTGACGGCAATCGTCTCAGGTCTCACGATGACCTACGACGGCGATGTGAGCCTGTCGCTGGTCAGTCCTACCGGAACCGAGATCCCCCTGTCCGATCAGATCGGCGGCAGTGGTGACGACTACCTCGACACCGTCTTCGATGACAGCGCCGCCCAGGCCATCACGGCGGGCACTCCTCCGTTCACGGGCACCTTCCGACCGCAGGGTTCGCTAGCTACATTGAACGGCGAGAACTCCGCGGGCCTGTGGCGACTCAGGGTCATCGACCACGCCAACGGAGACATCGCGAGAGTGGTCTCCTGGCGGATCGTCGTCTGGGGCACGCGCGCGCAGTCGATCGACTTCCCCCAGCCGGCCAACACGCCCGTGACCGCCGGTGCGCGTGAGGTTTCCGCAACCGCGACGTCCGGATTGCCGGTGGTGTTCACGTCCGCCAGCCCAGCGGTATGCGTCGTGTCGGGCACTAGAGTCACCCTGCTATCCGCAGGAAACTGCACCGTGCTGGCCAACCAAGCCGGCAATGCCATGTGGGAACCTGCGCCCGAGGTCGCCCGCTCGTTCCTGGTGACGCCGGTACCGCCGGGTCAGCCGACCAACGCGCGCCTGACGACGTTCGGCGGTCCTCGTCAAGCCACCATCGCCTGGGGTGCCCCACTGAGTAGTGGTGGCGCGCGGGTCGTGGGCTACCTCGTGCGCGTCTCGGCGCCGAACTCGGCCACGGTCTTCACCCCCTGGGTCGGCACGGCGACTACCTCCCGTGTTTTCAGCGGCCTGACCAACGGCGCGACTTATCGAGTCCAGGTGATGGCCGTAACGGTCGCTGGTGCATCGCGACCCGCCACGGTGGTGTTCCGGCAGGCGAGCGTGTCGAGCCCGGTGCGTGACCTGCGGGTGGGCTGGATTCCCGCGGCTGGCCGTACGACCATGGTCTGGAATCCGCCCGTGTCGAATGGTGGGACACCCGTTGTGCGCTACTTGATCCGGGTGTCCGCACCGAACTCCACCAGCTACGGCGCCTGGGTCGCCAATTCGACCACCAACCGGACTCTGGTGAATCTGCGCAAGGGGAGTGTCTACCGGGTGCAGGTAATCGCAGTGAACAGCCAGGGCAACTCGCTTCCGGTCACGGTCTCCTTCCGACAGGCTAGGTGACCTACGCGGCGAACAGCGCGCCATCGGCCCGCTCTTTGTAAGCGCCGCGTAAGCATCGGCGCACCATGTCGGCAATTCGTTGCGAACGGACTTGTCGAGGGGCGCAAAGGTGGCACCATCTTTGACATCAGGAGCGTGTCGTCCGGATTCGCGGGGTCCCCCCGCGTAACTTGGATGAACCATACGCGGCTACGGCAGTCGTTCGGGTGTGCGCCAAACGACGAGGGCGTGCGGGCCGGGTGCAGCTGCC
>CAYMPK010000143.1:0-6959 GCA_964392145.1 uncultured Actinomycetes bacterium | reverse complement strand
GGTACTCGTGGACCAGCGGAACGTGTTCGCCATTCACGACGACCTCGACTGTTGTGGCGGCCGGGCGAAGCACCCGGATCGTCACGCCCCCATCGTGCTCGTGTGGACCGAGGACTTCGTGGGGAGTGGCGTGCTTGCCCTCGACCAAGGCGTCGAGCACCGCATAGTCCACGGGCAGCAGCTCCGGGGGTGGTCCACCAGAGGACTTCTTCGTTGGCGGCATCAGGCTGCTCCTCGTCGGACGTGCAGGATGTGGGCGCATTGGATATGTGGATCGAGTCGAACGTAGTTGTGCTGGCTCCAGACGAAGGTGTTGTTCGCCACTTCGTCGCGCACCCGAAAGGAGTCGTGCCAGTCCATCCCGAGGGCAGGCATGTCCAAGGTCACGGTCGCCTCACGCGCACCGAACGGGTCCAGGGTGCAGATAACGATCACGACGTCGTCGCCATCACGCTTGGAGAACGCGATCATCTGGTCGGAGTCGATCTGGTGGAAGGTCAAGTCGCGCATCTGCTGCAGTGCCGGGTGGCGACGTCTGATCTCGTTGAGCACCGTGAGGTAGGGAGCCAGGGACGCTCCTTGGGCCTCGGCCGCGGCGAAGTCGCGGGGACGGTAGGCGTACTTCTCGGAGTCCAGATACTCCTCGGAACCGGGCCGCACGGCCACCTGCTCAAACAGTTCGAATCCGGAGTAGACGCCGTACGTCGGGCCCAGCATCGAGGCCAGAGTCGCGCGAATGGCGAAGGCGCCGCGGCCGCCGTACTGGAGGTACGCATGCAGGATGTCCGGGGTGTTGACGAAGAAGTTCGGTCGCATGTAGGCGGCGGCCTCGCTCGAGAGGAACCGCAGATACTCCTCCAGTTCCCATTTCTCGTTGCGCCAGGTGAAGTAGCTATAGCTCTGTTGAAAGCCGATCTCGGCCAGGGCTCGCATCATCGCGGGGCGGGTGAACGCCTCTGCCAGGAAGAGCACGTCCGGGTCCGTGCGTCGGATCTCGGCCAGCAGCCGATCCCAGAACCGCACCGGCTTGGTGTGGGGGTTGTCGACCCGGAAGATGCGGACATCGTGATCCATCCAGTGGTACAGCACCCTCAGCACTTCTTCGTAGAGCCCGTCCGGGTCGCCGTCGAACCACATGGGGTAGATGTCCTGGTACTTCTTCGGGGGGTTCTCGGCGTACGCGATGCTGCCGTCGGCGCGCTGCGAGAACCAGTTCTTGCCGGCGGTGGCCCACGGGTGGTCGGGCGCGACCTGGAGGGCCAGATCCAGGGCCACTTCCATTCCCAGTTCGCGACTCCGCGCGACGAACACATCGAAGTCCGCCATGGTCCCCAGGTCAGGGTGCACCGTGTCGTGCCCGCCCAGCGCCGACCCGATCGCCCACGGCGAGCCCGGATCCTTGGGGCCCGGCTCGAGCGTGTTGTTGGCACCTTTGCGGTTGATGGTGCCGATCGGATGAATCGGCGGCAAGTACACGACGTCGAATCCCATAGCGGCAATGGCGTCCAGGCGCTTCGTCGCGTCGGCGAAAGTGCCAGATGACGTGGCGGTGGCACCGATCGAGCGGGGGAAGAACTCGTACCAGGAGCCGAAAAGTGCCCGACGTCGGTCGACGAACAGCGGCCACGGGCCGCAATGGGTTACCAGGTCGCGCAACGGGTAGCGCTGAACGGTATCCCTCACCTTGCGGCCGGTGCCCGCCGCCAACCTGGCTTCCTCGGGGAGTTCGGCGTTTCGTAGAGCGGCGATACCGGCCCGCATGGAGTCCTGCGCCTCGGGCGGCACCCCGGACAGCGCCCGCTCCAGAACCCTCGCCCCCTCCTCGAGTTCCAACTCGACGTCCACCCCCGCCGGCACCTTGATCTCAGCCCGATGAACCCAAGTCATGTAGGGATCCGACCAAGCGGAGATAATGAAGGTCCACATGCCTGGCTCGTCCGGTCGGATGTGCGCCAACCACCGGTCGCTGCTCTGCCCCTGATCCACCATTCGGATCGGCACGGCGTGGGACCCGTCGGGCCGCACCGGAATCAACTCGACCGCGAGCGCGTCGTGCCCCTCCCGGATGACGGTCGCCGATACCGGTATCGACTCGCCGACCGCGGCTTTGGCCGGCCGTCTACCGGACTCGACCGCGGGTGTGACATCCATGATCGGGAACCGGCCACTGAGCACATCCGGGACCTTCAGGCTCTCCGAGTCCAATGCCGCCCAATAGCGTTCACCGGCGGCGGTCGGGGCGCCCGAGCCGGGCGGGTTCTCGGTCATTTGTTCTCCACAACTGCGACGACCAGGCAGAAGCCGCCCACCTTCACCGGCTCGTGACTGTGATAGGACCGCGGTTCGCCCTGGGTGGACTGCGCTGTGTCCACGACCACCGAGTAGACCTCGCCGTAGGGAGGCCCGGGAAGGTGGAAGTCGACGTCCTGCTCGGTGGCGTTGAGCATCAGCAGGAACGGGCTGTCGGTGTGGGGTTTGCCGTCGGGGGTTCGCCCCTTCAACTCGCCGGACAGGTACATCCCGATACATCGGGTGCTGCCGTCGTTCCACTCGTGACCGGACATGGGTGCACCCGATGGCGAGAACCAGGCGAGGTCTTCCGGGTCGCCCGGCTCCGGAGCCCGGCCGGCGAAGAAGAACCGCTGGCGAAGGGTGCGGTGATCGCGTCGTAACGCGAGCACCGTCGTGCTGAAGTCCAGCAACTCCCGTTGCCAATCAGTCAGGTCCCAGTCGATCCAGGAGATCTCGTTGTCCTGACAGTAGGCGTTGTTGTTTCCGCCCTGGCTTCGACCGAACTCGTCGCCGGCCAGGATCATCGGCACCCCGGTCGACAGGATGAGGGTTGCCAGCATGGAACGAAGCCGCCGGCCGCGCAGATCAAGCACCGCCTGGTCGTCGGTGGGTCCCTCGGCGCCGCTGTTCCAGGATCGGTTGTCGTTGGTTCCGTCCCGATTGTCCTCGAGGTTGGCCTCGTTGTGCTTGTCGTTGTAGGCAACGAGGTCGTGCATCGTGAAGCCGTCGTGGGCAGTGATGAAGTTGATCGATGCATACGGTCTCCGGCCCTCGGAGGTATACAGGTCCGCCGAACCCGTGAGACGCCAACCGAGCTCACCAACCCCGGCCTCGCCGCGCCAGAAGTCACGCATGCAGTCGCGGTACTTGCCATTCCACTCCGTCCACTGCGGAGGGAACTCGCCTACTTGGTACCCGCCCGGACCGACATCCCACGGTTCCGCGATCAGTTTGACCTCGCGCAGGACCGGGTCCTGCGCGATCGTGGTCATGAAGCTGCCGAGCATGTCGACGTCGTGGAACGAACGGGCCAACGCCGAAGCCAGGTCGAACCGGAAGCCGTCCACATGGCACTCCTCGACGAAGTACCTCAAAGAGTCCATGATCAGCCGGATCACGTGGGGCTGTACCACGTTCAAGGTGTTGCCGCAGCCGGTGTAGTCGGTGTAGTAGCGAGGGTCCTCCGGGCTCAGGCGGTAGTAGCCGCGGTTGTCGATCCCCCGCCACGACAGCGTCGGGCCCATCTGGTTGCCCTCGCAGGTGTGGTTGTAGACCACGTCGAGGATCACCTCCAGGCCGTTGCGGTGCAACTCCTTCACCATCTGCTTGAACTCGTTGACCTGCTGGCCCCGGCTACCGCTGGACGAGTAGCCGCCATGCGGGGCCAGGTAGGCGAGGGAGTTGTATCCCCAGTAGTTGCTGAGACCCACTTCAAGTAGATGGGTCTCGCTGGCGAACTCGTGGATCGGCAGCAACTCCACGGCGCTGACGCCCAAACTCTTGAGGTGGGCGATCGAGGCCGGATGGGCCAGGCCCGCGTAGGTGCCCCGCAGGTGTTCGGGGATGTCCGGGTGGAGTTTGGTGAAGCCCTTCACGTGGGTCTCGTAGATCACCGTATGGCCCCAGGAGAGGCGGGGGTGTTCGTCACCCTCCCAGTCGAAGGAGGGGTCGACGGCAACCGAGTGGGGTACGAACGGGGCGGAGTCCTCGCCGTTCATCGTCAGGTCATCGCCGGGTTCGCTGGCAAAGATCGCCTGGTTGATGATGAGGTGCCCGTCGATGGCGCGGGCGTAGGGGTCGACCAGGAGTTGGGAGGGGTTGAACCGGAGCCCGGCCCCGGGTTCCCAGCGGCCGTGAACCCGGAAACCGTAACGCTGGCCGTGGCGCATGCCGGGGATGAACCCGTGGAACACGTGGAAGGTCTGCTCGCCGAGTCGGATCCGCCGCTCGCTGCCGTCATCGTCGAGCAAGCAGAGATCGACCGCGTCGGCATCCTGCGCCCATAGCGCCACATTGGCGCCGCCATCGACCAATGTCACGCCCAGAGGTTCCATAGCGCCGGGCCATGCGACAGTCAGGTCCGGTGGTATCTCGCTCGTGGCCATCTCACTCCTGAATGGGGTGCCTGCCGCGCTCGACAGCACCGCGAACTAACCTTCCCAGACAGGCGTGCAGGATGCACGACTGTCACATAGTGACCCTAGCGAGTCCGCAGGAGGACAAGGTGAGCGTCGTCGAACTCGATGTCTCCGCAGGGGTGGCGACCATTCGCGTGGATCGACCCCCCATGAACGCCCTCGACACCGAGGTCCAGGCCGGATTGGCGGAGGCCGCGGTCGAGGTGGGGGAGCGGTCGGACGTTCGCGCGGTCGTGGTCTACGGCGGCCCGAAGGTCTTCGCCGCCGGTGCCGACGTCAAGGAGATGTCCGGTTGGGACTACCAGACGATGGTGGCTCGTAGCCGGCGACTGCAGGACTCCTTCACCGCCGTTGCCGACATCCACAAGCCCACGATCGCCGCGATCACCGGTTACGCGCTCGGCGGCGGGCTCGAGTTGGCCCTGGCCTGCGATCTGCGCGTCTGCGGCGATAACGCCAAACTGGGTCTGCCCGAGATCCTGTTGGGGATCATCCCTGGGGCGGGTGGTACCCAGCGGCTGCCACGACTCGTTGGGCCATCCCGCGCCAAGGATCTGATCCTCACCGGGCGCTTCGTGGGCGCCGACGAGGCCAAAGCCATCGGATTGGTGGATCGGGTGGTGGGTCCGGACGAGGTCTACGACGAGGCGCTCGCGTTGGCCGCCCAATTGGCCAAGGGCGCCGCGCTTGCCCAGCAGGCCGCGCTGTCGGCCATCGACCACGGCATCGAGACAGACCTGGCCAACGGGTTGGAACTCGAACGGGTCAACTTCGCCTCGCTGTTCGCAACCGAGGACCGCGAGATCGGCATGACCTCCTTCCTCGAGCACGGCCCTGGCAAGGCCGATTTCGTCGGGAGGTAGTCGACGTGACTCTCGAACCCGCCGGCCAGAGCCTGGCCGATGAGGATATGGCCACCCAGGGAATGCGGGCGAGGGCCAACCCCAACGCCAGCGCCGAGGAGGTCAAGGCGGCCTTCAAGGACCCCAAACTCGCGAATGTGCTCTACCACGATTGGGAAGCGGGCACCTACGACGAGACATGGTCCATCTCCTACGACGAACGCTGCATCACCTACGCGTCCGACAGATTCCGGGCGGTGGCCGGTGACGCCGAGTGGCCATACGGTCGGGCGCTGGAGCTCGGCTGCGGTACCGGCTTCTTCCTGCTCAACCTGATCCAGGCCGGAGTCATGACCCGTGGAGCGGTCACCGACATCTCGCCGGGCATGGTCGAGGTGGCGCAGCGCAACGCGGCCGGACTCGGGTTCGAGGTGGAGGGTCGGGTGGCCGACGCGGAATCACTTCCGTTCCCCGACGACTCGTTCGACCTCGTTGTGGGCCACGCGGTGCTGCACCACATTCCCGATCTGGAGCTGGCGATGCGCGAGGTCCTCCGGGTTTTACGTCCGGGCGGGCGTTTCGTGTTCGCCGGCGAGCCGACGGCCAAGGGTGACGTGGTGGCCAGGTTGCTGTCGCGTGCCACTTGGTGGGCGACCAGTCGGGTCACCCAACTTCCGCCGTTCAAGGCGAAATTCGCCCGTGAGAAGGCCGAGCTGGAGGAGTCCTCCCGGGCTGCCCTGCTGGAGGCCGTGGTCGACATCCACACGTTCGACCCGCGACAGTTGCGCGAACTGTGTGGCAGGGCCGGGGCTGTCGAGGTGGAGACCGTCACGGAGGAGCTCACGGCCTCGTGGTTCGGTTGGCCGACCCGGACCTTCGAAGCGGCGGTGAAACCCGAGGCCCTGCATTGGAACTACTACTGGACGGTGTTCCGCACTTGGCAGCTACTCGCGGCGCTGGACTCCAAACTGCTCACCCATGTCGTGCCGGAGCAGTACTTCTACAACGTCAGCGTGACGGGTGTGAAGCCCTAGCAGGGTCCAAGGCGCGCCCGTACTAAGCCGGGACCTGGGGGAGATCGCCCAACGCGACCTCGAGGTCGTCCGGGATCGCGGGCGATTCCGACAATAGGACGACACCCGCGCGATCACCCTGAGCCTCCCAGGAATCCACGGTGGAACGCCAGATCGACAGCGCTGTGGCGAAGGCCTTGGGCGACTCGAGGGCCAGGTCCTGCCAGCTGTGCCACACCACGAGCAGGCCCTCGGCGTCGGTGTCGCCGACATCGGCCAGGCACTCCTCCAAGGCGTCCCAGTTGCTGCCGAAGTAGTCCGGGAAGTCGAATGTGTATGCGCAGCGGGCCAGGTAGTCGGACTTCGTGTCGACGCCTTCACAATCGAGGTCCCGGCAGGCCCAGCCTTCTTCGCGAGCAGCAATCCGGACACTCACCGGGTCAGGGGCTCCGGGCCACAACCGGAGCCCATCCAGGCCCCCGGTGGAGAGCAGGGACCGCAGGTTCGCGGCCTCGAATCGGTTCGACCCTCGCCCGTAACCACGCTCGTCAGTGCCCACCCAACCAGCCTAGCGAGCCACGGTGACTCACGGCTGGATCACTTCGCTGAAGCTGTTGTAGTGATCGTCAGTCCAGTATCGAGATCCGTCCGCCCCAGCGACTATCCGCTTGGCG
>CAYMPK010000142.1:0-6983 GCA_964392145.1 uncultured Actinomycetes bacterium | reverse complement strand
GACGGGGTTGCTGTTCTTGCCAGTGCGTGGGTCAATGCGTTCGCCGCGATGATCGTGTGGGGTGTCCTGGGTCTCGTGCTGGCGGTCGTGACCCGATCCTCTGCGATCGCAATCTCCATCGGTGCCGGATACGTCCTCGTCTTCGAATCCATCGTGCGGCAGTCCGTGGGTGACGGTGCCGACTGGTTGCTGGGTTCCACCCTCAACGCCCTCGCCGCCGGCGGCAGCCTGGCGTTGTCCTACGCGACGACCGCCACCTTGGGGGCCGTCTACGTCGCGGTCGGGCTGGTCACCGCTACGGTGGTGGTCACCCGTAGAGATGTATGTGACTGATGGAGGGCAGGTGCGGGCAGGTGGCCGAACGCGGCAGCGCAACCCGCGCCAAACTCATCTCGGCAACCCAGCAGGTGGTGCGTGAAGTCGGCTACGCACACGCCACCACCAGGGCGATCGCGGAAGCGGCGGGCGTGGCAGAGGGGACGATCTATCGGCACTTCCCGGACAAGGTCGCCCTGTTCTTCGCGGCTGCCCTCGAGCAGGACGCCGCGGTCATCGCCGAACTCTCCGATCTGCCCACCAAGGCCGGGCAGGCCACCGTTATTGACAACCTCACCGTCGCTCTTGAGCGTCTGGCGACCCTGCGCGAGAAGGTGATCCCGCTTGAACTGGCGATGCGCAGCGACCCTGAACTGATCGAACGTCGACGCACCATGGCTCCGCCTATCAACCTCGACGGCCCGGCCCCACCCGAGGCGATCGCGCAGTACCTGGCCGCTGAGCAGGCCGGCGGACGGATCCGTGCGGATGTCGACTGCCTGGAGGTCGCCGCAGTCTTGCTGGCCATGCTGTTCGGTATCGGCCTCATGCCAAGTCCACGACCCGGCGCCGAGACGCACCTGATCGGCTTCGCCGTGGAGTTGTTTGTACAGGGCCTGCAGAGTTGACGGCGCATTGCATCCACTGGGGAGCTTGATAGTTGCATGCAAAGGCCAGCGCCTATGCCACACAACCCGGGATGCATCCTCGGACACCGCCCGGACCAAGGCCAACTTCGCCGGGAATGACAGCATTTTGGCCGGTTGGGAAATCTCGGATGTCATTGAGTGAGACGCCGTTGGGAAAACTCCCCCGTGCAGAAGCGCGATTCTGGGAAATGTCTCATGTCACTTCACATCGGTGTGAGTTGACAACCGACATGTCCCATTGACACGCAACATGGCCACTGGCGGGCCAGTATTGACCCACCCGGAACGCTGAGACACATCAGCGTTGGGGGATGCGATACTCGACGATTTAGATCGCGGCCGAATCAGCGATACCATGGCGGCCCTCGACGCGTCGGCGGCTCCTGTGGCAACAACGACCTGCTGGCTCGTCGTGTTGCGTTCGCTCGACCGAGCGACCTGCGCCGGGTCTGGACCGGCGTGCTGCCGTACCTGACGACGACCCACAGGGGAGAAGCGCATGTCCGATTCACCAAGCACAGACCAGCCGGTCGAAGGCGCGTACGGCGCCCCGATCACGGGCCCCCAGAACCCCGCCCGCCAGCGGCAGAACCCGGACGAACTCGCACCCCCTCTGACGGACCACGGGCTGGTGCCGAACCTGAAGTTCTCGTTCGCCGACACGCATGTGAAACTGTCGGAGGGCGGCTGGGCACGCGAGATCACCGTCCGGGAACTGCCCGTCGCCACGGCGATCGCCGGTGTGAACATGCACCTGTCCCCGGGGTCGATCCGGGAGCTGCACTGGCACGTGCAGGCAGAGCTCGGCTACGTGCTCAAGGGCAGTTGCCGCATCTCAGCAGTGAATAGCGCAGGCCAGAACTTCGTCGATGATGTCGGCGAGGGTGACCTGTGGAACTTCGCCAAAGGCGTGCCACACTCGATCCAGGCGCTGGGCGACGGCTGCGAGTTCCTGCTGATGTTCGACGACGGAAGCCAGTCCGAGTTCACCACATCCCTGCTCAGCGACATGATCCGTTCGATGCCCGAGCACGTGATCGAAACGTCGCTGGGGGTTCCGGTGAAGGACCTCAGCAAACTGCCCGCGCACGAACTGTACATATTCGAGTCGGAGGTGCCCGGGCTGTTGGAGAACGATCGCATCGCTTCGCCCGATGGCCGAGTACAGAACTGGCTAAGCCACAGCCTGTCCAACGCGCCGGCCATCGACTGCCAGGCTGGAACGATACGAGAGATCACCCAGGCGGACTTCCCGGCGATGGACACGATGTCCATCGAGGAGGTCACGATCGAGCCGGGCGCCATGCGAACCTTGCACTGGCACCCCGAGGACGAGTGGCAGTACTACCTCGAAGGATCCGCCCGGGTTACGGTCTTCATGCCCCAGGGCGGATCCTCGGCCACGTTCGACTTCCAAGCAGGCGACGTCGGCTACATCCCCGGTATCGCCGCTCACTACGTCGAGAACACCGGCACGGTGCCGCTGAGGTTCCTCGGGACGTTCCGTAAGCCGGAGATGGACAACTTCAGCTTTGGGCAGTGGATGGCCTTGACCCCGATGAACCTGGTGCAGGCGAATCTGGGACTGAGCGACGAGGCCGTCGCAAGCCTCGCGAAAGGACGTCGCGACATCGTTCCGATCAAGGGCAATAGGAAGGACGGCGCGAACCCGAAACGCCTGGCGACCTGAACAACCTACCTGCGCAAGTGCCGTCACTTCCAGTTCCTTGCCTCACCGGCCGACGGGTTAGTCGGGCCAACAGAGCATGGAGGTTACAGGGGACGTCCGAGTACGGAGCACTGGAACGGCGGTCGATGTCCCGTGGCCGAGCTGTGGGCGCGGTGCCATGATGACGGGATGAGCCGCCACATCCAGATCACTTTCGACGCCCACGATCCGCGCGCCCTTTCGTCGTTCTGGCGCGACACGTTGGGCTACGTCCATCCGGGACCCCCGGGTGTGCCATTGCCCGAGGGCGCCGACCCCCTTGCCGCTTGGGACGACTTCCTCCGTCGCATCGGGGTGCCGACCGATCAGTGGAACGAACGGTCCGCAATCGAGGATCCGGACGGACTCGGACCTCGGATCTTCTTCCAGAGGGTGCCTGAGGGCAAGGTGGCAAAGAACCGAGTGCACCTCGATGTTCGCGCTGCTCCCGGACTTGACGAGGACGAGCGGATGGCAGCGCTGGAGGCGGAATGCGCACGCCTGGTCGCCCTCGGAGCACGGCGGATTCATCGTGAGGAACCGGCGCCACCCATGAGCGCCGGGCACATCGTCATGGCTGATCCCGAGGGCAACGAGTTCTGTTTGGATTGAGGGGCAACGCACGGCGCTGGGAAGGCCCGTGGGGCGAGCCGCCAAGCACCTAGTCAGCGAGCGTCAGGATCAGGTTGGTGGATCCCGAATGTGTTTCCTTCGGTGTCCAGGTAGTAGCCCTGCCACGCCATCCCGGTGAGCGCCATCTTCGGCAGCGCAACAATCCCGCCGGCCTCGAGGATCCGCTTCTCGGTCGCGTCGTAGTCGTCGACTTGAACCGTGCAGACATACGCGTTGGTGCCTTGGCCCTGCGAGGGGGCGGCGACCGGACGGGGCAGCAGGCCGCCGTTGATCCCTGGGGCATCCGGCGGTCCTGTGATGATCCCCCAGTACGGCGCGTCCACGACTGCTGAGTAGTTCTCGAAGGTCCAGCCGAGTGATGCCGCATAGAATGCCTTCGCCCGCTCGACGTCGTCGGCTTGAATCTCGAAATGCACTACGCCTGCCATGTCTTCTCCCATCGTCCATAGGCACTGTACCGATCCCGACCGCCGGGTATTCCTGGGTAGGCTCCATGCGTGGAAGTGGCGGTAGGGGTTCGCTTGATGGAGCATCGCGACGTCTTGCCCCTGTCCGCCATGGCTATCTCTCAGCACGAGCACATTCGGCGCTACATGGGTGGCGACTCACAACGGCGACCCACGGTGGATGACACCGTCGGCGTTCTTGCTGGTGCCGTCATCGCCGCGACCGGCGCCCTGCCCTGGATGGGCGTGATCGAAGCGGATGGAGTGGTGGTGGGTCGGGTGTGGTTGCTCCCCGTCCCCTTAGGCGCCGTCCAGGATGGCGCAGCCGTCGGGGTGGATCCCACCGTGGCCGAGATCGGATACTGGATCTCGGAACAGTGGTGCGGTCGCGGAATCGGCACCAGCGCGGTGAGGCAGGCTGTCGCCGTAGCATTTGACCATCTCGGCTTGGAGTCGGTGGTGGCCAGAGTCCAGTCGGAAAACGCCCCCTCACGGAGGGTTCTGGAACAGGTGGGTTTCGTCGCGGGGGAGCAAGAAGGCGACTGGATCAGCGTTCGCATCGAATCCGTCACATCCCTGGTCTGACGTTGGCGCTGATAGCCTTTCAGCATGGCCACCAAACTCTGGGAGACGCCGGGCCTTCGCCCAATCCTTCCCATCGAGGACTCCGAGGGTGGATTCAAACCCACACCTAAGGAAGAGAAACTCGGGAATCCGAGTGGGTGACGTCTGACAAGCGGGGGTTAGTCGCTTCCCGTCCCGGTCGGATCGAGCAGTTCGACTGTGTCGCGCAGTTGCTGTTGGCGCCGCGACAGAGAAGCGAGGAGTTGAGGTCGGAATCTGCGTGCCCGAGTGACCTCCCGCAGGTGATCACTATCGGTCGCGAGGTGCCTGACCCGCTGCGGTTCCGCCTTACTGGTGACCTGCGAGACGCCGATGGGCAGGTGTTCGGCGGTGAGCATTCGGAACCCCCAACGGGATATGCCCTCATTGCCGAAGTACGTCGGCGGCATCGATGCCGCTGCACGCACTACCCGCGGGTCCAGCAGCGGGTAGCGATATTCCAGGTCGAAGTAACGTGCCGCAAGCCACCAGTGATCGCAACGGCGTTGCGGGATCGGCTGCCGCCAGTCCATGGCAGCGCCCGGACTCGGCGCCACCTTTGGTCCCCAGTGGTAGCGACCAATCGAATGAAGCCCCACGCTACGCAGACGACCCAGACGCGAAGGCGGTGCCTGCGCCAGTCGGTGCGCGAGCAGATCTCGAAAATGCCCGGTCCCGATCCACGCCTCAGCGCGCCTCATCCCAGAGGAAGCGAAGTCGTCCCCTCCCCAACCAGACAAAATCACGGTGGCGCCGGAATCACGAGCGATGGGCAGGGTCGAAGCCTCATAGGTCAGGTAACCCCACGGCGGCAGCAGCAGCGGATCAACATCCTGGAGCCAGTCGGCTCGCTCGTCGCTGACCTGTGTGTAGATCGGGTCCAATGCGAGTGCCTCGACCGCGCAAGCGAGGCGGGCTTGCTCGTCTGAGGGTTCCTCACCGGGGGCCACGGGCCACATTGTCCAGCTGAAGGTGGGCCCGACGGGGCCGTGCTGCTGCGCTAACGCGGTTACCAGGCTCGAATCCAATCCACCCGAAATGTGGCTTGCGGGCTGCTGCGACTTGCTCGCATCGCAAACCGACCTCTCTATTACGTCGCGCATTTGGTCGACCGCGGCAGCACGTGAGATCCGCTGGGTCTTCATCCACTTGGGCCGGAAATACTGCCACGCAGTGTCGGCGTCCGAACCGACGAACACAACCACCCCCGGGGGTACCCGGCGCAACCCGAGGATATGCGTCGCCGCCGGATCCCTATGGAGTTCACCGTCAGTCTCGGCGTCAACGAAAGCCATATCAAGAGAGTCGAGGCCGGTCGCCGCCAGGACGACCCTCAGATCCGCGTGCGCCCGGACGGGCCTGCCAACGGGGCACCAATACAACGGGACAGTCCCGATTGCGTCCCGAATCAGTGCCGTTACGCCCATGCTCGGGCTGTGCGCAATAGCCGCGAAGTTGCCTCCCAAGGACGTCACCGCAGCGATTCCGTGTCGACCTAACTGCTCACCGAGGACCTCGGCCAACCCGACGGATCCGCTCGCATCAACGATGTAGCCCCAAGTGTGCATCACCTGCCAATCTCGAACGTCCGAGAAGGGGGCGAGGCGTGGGCGCATGGACAAACACTAGGACGGCGCGCGCGAGCATCGCCATGTGCCCACCGTGCGCGAGGTGTCCCCGACTAGCGGTTGTTCAGTAGTGCGACTGCAGCCGGAAGTCGCGCCAAGTAGAGTCCCTGGACCTTGCCGAGGGGGCCACTTTCGTACTTGGCGCCGTTCAGGGACACCCGCGTGAGGTCGCGCCCCATCGCCAGCAGTGCCGGGTCGTTTGTGCTTCTGGCAGCGCGCAGTATGGTCGCCGTCAGATTCGCCTTCCCGGTGTTCCAGAGGATCGTGTCCCCGCCCGCGCTGCTCGCACTCACGGACTCGAGGCGACCGCCGAGGCGGGCGCCCGTGAAGCGCACTTCCAGGGCGTTGGGCCATGTCCCGGCCGCCGTGCCGTCACCCGCAGTTCGGGGACCGAATTCGACCAGCGTTCGAGCCCAGGCGTTAATCACTTGACTGGGTCGGACAGCAGGTTCCCCAATGGGGGCGTCGGAGGTGTCGACCTGGAGTTGATGCAGGTTCTCCATGTCGAAGAGCGAGGCCATCCACAGTTGGTCCGTCGTGTAGACCCCCGCCGAGACAACGCGGTCGGAGAGCCAGAATCCATACTGGGTCGACGGTGCGGCGGCAGGGGACACCTGGATGTAGTGAGAGGTGACAGCACGCGCCATCCCACTGCGCCAATCGTCGAGGAACGACGCGTCGCGTCCGGACTGGCCGACGAAGCGGAACGCAGCCAGCCATTGGGAAGCGACCCGTCCGGTCAGGCCCGCCCACTCGTCCGTCGGTGGATCCGTGGCGAGGCAACTAGTGGCAGGTCGACGGCTGCACAGGTAGGAACGCATTGACTGCGCACCACGTTCAACGGTGGACACTACGGTCGAGTCACCGCTGAGCCAGTAGTAGAGGAATAGGTTCTGGAAGTAGGCGTGGGAACTGTTGAAGTCCGACCGGTACGCGCCGTAACCGGCCGGCGACTGACCGCAGTAGAACCATGGGTCCGTGGGGGTGCATTGCTGGATCT
>CAYMPK010000141.1:5331-7016 GCA_964392145.1 uncultured Actinomycetes bacterium | reverse complement strand
TGACGCTGGGACGATGCGCGAAGACGGCCTCAGGATCATCACCGCGCGCGATCCGCCAGATCATCGATAGCCCGTCCAGGAAATGATCGGGCAGCGCTGCGGAGGGAGAGATTCCCGGATGCTGCGGCGCGATACGCACCCGCAGGGCCTTGGGCAGGATCCGGAAGTCCAGCGGCGCCGATAGCATCATGGCCTCGCCATCGACTCCGACCGGAACCTCCCCCTGCGAGTCAACCTGGAAAGACGGCGAGGTCCACTGCCGCCACGGCACCCGCCAACTCTCCCCGTTGGCTGACAGCTGCTGAGGCCCGGCGAGTACCGCGATCCCCAAGACCCCATCGTCAATTCGAGGACGGGTTCCCGCGCCCAACCGCACGCCGATCCGGTAGTTGTTGTTCGACACCAGGATGATCGCGGCATTGCTGTGCTCGGCTCCGCCGGGTGAGATCCAGGTGAGTTCCCGGGTCTGGTCCTCGACACCTATCAGGCTCGGTGCGGTCTCCAGGATGGTCCGCAACTTCGCGCCGCGGTACTCCTCGCGCTGGACCGCCTCTGCGTAGAGACCCATCGAGACGTTGTTCACGAAGACTCGTCCGTTGACGACCCCGAGGTCCACCCTGCGCTCACCACCGTCCACGAAGGCGTCCAGCGCCCCGACGACGTCAGACCGATCTACTCCCAGGTCCAGCGCGAAATGATTCCTGGTCCCTGCCGGAATGCAGGCGAACGGCAGGTCGTGCTCAGCGGCGATTCCCGCCACGATGGCTTGTGTGCCATCTCCGCCAGCGGCCGCCAGCGCGTCCGCCCCGTCTGCCACGGCCCTGAGAACCAGCTCGGTCAAGTCGCCGTCGTCGGTGAGTTCGATGGGTTCGATCCCCCGGCTGCGGGCCTCCTGGGCGAGGTTGACCGCCAGCGCCTTGCCACCGCCGGACATCGGATTCCAGAAAACCACCGGCCGCTTCGGCCTGGCCGCCGCGGGTAGACGTACCCGCCATTTGAACACTGTCCGGGCGCACCAGTAGGCGAAGCCGATCAGCACGGCGCCGACGAGCAGCCCGCCGACCAGTCGAGCTTCGATCAGGTCGAGGGCGGCAACTGCGGCTGCCAGCGCAGCCAACCCCAACAGGACCCGGGACCGAACGCCCCGGCGGCGGATGCCCTCCCAGACCAGGTACAGCGCGGCCAGCACCAGGGCGACGCCAATCAGCCCCTCAGGGAAATGAGCCACCGTGGTCCAGACCAGCCAGCAGGCCGCCAGACCAACCGCCAGGAGCAGCCCGAGTGCGGCGAGCCGCCTGGAGTCCATACGATCGATTGTATGACGGTGCGAAGCAGGCTCCACGGAATTGACCGCAGGCTGTACACCGCCCTGGCGGCACCGGTCGGCGAGCCATACGACACCTCCCTCAGCAGATTCACCAACGCGGCGGACAACTCCCGCCTGTCGATGGTGACGGCGGCGACACTGGCGATGGTCGGCGGCCGCCGGGGCCGGCGGTCGGCGCTGATTGGTCTGGCATGTGTGGCTGCGACCTCTGCGGTGACCAATCTGATCGTCAAGCCGGTGGCGCGAAGGCGGCGCCCAGACCGCAAGGAGAGCCACCATGCCCATCCCCCCGGCGGCGCTGGCTACGTCCCCATGCCCAGTTCGGCGTCCTTCCCCTCGGGTCATTCCGCGGCCGCTG
>CAYMPK010000141.1:0-5321 GCA_964392145.1 uncultured Actinomycetes bacterium | reverse complement strand
CGGGATCCCGGTGGCCGGGCTTGCCGGGGTGGTGGGGTACTCCCGGGTCCACGCGGGGGTTCACTACCCGGGGGACGTGCTGGCCGGTTTCGCCCTGGGCGGCGTGGTCGCCATGGTCGTGGAGACATCGCTCAACCGGGTCATGCCTATTGGCTCGGCGCCGAACTGACCGATCGAGTGTCAGCGCCGGCCCTGCGGGGTCGCCTGCCGAGCAGCGCCAACTGCAATTCCAGCCTCGAGTCAGGGTCGGTGAGGGCGCTGCCGAAGAGGTCCCGCAACCGCCCCATCCGGTAGCTCACAGTCTGCGGATGCACCTGTAGCTCGTCGGCAGTGGCCGCCCTGTCGCCGTCATGCGCGAGCCAACTGGCGAGAGTCAACTCGAGATTCCTGCGTCGCTCTCCCCGCACCCCGGCCAGTGGACGAAGGGCTTGACCCGCCAGCGTGTCGAGCAGCCCGGGGTCGGCACCCACGACGAGCTCGACGAGGTGGTCGTTGGCGATGCTCACCTGCGTCGGCGCGATCATCCCCGCTTCCACGAGCCAGTGCAGGCGCCGTGCGTGCGCGAGCGAAGCCGCCGCCTCCCCGGGCGGGCGCACCGAACCCACGTAGACCGGCCCCGAGGTCAGTCCCCGGGTCAGGGCTCGCCGCTGACCCGGTCCGTCGGGGTTGGGCACGACCGCGAGCACGTCCGAACCCCGCTCGACGACCAGCACTTCAACAGGTGCGGTCGGTATGGGCCGCCCAGCGCCTGCAACTCCCGGAAGCAGGGCCACCGCCAGGGTGACGGGCAGTTCCCAGCCGGCCTCGTCCGCCAACGCCCGCACCCGTCCAGGGTCCGTCAAGGCCATACCGTCCAGCAGGGCCTCTGCCAGTCGCGACCGGGTGACGTCTCGATGACCTGCCTGTGCGGCCTGCTCCGAGGCGTACCCAGCCGCGCTCTCAGCCGACAGTTCGTCGATGTAGACGAAGATCGCCTCGGCGAGCGACACCAGGTCGTCGACTTCGATCCCCGATTCGGTTGCCGTGCTCGACATGCGTTCCCAAGCGACCCGCGCGCCGGTCCGGTAGGCCGCCAGCACCGACTCCAGGGAGCGACCGGCGGCACGCTCCCCGGCGCCGATCCGCCTGTAGATCCGCGCCGCCGCGGGATCCAGAGCGGGGTCATCGGAGCCAAGCAGGTCCAGCAGCCGGTTCAGCGCAGTGTCAACGCCTCCAACCACGACCGCACCCATCCGCCCGTTCATCCTGCTGTAGGCCGGGACCTCGATCGCTATCGCTGCAACCGTCGCATCGATCGTTGAGGGCAGATCCACCCGTAGCGCCTCCGCAAGCGCGGGTGCCAAGGCTGACCAGGGCCGTAATGAGCCCATCTTTTATCTCCAAGTGATAAGTCGGGCGGTCGATACTCGTGCTGCCAGCTACTATTGCGAGGATACAGTTATCCCCCATGATTGATGTATGACTCAGACACACCTACCCACACAGACCTCTAGAACTGCCGCCTTCTTCGATCTCGACGGCACGCTTATCCCGGGTTCGGCCAATATCCCGCTCGCCAAGTCCGCCTTCAAGGCGGGTTTCATGGGTCCACGAGAGCTTGCCAAGGACCTGCGGCACGGCGTCAGTTTCCTCCTCAAAGGGGCAACCGACGAGCGCTCAGCACAGGTGCGCGACCGCATCCTGCTGGCCGTGAAGGGTCGGCCGGCGGCGGATGTGGTAGCGCTGGGCGACGCATTCATGCCCGAACTTGTGGACTCGCTGAAACCTACGATGCGAGAAGTCCTCGACACCCATGGTGAACGCGGCGAGGTCCGGATCGTGCTGTCGGCCAGTCCCACTGAGATCGTCTCCCGCTTCGCCCACGAGGTCGGGATGGAATACGGCGTGGGGACCACATCCGAGCGCGACTCCCGCGGTGTCTACACGGGCCGGCTCGAGGGACCCTTCTGCTACAAGGAAGGAAAGGTCGAGGTGATGCAGGCGTTCGCGCTGGAGCACGACATCTCCTTGGAGGACTCCTTCGCCTACAGCGACTCGGCGAGCGACCTTCCCATGTTGGAGGCAGTCGGTCATCCCGTCGCGGTCAACCCCGAGCCGGAGCTCCGCGAGATAGCCGCCGAACGAGGCTGGCCCATCATCGAGACCTCGCGGATTCCCCGAGTCAAACTGACCTCGCCGGAGGGCCTGCTCCGACTGGCCCGCAACGCCGGCTCGACCATCGCGAAATCGGCGATGGACGCCGTCGCCTCACTGACACGAACGACCAGGGGCATGACCAGCTCCGTGGCCATCGAAACGGGTGGGTCGCGTGAATGACTCCTCGCCGGTCAATGACTCCTTGAATGCTCCTGAGACTGCCAACGAGGCCTCTGCCGGTGTCCGCGCCACCGGCGTGGCGGTTGTGGAAGTCTCGAGGACGGTCGAGCGAATGCAACGGGCCGTCAATGAACGGATCCGCTGGACCTCACGTTTCCTCAGCGGTCGCATGCCGCCGGCCGCTGTCATCGGCAGGGCGACCGAAGGAGTGGTGGACATCGTCGAACTGGGACAGTCGGTCAACCACCGGATCATCAGCGCCACGGCCGGCTTGGCCAGCACGGCAGCTGCGGCGGGATTGAAGACGGCCGCTCCACACACCTCCCTACCGGACGGCCCCAAGGGAGCTGCGACGATCGCCGGACTCAGCGCCGCCTTCGGGGACCATCTGGGCTCCGACGATGAGACCTCGCCGCTGACGACCCCGATGGGTCTCCGGCGGCGCGGCAGCACCGTGGGTTGCACCGCCGCGGAGTTGCGCGACGCTTACCCCGACCCAGCCGGCACCGTCGTGGTCTTCGTCCACGGACTGGCGGTGACGGAGCTGAACTGGTCCGATGCCTACGCCGACGCGGTGCGCGTTGACGGCGGCACCCCCCTTCACATCCGGTACAACACCGGCCTATCCGTCGACACCAACGGGGCGAACCTGGCCGCCCTGTTGACCGACCTCCATCGGGAGTGGCCCGTGCCGGTGAGGCGCCTCGTCCTGGTGGGGCATTCAATGGGCGGCCTGGTCATCCGGGCGGCCTGCGCAGTCGGCGAGGAATCAGAGATGTCCTGGATCGAGTCACTGACGGACGTCATCACGCTGGCCACACCGCATAAGGGCTCCCCCGTCGAACGCCTGGCGCATACCGCTTTGCGCGCCGTGGCAGTCGATCCGGTGGCCGCCCCACTGGTGGATCTCGGAAATCGTCGAAGTCGGGGAATCAAGGACCTGCGCTTCGGCGCGATCAGAGATGCCGACTGGGCAGGTGCGCATCCCGATCAGGTGCATCACGACACAACGGAGCCGCAGCCATTGCCCACCGCAACCCGACACCATGCCGTGGTCGCCGCGCTACCGAAGGCACCGGAGGCACCCCTGGCCGATCTCATCGGCGACGGCCTGGTCCTACCCGACAGCGCAGCTTTCGCTCCCGGCGGCGTCCCTCAGGTGACGATGGTCCGTCTGTCCGGCACCGGGCACAACGCCGTGCTCGACAATCCGGAGGTCGAGCAGATCATCCACTCAGTGATGCAACTGGAGAACTGACTCGCGCTTCTCTGACTAGCGGGCAGAGGCAGCGGCGGCCGGTGTCGCGGGAGCGACCGGAGGTGTCGCAACCGGGCTCGGGGTGAACCCCGGCTGTCCTGGCATGGTCGCGCCGCCCGCAAGCGGTGGAACAACCGAACAGGTGTCGGGCGCGGGCAAGCCCTGGAAGCGCTGCTCGAACCAACTGGTCGCCAACGAACCTCCGATAGAGCCCTCATACATGTGGCTCATCACGTCCGGGGTATCTGCGGTGCCCCGGAGCGGCCCCATCCAGTCGACGGCGATCTTCGATCCCGCAGCGCACCACTGCTGCTGCATGTTTGCGATTGTGACCGGCAGCACCACCCCGTCGTTGACACTCTCCACCACCTGCACCGGCATGGATGCGGGAAGCGGGGGCGCGGTCTGTTCCTTGAGAGCAGCGGCCCACGCCGGGTTGTCCATCGGATTGGAGGTGAACACCGACTCGCCGAGACCCTGCAGCACCTTGCCCTCGAGGATGCCGTCGATCAGGCACTTCTCCGCCACCCGTTGGTAGTTGTCCAGCCCGGAGGAGGTGGAGACATCGGAGGCTTTCAAGCCCGGGTAGAACGCTGGGTAGGAGATGAATACCTCACTGCCTATGACCCATGCGATCCCGGTATTCCACAACTGGTCCACCAGCGCGGGCAACTCCGACGCCGGTGCTGCCCCAGAGACACCGACCAACTTCAACTCCGGGGCATAGGTCGGCCCGACGGCCCCCGCCCACATCGCAGCGTGGCCGCCCTGCGAGTGCCCGAAGACCCCATAGGTACTGCCGGCGCCCGAGCCGGGGAATCGTTGGGCCATCCGCACGGCATTGACAACGTCGCGAGCCTCGGCCTGACCGATCAGGTACAACTCGGTGCCATCGGTGCCGAGCCCGGCGTAGTCGGTGGCGGTGACCACCCAGCCGAGGTTGAGCATCCCCTGCAGCCAGTCCAGAATCTTCGTGGGCGTCGCCGAACGTGACGGCGCGCATGCGTCGCCCATACCGACAGTCGGGTGCGCCCAGCTGATCACCTTCCGGCCACCGCTCGGCGCCGGGCCATCGGGAACGAACAGCATTCCGCCGCTGACTCGAGGGGTGCCGTCCGGATTCTCGGTGCGGTACAGCACCCGGTAGGCCTTGGCGTTCACCAGGTTGATGTTCGAGCCGGTCAACGGCTCACTTCGAATGATGTCCCCAGGCTTACCCGGCGGCAGCGGAGAAGGTGCCTGGTAGAACGCCGAGAGCGCGTCCTGCCGTCGATCGGTCTTGACCTTCTTCGTGGTGATGTAGCCAACCACCGCCACGACCAGGATGAGCAGCAGCACTCCCACGACGACCAGCGTCTTCTTCAACGCATTCACGACTCGAGGATAGTCGGCGGATCGGCATGCGTCAGTGCGTTCACGTCCGCCGCAGGGTAGGCAATACTTGCGCCCATGGCGACGCTTCCCGACGAACCCCAGATCTTCGACAGCATGGTCGAGCTGATCGGCAACACCCCGCTGGTGCGGCTGCATGCTCTAGCCCCGGTCGGCGGCGCCCAGCTGGTGGCAAAAGTCGAGTACTTCAATCCGGGCGGTTCTGTGAAGGACCGGATCGCGGTGCGCATGATCGAGGCGGCCGAGCGTGACGGCCTGCTCAAGCCCGGCGGCGTTATCGTGGAGCCCACCAGCGGCAATACCGGTGTCGGCCTTGCCATGGTTGCCCAACAGCGTGGCTACTCGTGCATCTTCG
>CAYMPK010000140.1:0-7079 GCA_964392145.1 uncultured Actinomycetes bacterium | reverse complement strand
CACTCCCGAGAACCCGCTCGGTGTCGGCAGTGGGCCGCGTCAAGGAGCATCTGGTGCCCAGTCCGGCGGTGCCGGTTCCCAGGGCAGCACACCCGCGACGAACGATGGTGCGGCTCAGCCAAGTACTCCCGAGGGTGAGAAGCCACTCGGCCTCCAACCGGCGGGGGCGCGATGAGTACCGCCACCCCGCCCCGGCAGCGTACGCCCCGGCCGACGTCCCGGCCGCCGAGCCGACGCAAGAACATCTACGAGCGCTTCCGCGACAACGAACTGCACTTCACCCCTGGTGACACCAATCGCCGCATGCGGGCGTTGGCGGTGGTGTTCGTGTGTGTCTTGATCCTCTACGGCCTTCGGTTGGTGATGGTCCAAGCCGTCGACAGTGACGCCATGGCCGCCCGGGCGGAGAACGGTCGGCTCGCGACGTCAACACTGGTTGCCCCGCGCGGAACGATCCTCGACGCGCAGGGGGTGTCGTTGGCGCAGAGCGTCGAGGCACGCAACGTCATCGTCGACCAGACGCTCATCACCGACGCACCCGGCGTCGCTGCCAAGCTCTCCGAGGTACTCGGTCTACCGGCCTCCGACATCGAGAAGTCGCTGATCGGCACCAAACGCTTCAACTACGTGACCAAGCGGATAAGCCCTGAGGAATGGGATCGAGTCGCGGCGTTGCAGATCCCGGGGATCGCCGATGAGAAGACAACTCGGCGCGACTACCCGTCCGCTGCCCTGGCGGCGAACGTTCTGGGCTTCGTCGGTTCCGAAGGCAAAGGTCTCGCTGGGCTGGAACTCGCCCTGGACAAACGGCTCGCGGGAGTCGACGGCAGCCGGAGCATCGAAGTCTCCGACGGCAAGATCATCCCGACCGGCACCGACAAACAAGTCGCCCCGGTGCCCGGAAGCGACGTCAAACTCACGATTGACCGGGATCTGCAGTACGTGGCGCAGTCCGCCATCGCCAAGCAGGTCGAGGCGGCGCAGGCCCAGAGTGGCTCGGTTGTGCTGATGGAGGCCAAGACGGGCCGCATCCTGGCCATGGCCTCGGTACCGACCATAGATCCGAACTCCCCGGGCACCTCCACCCCGGCAGATCAACAGAACCGGTCCGTCGTCGAGGCCTTCGAACCCGGCTCCACCAGCAAGGTGATGACCATGGCCGCCGTGATCAACGAGGGTAAGGGCACCCCGGCCACCGCCTTCACGGTGCCCGACACCATCCGTCGCGCGGGACGTAACTTCAGCGACCACGACTCGCACGAGACCTGGCGGCTGACCCTCGCCGGGGTGCTGGCAAAGTCCAGCAACACCGGAACCATCCAGGCGGCGGAGTTGATCGGCCCGGACAAGTTGTACGAGTACCTCAAGCGCTTCGGGGTGGGACAGGTCACCGGGTTGGGCTTCCCCGGTGAAGGTTCCGGATACGTTCCGCCGGTGAAGGAGTGGTCTGGTTCCAGTTTCCCGACGATCGCTTTCGGGCAGGGACTTTCGATGAGCGCCCTGCAGGCGGCGTCGGTCTACCAGACCCTCGGCAACGGCGGTCAGCGCATCACGCCGCAACTCGTCGACAGCTACATCGACAACGATGGCCATGTCACCCATCCGAAGCCACCCGACACCAGACAGGTGGTCACCCCGGAGACCGCCAAACAGGTCGTGGAGATGATGGAGGAAGTCGTCAGTAAGAACGGCACCGCACCGATGGCTGCCATCCCCGGCTACCGCATCGCAGGCAAGACCGGCACCGCGAATCGGATCGACGACTCGTGTGGCTGCTAAAAGGGCTATACGGCGAGATACATCGGTCTCGCGACCGCGGACGATCCGCAAGTGGTCGCGGCGGTCATCCTACAGGATCCGCAGAACGGCCACTACGGCGGTGCGCTCGGCGCTCCGGTCTTCAAGGAGGTCATGACCGCCGCACTCCAGACACTACGCATCCCGCCCTCGGGCAGCCCACCCGCAGACCTGCCGATCAACGCCGGCTAGTGGCACAGCGTCCGAATCCGTGAGTCCCAACCTGCTGCGACCGGAGCCCCGCCCGCTTCCCCTGGACCGATTGCTGGCCGGCTTCTGCGAAGTGTCGCCCGAGCACTCGGGCGTGCTCGTCACCGGGGTGGCGATGGACTCGCGTCTGGTGCGTCCCGGGGACCTGTACGCGGCCTTAGCCGGCGCCACCACGCACGGTGCGAAGTTCGGGGCGACGGTGACGGAATCCGGGGCCGTGGCGATCGTCACAGACGCCGCCGGAGCTGACCTGCTGTCCGCCGACGGGTGCGAACTGCCCGTGATCACGGTCGCCGATCCGCGCGAGATCGTGGGAGAGCTCTCCGCGCGTGCCTACGGCAGACCGGGTGATGAGTTGCTGCTGATAGGCGTCACGGGCACCAATGGCAAGACGACCATGAGTTTCCTCCTCGAGTCCGCGCTGGCAGCCTCGGGTCACGTCACCGGCGTCATCGGGACCACCGGCCACCTGATCGCGGGTGAGGCGGTGCCGTCCATTCGGACGACTCCGGAAGCACCCGAGGTGCATGCGCTGCTGGGCGTGATGCGGGATCGTGGAGTGACCGCGGCGGTGATGGAAGTGTCCTCGCACGCGCTGTCCTTCAACCGGGTCAACGGGTTGGTGTTCGATGCGGCAGTCTTCACGAACCTGACCCAGGACCACCTGGATTTCCACGGCACGATGGTCGACTACTTCGCGGCCAAGGCCAGTCTGTTCACCCCTGGCCGGGCCCGGCAGGCGGTGATCTGCCTGGACGACGAGTGGGGACATCGGTTGCTGGACCATACCCAACTTCCATCAACCACCTACGCCGTGGACGCGGCCGAGGCTGACTGGTTGGCGGTCGACCTGCGGCCCGGCCCGGAGGGCACCGAGTTCGAGGTGGAACATGGCGGAGTCAGGGTTCCGGTCTCGGTTCGACTTCCGGGCCTGTTCAACGTGGCGAACGCCCTCGGCGCCGTTGCCACAGCTGTGAGTGTCGGAGTGCCGGTGGCGGTGGCCGCCGCGGCCGTCGGCACCCGGGCGGGGGTTCGCGGCCGTATGCAGCCGGTTCTGAATCAGCGCCGGGTGAGGGCCTTGGTGGACTACGCCCACACCCCTGACGCGGTGCGGCGGGCGATCGCGGCGGTTTCCCCCGGGCCCGGCCGGACCATTGTGGTGCTTGGGTGTGGCGGCGACCGGGACGCAGCCAAACGCCCGATAATGGGGGATGTTGCCGCGCGCCTCGCCGACATTCTCGTCATAACCGACGACAATCCTCGATCAGAGGACCCGCGCGTGATCCGCGACGCCATGGCAGAAGGAGCGATGTCGGTGCCCGAGGCAGAGCGTGCATCGATCGAGATCATCGGCGACCGCCGCGCCGCGATCAAGCGCGCAGCCGAAGTCGCCGGACCCGGCGACGCGCTCCTCGTCTTGGGCAAGGGACACGAACTTGGCCAGGACGTCGGAGGGGTCGTGCACCCCTTCGACGACGCTGAAGTTCTCGCCGAGATGTTGGCGGTGAAGGCCACGTGATCCCACTGTCCCTGGCAGAGGTGGCTCGGGCCACCGGAGGTGACTTGAGCGGCCCCGCGGAGCTGGTCGTGAGGGGTGTCTGCACGGATTCGCGCGCGGTGTCCGCGGGCGACCTGTTCATCGCCATTGCCGGCGAGCACCATGATGGTCACGATCACGCGGCGGCCGCCGTCGCCGCTGGGGCCGCTGCCGTACTGAGCCAGCGCCCGCTGGACGTCCCCTGCGTCGTAGTGGCTGACCCGGTCGCTGCGGTCGGGCGACTGGCCAATGCGGTTCTGGAGCGGCTGCCCGAACTCACCGTGGTCGCGCTCACCGGGTCCAGCGGCAAGACGTCCACCAAGGATCTGCTCGCCCAGGTGTTGCCCGCCCTGGGACCCACGATCGCTCCCGCTGGGTCGGCCAACAACGAGCTCGGGCTGCCCCTCACGGTGCTGCGTGCCGACGAATCGACCAGATTCCTGGTGCTGGAGATGGGGGCCAGAGGGGTCGGACACATCGCATATCTGTGTGGCATCGCGGCCCCCGACATCGCGGTGGTGCTCAACGTCGGCCACGCCCATGTCGGAGAGTTCGGTGACCAGGCCACCATCGGGCGAGCCAAGTCCGAACTGGTGAGCGCCCTGAGGCCGGGCGGTGTTGCGGTGCTCAACGCCGACGACCCGATCGTGGCGGCGATGTCGACGAAGGCGCCGGGCCGCGTGATCACATTCGGGGAATCCGCGGCCAACGTGCAGGTCACGGACCTGCGGCTCGACCAGCTTGCTCGACCCTCCTTCCGGCTTGTGCACGAGGGCCAGGCAGCCGAGGTCACCCTGCAACTGTCGGGCGAGCACGCGGCGGTGAACGCGGCGGCCGCTGCTGCCGCCGCGATCGCCGCCGGTCTCGACCTGGTCACGGTGGCCGAGAGGTTGTCTTCGGCAGAGCCGCAGAGTCGATGGCGGATGGAAGTCACCTACTCCTCGGACGGCGTCGTGCTGGTCAACGACGCGTACAACGCCAACCCGGAGTCGACCCGAGCCGCTCTCAAGTCGCTCGCGGCGATGTCCGCGGGTGGTCGTTCCTGGGCGGTGCTGGGGGAGATGCTCGAACTGGGGGACTCCAGTACAGACGCCCACGACAGCGTCGGCCGACTGGCCGTCCGCCTCGATATCTCCCGCCTCGTCGCTGTCGGAGAGGGGGCGCGGCCCATTCACATGGGGGCAGCCCACGAGGGCTCCTGGGGCGAGGAATCCACTTGGGTACCCGACGCCGATGCGGCTGTGTCGCTGCTCCGCGCGGAACTCCGCCCCGGTGATGTGGTGCTCGTGAAAGCCTCGCGTAGCGTGGGGCTGGAGAAGGTCGTGGAAGCGCTCATGGGCGGTGGAACCTCGTGATCCAGGTGATCCTCGCCGCTGGGTTCGCACTCATGGTCGGACTCTTCGGAACGCCGCTGCTGATCCGCTTCCTGAGACGCCACGGCTACTCCCAGGCCATCCGGGTATCCGCCGACGGGATCAACTACCCCGAACACCAGGGGAAGAAGGGAACCCCCAGCATGGGGGGCCTGGCGATCCTGGTGGGAGTGGTCGGCGGTTACGCAGTCGCCCACCTGGTGGTCTGGCGGGTCCCGACTGTCACTGGACTGCTGGCCCTCTACCTGATGGTCGGGTTGGGCCTGGTCGGAATGGCCGACGACTACCTGAAGATCTTCAAGCAGCGCAGTACCGGTGTCAGGGCGCGCACCAAATTGCTCGGACAGGCTTTCGTCGCGCTGTCCTTCTCGGTGCTGGCGCTGAAATTCCCCGATGAATACGGCCGGACGGCGGCCTCCGAGGCGATCTCCTTCGTGCGCGACACCCCCATCGTGCTGCCGATGGTTCTCGCCGTGCTCTGGCTGTGGCTGCTGATCACCGCCACCACGAACGCCGTCAACCTCACCGACGGCCTCGACGGTCTCGCGGCCGGCGGCGCGATCGCCACCTTCGCGGCGTTCGCCCTGATCGGGGTATGGGAGTACGGCCAGAACTGCTCCTTCGCCCGGTTCTCCCGCTGCTATGAGGCCAGGGATCCGTTGGATCTGGCGGTTTTCGCCGCCGCTTGTGCCGGTGCCTGTCTTGGATTCCTGTGGTGGAACTCGGCTCCGGCAAAGATCTTCATGGGCGATACCGGATCACTCGCGCTGGGTGGGGCCATCGCTGCCCTGGCTATTTTCAGCCGCACCGAACTACTGCTCATCTTCCTGGGTGGCCTGTTCCTACTCACCACGGTGTCGGTGATCCTGCAGGTGGGTTCGTACAAACTCACCGGTAGACGTGTGTTCCGGATGGCTCCGCTTCACCATCACTTCGAGTTGCTCGGGTGGGGTGAGATCACCATCGTGGTCAGGTTCTGGATCCTTCAGAGCCTCTTCGTCGGCCTGGGACTGGCACTCTTCTACGGCGAGTGGGTCCGCACGTGACCGATGCGTCAGGGGCACCGCACGGAGCGCCCCCGGAAGATCGCCACATCATCGTGGCAGGCCTGGGCATGGCCGGCTTCTCCGGAGCCGACGCCCTCCTCACCCGAGGTGGTCGGGTCACGGTACTGGACTCCGCGGATGGACCGTCACAGGTCGACCGGGGCACCCTGTTGGAGATGCTCGGGGCGGACGTTCGACTGGGGGCACCGCCGGAGTTGCCCGAAGGCGATGTGCTCGTGGTGTCGACGGGGATCCCGCTGACCTCGCCATGGATCCAGCAGGCGCGTGAGCGAGGGATCGAGATCTGGGGGGAGTTCGAGCTCGCCTGGCGCCTGCGAACCCCGCAGAACGCGGCGCCCTGGCTCTACGTCACCGGGACCAACGGCAAGACCACGACGACGCTGATGCTCGCGGCGATGCTCAATGCTGCGGGACTGCGGGCCGCCGCGGTAGGGAACATCGGTGTCTCTCTGATCGATGCCGTCGTGGCGGAGCAGCCCTACGATGTGCTCGCAGTGGAGATCGGCGCTCCGCACCTGCCATTCATCCGAACAGTCTCGCCCGAGGCCAGTGTCTGCCTGAACGTCGCGCCGGATCATGTGGACTACTTCGGCAGTTACGACGAGTACGTGCGGGTCAAGGCGACCGCCTACGAGCGGACGCAACTGGCCTGTGTCTACAACACCGCGGATCCGGTGACCGAACAGATGGTGCGTGACGCCGACGTGGTGGAAGGCGCCCGGGCGGTCGGATTCACGTTGGGCGTCCCTGCGCCGGGGATGCTCGGTGTCGTCGACGGGGTACTCGTGGATCGGGCCTTCGTGCCCAACCGGGCCTCCCACGCACAGGAGTTGGCCACGGTGGCCGACGTAGTCCCGCAGGCTCCTCACCAGGTGGCCAATGCCCTGGCCGCGGCCGCCCTGGCGCGGGCGCACGGAGTCCCCTCCTGGGCGGTCCGCCAGGGCCTCCGGGAGTTCCACCCGGCGCCGCATCGGATCGCTGAGGTCGCGACGGTGGCGGGGGTCGACTATGTGGACGATTCGAAGGCCACTAACTGGCATGCGGCATTGACCACCCTGCGTGCATACGACTCGGTCGTGTGGATCGCCGGCGGTC
>CAYMPK010000139.1:410-7242 GCA_964392145.1 uncultured Actinomycetes bacterium | reverse complement strand
GCCGCCGTTGGACGGACGACGACGGGTCCTAGGCTGGCCCGGTGGGCGCCTCACTGCACATCCTCGTTCTTGGGGACTCGCTGACATTCCACGGTCCTTCGAAGGAACAAGTCCCGGACGATGGGAGGCTTTGGCCCCAGATCGCGGCGGCACGCCTCGCTTCCGATGGCGACGAGGTGGCCGTAGACCTATTCGCCCGACCCGGCTGGACCGCGAGGGATGGCTGGTGGGCTGTCACCAAGGACCCGAACTGTTGGGGGGTCGCGGTGCCCCGAGCCGACGGCGTGGTCATCGCCCTCGGTCAGATGGATCAGTTGCCTGCGGCGATTCCCAGCTTCCTGCGGGAGGGAATTCCCTACCTCCGCCCCGGCGGCCTGCGACGGCGGGTGCGGACCGCATACCGGTTCGCTGCCCCGCGGGTGATGGCAGCCACCGGTGGTCCGTGGCGCCAACTTCCGCAGCGGGCGACCGACCACTATCTGAGCCGGATCGTGAACGGTATCCGCTACTTCCGGCCCGAACTGCCGATCGTGGCGTTGGCGCCGGCACCACACCGGGCCGCGGAGTATCCGGTCACCGGTGGTCACGCCGCCGCAGTAGCGGCAGCGACCCGATGGGCGATCCGGGAGTCGGTCCCGCTCATCCTGACCGACCCCCTTGTCGCCCCCTCGCTGGCAGACGGCACAGCCAACCCGGACGGAATGCATTGGTCCTGGCGGACGCACTCCCTCATCGGGCAGTCTGTGGCGGCGGAACTTCGGTCCGCCGGTTGGGCTGCAACGGCCTAGCGTCGGTCGTGGCCACCGCGCCCGTTAGCCTTGTGGTGCCATGAGCGAGAACATGCCGCCCCACTCCGAGGGCCCCCAGTACGACCCAGCCGTGATCCAGGAGCATTGGCTACCGGTGTGGGATGAGATTGCGCCGTTCCGGTCCGGCGATCCCGACGATCAACGGCCACCGAAGTACGTGCTGGACATGTTCCCGTACCCCTCGGGTGACCTCCACATGGGGCATGCCGAGGCGTATGCCATCGGTGATGTGCTGGCGCGATACTGGGTGCAGCGCGGGAACAACGTTCTGCATCCGATCGGTTGGGACGCCTTCGGTCTACCCGCCGAGAACGCGGCCATCCGCCGCGGGGTCGACCCGTCGGCCTGGACCTACGAGAACATCGCCACCCAACGTGCCTCCATGCGTCGGTATGCGTGTTCCTTCGACTGGGACCGCACGTTGAACACCTGCGACGCGGAGTACTACCACTGGAACCAGTGGCTCTTCCTGCAGATGTACGACCGAGGTCTGGCCTACCGCAAAGCCTCCAACGTCAACTGGTGCCCTGAAGATCAGACGGTGCTGGCCAACGAGCAGGTTGTCGACGGTCGATGCGAACGGTGCGACACGCCCGTCACCAAGCGGAAACTCACCCAGTGGTATCTGCGGATCACCGACTACGCGGATCGTTTGCTCGACGATATGGCGCAGCTCGAGGGTCAGTGGCCGGAGAAGGTTCTGCTGATGCAGCGCAACTGGATCGGGCGATCCACCGGCGCCGAGGTTGACTTCGTCATCGAAGGCCGGGAGCATCCGGTCACGGTGTACACGACCAGGCCGGACACGCTCTTCGGCGCAACCTTCTTCGTCGTCGCCGCCGACAGTGACCTGGCGGCCGAACTTGCCGCCGATGGTCCGGCGGCGGTGGAGTTCGGTGAGTACCGGGACAAGGTGAAATTGGTCTCCGAGATCGATCGCCTATCGAGCGAGCGTCCCAAGACGGGCGTCTTCCTCCAGCGCTATGCGATCAATCCGGTCAATGGTGAGCGCATTCCGGTGTATGCCAGTGACTACGTGCTCGCGGACTACGGCACGGGCGCGATCATGGCGGTGCCGGCGCACGATCAGCGAGACCTCGACTTCGCGCGCACGTTCGACCTTCCCGTGCGAGTGGTCGTCGAATCGGACGCGAATCCCGCGGTCACCGGGGTGGCGACCGCGGACGACGGTGCGCACGTCAACAGCGGGCCGCTAGACGGGCTGAACAAGGACGATGCGATAGCGGCCATCATCGACCTGCTGGCTGAGCGCGGTACCGGTATCCCGGCCGTCAACTACCGGCTGCGTGATTGGCTCATCTCGCGGCAGCGCTACTGGGGCACCCCTATCCCGATCATCCACTGCCCAACCTGCGGCGAGGTGCCGGTTCCGCTTGCCGATCTGCCGGTTCGCCTGCCCGGGTCGGAAGGTCTGGATCTGCAGCCGAAGGGGTCGTCCCCGCTCGGCGCGGCCCACGCTTGGGCCGAGGTGGACTGCCCGAAATGCGGTGGCGCTGCCCGGCGCGACCCGGACACCATGGACACCTTCGTCGACTCGTCCTGGTACTTCCTCCGCTTCCTCAATCCGCACAAGGACGACGGACCTTTCGATCCGGCGCAGGCCAGCAGGTGGGCGCCGGTCGATCAGTACGTCGGCGGGGTAACTCATGCGATCCTGCACCTGTTGTACGCGCGGTTCTTCACCAAGGTGCTCTTCGACATGGGCATGGTGGACTTCACCGAACCGTTCGCCCGACTGCTCAATCAGGGCATGGTCCTGATTGACGGTTCGGCTATGAGCAAGTCCCGCGGCAACCTCGTTCGCCTCTCCGACGAACTCGCGGAACACGGCGTGGACGCGATCCGGCTGACGATGGTTTTCGCGGGTCCGCCCGAGGACGACATCGACTGGGCCGACGTTTCACCGGCGGGGGCAAAGAAGTTCCTGGCCCGGGCTTGGCGGCTCGCCGGCGACGTCACCAGCGAACCCGGGGTGGATGTCCGCGCCGGAGACGTGCAACTGCGGTCAACCACTCACAGGTTGGTGCACGAAGCCGAACAGTCGATCGAGTCCTACCGGTTCAACGTGGCAGTGGCGAAGGCGATGGAGATCGTCAACGCCGCCAGGAAAGCGATCGACTCCGGTCCCGGTTCTGCCGATCCGGCGGTGCGTGAGGCGGCCGAGGCGGTAGCGGTTCTGTTGTCCCTCGTTGCCCCCTACACGGCCGAGGACATGTGGGCCAGGTTGGGTCACGCCCCTCCGGTGGCGCGTGCGGGCTGGCCCACCGTCGACCCGGCACTGCTGGTGGAGGAGACCGTAATGGCAATCGTCCAGATCGCCGGCAAGGTCAAGGCTCGCCTCGAGGTGGCGCCGAACATCTCCGAGGAGGAGTTGGAAGCTCTGGCGCTGTCGGACGAAGACGTGCTGGCGGCCCTGGACGGCCGCGAAGTGCGGCGGGTGATCACGCGGGCTCCGAAACTGGTGAACATCGTCCCGGGCTGATTTGAGCGTTCGCCGTCGACCGATGTCGGCGGCTACGCTGCGACCCATGGGTCACATACACGTCGTCACCGACTCCACCGCTTACCTGACCGAGCAGCAGGTAGCTGCCGCGGGCGTGACAGTCGTACCGGTGCAGGTCATCGTCGCGGGCAAGTCGTACCGAGAGGGCAGTGAGATCCAACCGGCCCAGGTGGCCGATGCCTTGCGGGAGTGGAAGGTCATCACCACATCGCGCCCCACCCCGGCGGACTTCGCCGAGGCCTATGCGGCGGCCGCTGAGGCGGGCGCCGACGCGGTGGTCAGTGTTCATCTCTCCGCGCAGATGAGCGGTACCTACGAGTCTGCGGTGATGGCAGCCAGACAGGCGCCGGTTCCTGTTCATACGGTCGATTCGCACTCGGTCGCTATGGGCTTGGGCTTCCCGGTGCTGGCAGCCGCCGAGGTAGCGCGGTCCGGTGCCGCGCTTGAGGATGTCGCCCAGACCGCGGAGAAAGTCGCCGCCGGGGCACAGGTCCTCTTCTATGTCGACACCTTGGAATTCCTGCGACGGGGTGGCCGGATCGGCGGCGCGGCGGCCCTGTTCGGCACCGCCCTGCGGGTCAAACCGCTGCTGCAGCTACTGGATGGCCGGGTGGCGCCGTTGGAGAAGGCCCGCACTGCCAGCAAAGCAATAGGAAGACTTGCCGACATCGCAGTGGAGCGCATCGGGCAGAGCAGCGTCGACGTCGCTGTACAGCACCTGTCGTCGCCGGATCGGGCGTCCGACCTCGCGGCCGAGTTGGAGCGACGACTTCCCGGGACGACGGTCGCGGTCAGTGAGATCGGCGCCGTAGTCGGCGCACACGTTGGCCCGGGCACCGTCGCAGTGTCTTTCGCACCGAAGTTGTAGGACATGCTGCTCGAGGGAATCCTCACGGCGGTCGTCGCCTACTTCATCGGGGCCATCAATCCGGCCTCGGTCATCGCGCGGGTGCGAGGCGTGGACCTGCGATCGATCGGTTCCGGTAATCCAGGGGCCACCAATGCCTCGCGTGCGCTCGGCAGGCGCACCGGGGTGCTGGTGGCCGGGATCGACGTCCTCAAAGGCTTCCTGCCGGCGGTTGTCGCCGGTCTGGTCTTCGGTGACTCCTTCGGTCTGTTGGCGGGATTCGCCGCGTTCATCGGTCACATCACCTCGCCCTTCCTTCGTTTCCGAGGTGGGAAGGGCGTGGCCACCGCCGCTGGCGCCGTGCTGGGCTCCCGACCCCTGTGGGCGCTGCCGGTGCTGGTGATCTTCTGGACCACCTTCGCCATCACCCGGCGGATGGGGATCGCCAGTGCGGTCGCGGCTCTCGCGTTGATAGCCACCGGCTGGATCCTGGGCACCGACTGGCAGGACTACCTCTATGCAACGGCGATGGGCGTGGTGATCCTCATCCGGCACCAGTCCAACATTCGAGCAGCAGTGAAGTCGGTGCGAGAGGGAAACGGGATCAGGCCCAGGTCGGCAAACACCGTCCCACCTGAGGCCGACGGGTAGGCGCCCCCATCCACAAATACCGCTAGCAGTCTTCTCCTGGACTGTTCGTCGACGTAACTTCGGGCTCATGTCGGGACCATCGGGCGAGGCCAGCCGGCGGCGATTGCAGGCTGCGCTGTCTCACACCGAGGACCCGGCCATCGCCAACCCGGCCACCACGGCGCCAACCACATGGGTGCCCATGGCGGCGAGGACACAGGGGGAGCAGGGACCCACCACCGAGCAGGACGCGGTCCTGCGAGCTGCCGCCAGGCTGGGACGGCCTCGGCCTTGGCTGCCGCTGCTGGTTCTGGCCGCGGTGGCCCTGATTATCGCGGGTGCGGTGTGGTGGCGCGGCCAGTCCCGAACGATGCCGCAACATCTCGAAGTCGAGAACCCGGGTGCACCGGTGACGCCTGAAACGTCCGCCGGGCCGCCGGCACCTACCGGCCGCGTGACCGTCGATGTGGCTGGCAAGGTCCGCCGGCCGGGCATCGTGACCCTGCCCGGTGGCTCTCGGGTTGCCGAGGCGATCACCGCGGCAGGTGGCGTTCAACCTGGAACCACGACAGAGGGCGTCAACCTCGCACGGAAGCTCAGCGACGGTGAGCAGATACGGGTGGGAGCGCCTGCCGCCGACCCGACTAGCTCCGCACCGGCACCGACCGGCGTCGATCCGACGGCAGACAACGTCACCTTGGACCTCAACAGCGCAACCGCCGAGCAGCTCGACGAACTGCCGCGGATAGGCCCCGCCACCGCGGCCAAGATCGTCGACTTCCGCACGATCCATGGCCCCTTCCGCAGTGTCGACCAACTCCTCGACGTGCCCGGCATCGGCGAGGCGACGCTGGCCGGTATCCGTGCCAGGTTGCACACGTGAGTAGGTCCTCAACCGCGGGATCATCCCGGCTTTCGCCGTGGGCCTGGCGGGCTTTGCGCCCATTGCCTGCCGCGCTTGCCGGATGGGTGACCTGCCTATGGTTGCTTCCCAGAACGGCCTCGGAGTGCGCTGTGGCTGTGGTGCTCGGCCTTGCGGTGGCCGCAGGCGCGGTGTTCTGGCGTCGGAGGACGCTCAGCCTCGCGCCGGCCGCAGTGCTCATCGCCGCACTGGCAGTTGCGGTTGCTGGGGCGGCCTGCTTCCCACGGGTCCTGAATCTTCACGGTGAACCGTGGCGTCGGTGGGTCGAGAACCGGACGCTCATCGCCGTTCGGCTGCAGATCCGGGCGCCTCCCACCACCATCGCCGGGCGTGACCTCTGGTCGACCTCCTCGCTGCGGACCAGGGTCATCGGAGTTGTCCTCGGAGCGACAGAGGCCGGCCGGAGCTTCTCGCTGCGCTCCCCGGTTGTGGTCTCCATCGCTGGGGCGCCGGCACTCCGTACCGGCCAGACCATCCGCTTCACCGCGCGGGTGCGAGAGGCGCCCCCGGGATTCGCTGCCTCGCTGGTTGCCACCCAACCGCCGACCCTTCTCGGCGAAGAGCCGGCAGCGGGCGACATGGTGCGCGACCGCCTTTCCCGGGCACTTGCGGCCGAACCGGCCGACCGTCGGGCGCTGGTCTCGGGTATGGCGCTGGGTGATGACGCCGACATGGCGCCAGAAACCTCACAGCTGATGAGAGACGCGGGGCTGAGTCACCTGACGGCTGTGAGTGGCGCGAACATGGCCATCGTCGCCGGCGCCGTCGCACTGGCTCTGCGCGCGTTCGGTGCGACTGCTCGGTTCACCGGGCTCGTCGGAGGCGTAGTGATCTGCGGCTACGTCCTCGTGGTCGGTCCCGAACCGAGTGTGCTCCGAGCAGGGGTCATGGCGGCCGTTGCCCTGGTTGCGGCCCTCCTTGGAGTCGGATCCGCGACGGCATCTCTGTCGACTGCGGTGCTGGTCCTGCTGTCGCTGGATCCTGGCTTGGCGCTCTCCCGTGGGTTCGCGCTGTCATGTGCAGCCACTCTCGGACTGATAGTGGTGGCCGGGCCCGGCCACGTACATCGACCGGACGCTGTCGGGGTCCTCTTTCGTCGA
>CAYMPK010000139.1:0-400 GCA_964392145.1 uncultured Actinomycetes bacterium | reverse complement strand
CCCCGCTGCTCATGCGCCCGATCGTGATCGGGGCGGTGGGACTCGTGTGCGCCACGACGGCCGCGCAGGTGGCGACCACCCCACTTCTGATCGCCTTCGGCCTGGGCATTTCGAAGGTGTCGCTGGCGGCCAATGTGGTGGTCGCCCCGTTGGTGCCTATCGTCACGATCGCCGGCCTGGTCGTTGCCGTTGTCGCCGTGGTCTCCGTCGCAGCGGCTGCCGTGATCGCGCCCGCCGCAGTGCTTCCTGCTGCACTGATTCTCCGGGTTGCCCAGTTCAGCACTGAGCCATCAGATGTCAGGCTGGGAGCGGCGCCCACCCCGATCGTGGTGGCGACGGCGGTCGTGGTGGCCGCGCTGCTCCTGTACTGGACCCGCCGTCGTCCGTCCGCGAGTCTGGC
>CAYMPK010000138.1:0-7348 GCA_964392145.1 uncultured Actinomycetes bacterium | reverse complement strand
GGTGCACTGCATCCTGGTGCAGGGCATCGCCGAGGTGGTATCCGGGCACGGACACTACCGGGGAGGCGGCCAGACGCTCGGCATCGAGCAGCCCGCGCACCACCCCGGGGGTGAGCATCCGAGCACCGTCGATCATCACCGCGACCCGCGAGGCTCGGGCTTGGGCGACACCGAAGTTCACCGAAGGCACCGGGGAGTGGCCCTCATTCGGGCGGCGGAAGTAGCGGAAGTCTCCCGTGAGGTCCGACACGGCCTCGGGGTCGAGCAGTTCCGTCGACTCGTTCTCCACGACCACGACTTCGTAGTCGCCCGCCTTCACCTGCCGTTGGTAGCCGACGGAGAGCGATGTGAGGGTGTTCATCGCCTGACGGGGCATCCGGTAGACCATCACCACCACGGTCACCCTGGGACGCGGTTTGAGGACTTTCATCTGGGAGCGACGTCCTCCTGTACGCGTCTTCTGGCTGCCCGCCGACCTGGCGCCTGGCCTCCATGTCAGGCTAGTGGCCGCCCCACACCGGTGCCTCTCGCGGGCTTCGGGTGTGGCGCACCCCACGAGGGGGGCCAGGTGCTGTGGACCGGATGCCCGCGTACGACCGAACGAGGAGATGCTGACGATGAGCCTGCTGGAGACCTTGCGAACGAACCTGGCGGAGGTCAGGAACCGTCGCGCTCAGCACCGCATGTTGGCGCAGCGCAACCCTGGCTTCCGGGCGGCAATGCGGGCGGACATTCCTACCGCCTTGAAGTACCGAGGCGAACGGTCGGAGATCCGAGATAAGTGGGACCTCGCGCTGCAAGGGGTTCGGCTCGCGTGGGTCAGCGACGCTTTCCTGGCGCAGACGGTGTACCGCGGACGGGTGGCGCTGCGCCGCCACGGTGTTCCGGTGCTGCCGGCCGTGGCTCATCGGGTGTCGATGGTGCTGTCGGACGTGTGCATCGGTGAGCCGGTGGTGATGGCACCCGGTGTGTACATCCCGCACGGTCAAGTGGTGGTGGACGGGCTCACGGAGGTCGGATCCGACGTGATCCTGTTCCCCTGGACCACCATCGGGTTGCGTTCCGGCAACTTCCAGGGACCGAAGGTCGGGGACCGGGTGCGGCTGGGTACCGGAGCCCGGGTTCTTGGCCCCGTGCAGGTGGGTGCCGACGTCTCTGTGGGCGCGAACGCGGTCGTGGTCTCGGACGTGCCGGACGGTGTTACTGTCGTGGGGGTGCCCGCCCGCAAGGTGACGTCGTAGGAGGAATCGTGCTGCTGGAGAAGCTTCGCAAGCGTCGGTCTGAGCCGACCCCCGCGGATCTGGAAGCGGCAGCCGTCGCCGCCCGCTACGCCCAGTGGCAGGCCAGTGAGTCACCCGGTCGCGAGACCTGGCCGCCACCGTCGGTGGAGGTGTACGACCCGGCGCTGGGTATCCCCGACATTCCAGCGGCGGACCTGACACCGGAATCGATGGCCTCCGGAATCCGACGTAACGGTGCCCTGATCGTTCGAGGGCTGCTCCCGACCGCGGACGCGGCCGAGTTGCGCGGCGACATCGACCGGGTGTTCGACCTATGGGACGCGGAACTCTCCGGACGGAAGGCCGACTTCGACGGCCGCGGGCAGGCCGCCTGGCTGCGCAAACTGGCCGACCCGGCGACGTCGGCGACTGTCGGCGAGCAATGGCGTTCCGGCAGTTCAATGTTCGCCGGTCAGCGCTCCCCGGCGGACTCCCCGCATGTCGCCGAGAAGATCGTCGGGATGTACTCCGAATGCGGACTCACCGATCTGGTGGCCGGCTACCTCGGTGAGCGACCTGCGTTGTCGTTGGAGAAGTGGACCCTGCGGCGTGTCCCGCCCACGGCGAACACGTCCTGGCACCAGGACGGTGCCTTTCTCGGCGAGACCGTTCGCACGGTGAATGTCTGGATCGCGCTGTCGGACTGCGGCATCGACGCCTCGGGGTTGGACATCGTGCCGCAACGGTTCGACGAGATCGTCGAGACCGGCACCGGCGGGGCCTACTTCAACTGGGACGTCGGAACCGAGGTCGTCGAGCAAGTGCGCGGCGACAAGGAGGTGCTCTCTCCGGTGTTCGCCCCCGGAGACGCGGTGATCTTCGATCAGTACCTCCTGCACCGCACCGGCGTGAAGGATGGACTGACCAAGGATCGTTACGCGCTGGAGGCCTGGTTCTTCGCCCCCTCGCACTTCCCCGAGAACTACCACGGGCTGCTCGTCTGAAACGGCTGCGAAGGGTCAGTCCCGCAGGAAGCCGCGGGTGGCGATGAGTTCGCAGGCATAGTCGTAGAGTTCGGCGTCCATCGCGTTGTCCTCGGCGATGCGACGTCGGAACGACTCTGAGATCGGCGGCCGACCCGCTCCCGGATAGCGTGGTCCGCCGCGATAGACCTGCCATCCGAACCGGGCGTCGAGGGCGGCGCAGAAGCCCTCGAACTGCTCCTGGGTACCCACGGCCGCCACCCCTGCCAGGTTCTGCTTGGCGCGCTCCAGCCGTTGCGGGGTGAACTCCACCGGCGTCAGCATGTCATCGGTCATCTCGTCAACCGTGAGGGACAGCATCTTGGTCATGTGGTTGTGGATGAGCCAGGAGAACCGGGTGGGGTCGTCGTAGATCGCCTCCAGCGGGGTGTCCCGGTCGGCGGGCACGAGAACGCGGTGGTACTGCAGGAAGGACAGGGTCCGGGCGACCGGCTCGCGGAGGGCCGTCAGGGTGGTGAACGGCACGTCGAGTAGCTCGGTCGTGCATAGCGGCAGGTGGCCGATGATGAGCCGGATGTCGTCCCCGCGCACAGCCCAGCGGGCCAGCAGCTGCCCGGTCACCATCTGCGGCGCCACGGTGGCGAGGTCGCCGTCGGAGGCGTCGGGATACACGGCGCCGGGTCCGAATTGCTCCTGCAGCCGCATCAACATCGCGGTGCCGGCCGTCTTGAGCATGTGCACGAAGAAGAAGCGCTCCGGCGGGCTGTCCTGCTGCTCGCCCCCGCGGTCGGGGACGGTCTCGGAGGCTGCGCCGTGGTAGTTGCCCATGATCAGGTGCACGTTACCTTTCGGCGGTCGGGATGGGTCGCTCAGGTAGACTCCGAGGTGCCCGGATGGGCGGGTGGACGGCCCGGCTGTGGCGTTCGCCGGGTAATGACGCATCTGGAAGCACGGAGGACTGGCGCGTGGCATCAACGGCTGTGCGCCCGACCTCGCTGCCGCCGTGGACGTACCGTTCCCTGATCTGGGTGTTCGCCCAGCGCGACCTCAAGGCGCGGTTCAAAGGGACCGTCGGCGGCTGGATGTGGTCGTTGCTGCTGCCGCTGGCGACGGTGGTCATCTACAGCGTCGTCTTCTCGCTGGTCATCCGCGTGCAACCCCCGCCGTTCGGCAACGGCAGCAAGGGCGTCTACTTCGTCTGGCTGCTGGTGGGTCTGGTGCCGTGGAACTTCTTCTCCAGCACGGTCCTGATGGGGATGCCGTCGCTGTTGTCCAGCGGGGGTTTGCTGCAGAAGGTGTACTTCCCCTCCTACATCCCGATCATCTCGATGGCCATCGCGGTGGGCGTGCAGAGCCTGATCGAGTTGGGGATCGTCGCAGCGATCCTGCTCTTCTTCGGATCAGTCGGCTGGTCTTGGCTGCTGGTGCCGGTCTGGCTCGTGATCTTCGTGCTCTTCACAGTCTCGGTGAGCTACGTGTTCGCGGTGGCGAACGTTCACACCCGGGACGTGGCGCAGATCCTCGGGGTCATCATGCAGCTCGTCTTCTTCATGACCCCGATCATCTTCCCGATCACCATGATCCCGGTGGACTTCCACGGCATCCCGGCTCGGGCGATCGTCGCGGCGAATCCACTCGCCGCATTCCTCATCGACCTGCGTTCGCTGGTCTACGAATTGCGGGTGCCGGACATCACCGAGTGGGGCTACCTGCTGCTCTGGACCGTCGGCATCCTCCTGGTGGCGACGTGGGTCTACCGCAAATGGGGCCAGGACATCGGGGAGTCGGTGTAGATGACCGACTACGCCATCCGGGCCGAGAACGTGTCCAAGCGATTCCGCATAGGTTCCCGTTCGAAAGCAGGTCTGAAGGAGCGTCTTGTCCAGCGCAGAGCCAGGCGCCCCGAGGCGCTGGATCTCTGGGCTCTGCGGGACGCCACGTTCTCGGTGGAGCGTGGAGATGCCATGGGCATCATCGGACACAACGGGTCGGGTAAGTCCACGGCCCTGAAGGTGCTGGCCGGTATCTACCGACCCACCTCGGGCAGGGTCGAGGTGAATGGCCGGGTCGCGGCGCTGTTGGAGTTGGGCGCCGGTTTCCATCCGGAACTCACCGGCCGGGAGAACATCGTGCTCAACGGCACGCTGCTGGGGCTGAACCGTCGTGAGATCGACGCTGCCACCGAGGAGATCATCGACTTCTCCGGCATCGCCAACTTCATCGATACCCCGGTGAAGTACTACTCCTCCGGAATGTATGTGCGGCTCGGTTTCGCAATCGCGGTACAGGTGCGTCCTGAGATCCTGATGATCGACGAGATCCTGGCGGTGGGCGACGAGGAGTTCCAGCGGAAGTGCTTCGACTACCTGTCCTCGCTGCGCCGAGACGGCGCCACTGTGCTGCTGGTATCCCATTCGATGGCCGCCATCGAGGAGATGTGCACAGACGCACTCTGGCTGGAGGCCGGAGAGGTCCGAGCTAGTGGCCCGGCGCCCGAAGTGATCGCCGCGTACCTGGGCAAGGTCAACAGTTCGGAGGCACTGGCCACACCGGTCGCAGATTCCCGCATGTTGCCCGGTACCAGGCGGCGCGGGCACGGTGGCGTCAAGGTGACCGACATGGAGATCATCAACGACGAGGGAGTAGCCGTCGGTTCCCTGCGGGTGGGCGAACCGGCCACTTTCCGGTTGTACTTCGAGGCGGAGGAGGCCATCGACAATGTCCGGTTCGGCGTCGGCTTCGTCACCGAGTCCGGGATTCTCGTCAGCTGGCCGAACTCCGGCGAGCAACACCGGTGGAGTCTGCAAGCCGGCGTCGGATTCGTCGACCTGTACGTACCTAGGCTTCTGCTGCAGCGCGGCACGTACCTCGCCAGCACCGTTGTGGCCACCTCCGGAATCTTCCACGACTACCTCGAGAAGGCCTTCGAGTTCACGGTGCGGGACACCGGCGCACCCGGCGCGGGTCTGGTGAAGACCGAGGGGCAATGGCAACTCGTTCAAGGCGCCGATGTCGCGCAACCGGTTGCAGTCGGCAGCGTCGAAACGCCACAGAAGGGGCAGACATCCGATGACAGTTGACCACTGGGTCCGGCACGTGATGAACGAGCGGACCGCGGAGATCGTCCGGGCCGAGCATCCCGAACGGCTCGATGTGCTGGAGATCGGCGGGCACGAGTGGGCCGACTTCGGCTTCAAGTCCTACCGCACCGTTGATTGGCCGGAGTTCGACATCTGCAAGGAGCGGCTGCGCGAACGGTACGACCTCATCATCGCCGAGCAGGTATTCGAGCACTTGCCGTCACCGGGCCGGGCCGCGCGCAACGTCCGCCGGATGTTGCGCCCCGGTGGGATGGTCCTCATCACGACGCCAGTCCGCATCAAGTACCACCCCTGCCCGGGTGACTACTCCCGTTGGACCCAGCACGGCATGGTGCGGTTCCTGTGGGAGAACGGGTTCGTGGAGCCCAAGGCCGACTCCTGGGGAAACCGCGAGTGCCTGGTGGCCAACCTCGGTCCCTGGGTGGAGTTCGACCCGGCCATCCACAGCGTCGAGAACGAGCGCGAGTTCCCGGTATCCGTGTGGGCCACGGCCAGACGACCGCGGCTACCTGCAGATGACCGCCTCATTGTGGCCCAACGGGTGGGTCGGTAACCACCGATGCGCTGCGGCGGTGGTGCAGTCGTCAAGAACGAGGCCGACATCATCGAGGCGTTCGTCCGCCACAACCTCGGCTATCTGGACTTCCTGCAGGTCGTGGACAACGGGAGCACCGACGGCACCTTCGAGATCCTGACAGCCCTGGTCGCGGAAGGTCTGCCGCTGCATCTGAGTCAGGATGCCCGGCTTGATCACCCGCAGGCCGACGTGATGACCGCCATGCTGCACGACCCAATCGAAGAGTGCGACTGGTTCTTCTGCCTGGATGCAGACGAGTTCATCGACTGCGCGTCGCCCACGGCGTTTCAGATGGCGGTGTCCGAGTTCTCCCCGGATTGGATCCAGCTGCTGTCCTGGCAGTACTTCGTGCCGATGCCCGATGACGACATTGCCCAGGTGAATCCCGTCCGCCGCATCGTGCACCGACGGGTGGCGCCGGCCGACCCCTGGCAGGCCAAAGCTGTGGTTCCGGCCCGCTTCCTCGGCCAGCCGGAACTTCGCGTCCGTCCCGGCAACCACCTGTTGGAGCAGGCCAACGGGGTCACTCTGCGCGCCCGGCCGACGGACACGATCCGGCTGGGCCATTTCCCGATCAGGTCGGCGGAGCAGGTGGCGCAGAAGGCGATCATCGGCAACTGGGCCATCAGTGCCCGCACCCGCAGGGTGTTCGGCGAAGGACGGCACCGGGCCGCGCAGAAGGCCCGGGCGTTGGCGGGGGAGACGATCTCGGGGCGCGAGCTCGCGATGATGGCGCGTGACTACGGGGCCGTGGAGCCGACTTACGATGAGCTCGATCCCGCCTCCCAACTGGTCAGACGCCCGCTGCCGCCCGCGGGCGGGCCACTGACCCTCACCGATTCCAGCAGGTCCTCGGTCGCCGCCAACGTGATCGCCTTCGCCGACGCCCACTTCGAGGGCCTGCGTGCCACCGCTCTGGACTGCGGCGAGGTGAGGGTGGCCAAGACACGGTACGGGTTACTGGCATACCGGGTCGGGGCCGACGAGGTCGCTCGTCATGTCGCCGATTACGGCGAGTGGGCGGCTCCTGAGACCGAGGTGCTGCTCACCCGGGTCGTGGCGGGAGACTCGGTGGTCATCGTGGCTGCCGGCATCGGTGTTCAGGTGCTGCCGTTGGCGAAGCGGGTGGGGGACACGGGTCGAGTGGTGGCTATCGAGTCGGATGAGGACAGGTTCCGGCTGCTCACCACCAACTTGACCCTCAACAACCTCCCGCAGGTCGCGCTGCAGGACCGGGTGGTCGGGGCAGATGGTGGCAGGATCGATGATCTGGGACTCTCGGCGTTGAGCTTGATGACCGTTGCCGATCCGCTGCCGGGCGCGGTGTTGGCCGGAGCCGCCCGGACAATTGCCGCGCACCAGCCCACGATCTACCTCGAGGATGTCGAACCCAGTCAGCTCGGCGACGTAGTGCGCTGGCTCTCCACCGCTGGCTATCGGTGCTGGTGGCTGGCCAACCCGCGGTTC
>CAYMPK010000137.1:0-7379 GCA_964392145.1 uncultured Actinomycetes bacterium | reverse complement strand
CGGCGGACCAGTCCTGGCCGGCGTGGAAGAAGCCGGCCACGGCCAGCCACTCGGCCGCGGCCGCGACGTCAGCATCATCGAAACCCACGACCGGCGCCTTGCCGCCCAGCTCCAGGTGCACCCGCTTCACATCGCGCGCGGCCGATTCGGCGACCTGCATTCCCGCGCGGACCGAACCTGTGATTGCGACCATGTCGGCCCGCTTGTTCTCCACCACCAGTCGGCCGGTGTCGCGATCGCCGGCCACGACGTTCAACACTCCCGCCGGCAGGATGTCGCCGATGAGTTCAGCCATCCTGACGGTGGACACGGGGGTGGTGTCGCTCGGCTTCAACACGACGGTGTTGCCGGCGGCGATCGCGGGCGCGAACTTCCAGATGGCCATCATCATCGGGTAGTTCCAGGGGGCGACCTGGCCGATGACCCCGACGGGCTCCCGTCGGATCCAGGAGGTGAGCCCCTCCATGTACTCACCGGAGGCTCGTCCCTCAAGCACCCGGGCGGCACCCGCGAAGAACCGGATCTGGTCGATCATCGGCGGGATCTCCTCCGCCTTGGTGACCGCGATCGGCTTCCCGGTGTTCTGGCTCTCCAACTCGACGAGTTCGTCGGCGTTTGCCTCAAGCACATCGGCGATGGCGAGCAGCGCCTTCTGACGGGTGCTCGGCGTGGCATCGCGCCATCCGGGGAAAGCGTCCGAGGCGGCCGCGTATGCGGCGTCCACATCCGCGGCGCCGGACAGCGGGGCGGTGCCGAATACTTCTCCGGTCGACGGATCGATCAGCTCAGTGGTCTCGCCCGAGGCGCTAGAAGCCGATTCGCCATTGATGTAGTTGCGCACAGTCACGTTGGTCATGGGGGGAACTGTATTGGTTGGTCGGGGTTGAATCAACAGCGGCTCGGTGAGCAAATAACGGTTTCCGTCACCGAAACGCCGATCAACTGCGGATTCATTTGCTTGACCAGGGGTCAGACGGCATGATTGCGGCCATGGCTGTTCGAGATTCGAGCGCTCCTGCGCTTGACCGGGTGTCGAAGGCCATCATCGAACAGTTGCAACAGGACGGTCGGCGCTCCTATGCCGCCATCAGTGCTGCCGTGGGCCTCTCCGAGGCCGCCGTCCGACAGCGGGTCGCCCGACTCATCGAGTCCGGGGTCATCCAGATCACCGCGGTCACCGACCCGATGCACGTCGGTTTCCACCGCACCGCCATGGTGGGGATCATCGTCGCCGGCGACGTCGAGCAGGCGGCGGGGATTCTGAGCTCGCTGGACGAGGTGGACTACGTGGTGATCACCGCGGGCGGGTTCGACCTGTTGGTGGAACTGGTGTGCGAGGACGACGAGCACCTGCTGGAAGTGGTCAACAACCAGATCCGCACCATTCCCGGCGTCACTCGAACCGAGATCTTCGTCTATCTCAAACTGCACAAGCAGGTGTACACATGGGGCACACGATGATGCTGCCGCGCGACGAAACGAGGAACCGATGAGTATCAGCCCGCAGTATGTGACCGAGCCGGGTGAGGACGCTCTCGCAGAGAAGGCACGTCGCCACCTCTGGATGCACTTCACCCGCCACTCCACCTACGAGCAAGGCGGCCACGTGCCGGTCATCGTCCGCGGTGACGGCGCCCGGATCTGGGACGACGATGGACGCGAGTACCTCGATGGCCTTTCCGGCCTGTTCGTGGTGCAGGTGGGCCACGGTCGGAAGGTCCTCGCGGAGGCCGCGGCGAAGCAGGCGAGCGAACTGGCCTTCTTCCCGATCTGGTCGTACGCACATCCGCCGGCGATCGAACTTGCCGAGAGACTCGCGAACCTCGCCCCCGGTGACCTGAACAGGGTCTTCTTCACCAATGGCGGCGGCGACGCCGTGGAGAGCGCCTGGAAACTGGCCAAGCAGTTCTTCAAGCTGACCGGCCAACCGATGAAGACGAAGGTCATCAGCCGCAACGTGGCCTATCACGGAACCCCGCATGGCGCCCTCAGCATCACCGGAATCCCGGCGGCGAAGGACTGCTTCGAGCCGCTGGTCCCCGGCACCGCGAAGGTCCCGAACACCAACTTCTACCGGGCACCCGAACATGGCGACGACGAGACGAACTTCGGTATCTGGGCTGCCGACCAGATCGAGGCGGCCATCGAGATGGAGGGCGCCAACACTGTTGCCGCGGTGTTCCTCGAACCGGTGCAGAACTCAGGTGGTTGCTTCCCGCCGCCGCCCGGGTACTTCGAGCGGGTCCGGGAGATCTGCGACCGTCACGACGTCCTGCTGGTGGCCGACGAGACGATCTGCGCGTTCGGGCGCATCGGTGAGACGTTCGCCATCACTCGCTACAACACGACCCCCGACATCATCACCTGCGCCAAGGGGCTCACCTCGGGATATGCCCCGATGGGCGCGATGATCGCGTCCGATCGACTGTTCGAACCGTTCGCCCACGGCACCAACAGCTTCCTCCACGGCTTCACCTGGGGCGGCCATCCGGTGGCAGCTGCGGTGGCGTTGGCCAACCTGGACATCATGGACGACGAGGGAATCCTGGAACACGTTCGCACCAACGAGTCGAACTTCCGATCGACGCTGGAGAAACTTCGCGACCTCCCCTTGGTGGGTGATGTCCGCGGCGCCGGCTACTTCTACGGCATCGAACTGGTCAAGGACAAGGTGACCAAGGAGACTTTCGATGAGGCTGAGTCCGAGCGACTGCTGCGTGGTTACCTATCCAAGGCCCTGTTCGACAACGGTCTGTACTGTCGTGCCGACGACCGTGGGGATCCGGTGATCCAACTGGCGCCACCCCTCATCATCGGGCAGCCGGAGTTCGACGAGATCGAGCAGATTCTGCGTCATGTCCTGACCGAGGGAGCGAAGCTGCTGTGACCGCGAGCGACCGTGCGCCCCACTCGCGCCGGGGCCCGTCGCGCACCAGGGTCAGGCGGCTGCCGGAGAAGCAGGTCGAGTCGCCGGAGGTCCGCGACGCCATCCTGGCTGCCGGATTCGTGGCGCATCTGGGCGTCGTGGACGACGGTCAACCATTCGTGCTACCGGTGGCCTACTCACCCTGGCGCGATCGCCTTGCCTTCCACGGATCCACCGGATCGCGACTCTTCCGCACGCTGGCCGACGGCGCACCGACCTGCCTGACCGTGACCCTGGTGGACGGCCTGGTGCTGGCGCGCTCCGCCTTCGAATCCTCGATGAACTACCGCGGGGTGATGGTGCTCGGTCGCTGCTCGGTCGTCACCGGGCGGGACAAGGACGACGCTCTGGCGACCATCACCGAACACCTGCTACCCGGTCGGTGGGACACCATCCGCCACCCCTCCAAGAAGGAGGACGCGGCTACCACCGTGCTGTCGTTGCCGTTGGACGAGTGGTCGGTGAAGGTGGGGGAAGGCTTCGCCGAGGATCCCGAGGAGGACCTCGCACCCGACACCTTCGGGGCTGTTTGGGCAGGGCGGGTTCCGATCGTGACGTCCTTCGGCAGGCCGGAACCCGACGCCCACTCAACCGGGCTGGCAGTGCCCGAACACGTCAACGAGTGGCGTCACCTATGACCAACGCATCGCTGTCGCTGTGGTGGAGCCTCAACGGACCGGGTCAACCGCTGCCGCAGTTGGCCGGCGACCACGACTGCGACGTCGCGATCGTCGGCGGTGGCTTCACCGGTCTGTGGACCGCGTACTACCTGGCCCAAGCCGATCCGCGGCTGTCGATCACAGTGATCGAGAAGGAGCGTGTCGGCTTCGGCGCGAGCGGGCGCAATGGCGGATGGTGCTCGGCCCTCTTCCCCGCCGGACCGCACCGGATCGCCGGGGAGTTCAGCCGTGCCGCCGCGATCGACATGTACTCGACCATGCACGCGGTGGTGGACGAGGTCGGCAGGGTCGTGGCTCACCACGACATCGCCTGCGGCTGGCGCAAGGGCGGCACGGTACACACTGCCCGCACCGCGCCCCAGTTGACCCGCGCCCACGAGGAGATCGCGGAATGGCGCGAATTCGGTTTCGGGGAGGCGGACTACCGGTTCCTGGATCAACAGGAGGCGGCCGCCATGGTGGCCGCCGACGGCGTCCTCGGGGGCGCTTACACACCCCATTGTGCCGCCGTCGACCCACTGGCTCTGCTGCGAGGGCTGCTCACTGCGGTACTCGAGGCCGGTGTCACGGTGGTCGAGGGAACCGCGGCCAGGTCGATCGAACCCGGACGCGTCAACACTGACCGGGGCGATGTGACGGCTCGCCACGTCATCCGCGCGACGGAGGCCTACACCTCACAGCTGGGCGGCGGGGTCCGGGCGATCGCACCGATCTACTCGTTGGTGATCGCGACCGAGCCGCTGCCGGATGAGATCTGGCACTCCATCGGATTGGCCGACGGCCAAACCTTCAACGACCTCCGGCACATGATCATCTACGGCCAACGCACCGACGACAACCGGATCGCGTTCGGGGGAAGGGGCGCCCCCTACCACTTCCGTTCCAAGATCGACCCTTCCTTCGACCGCGATGACTCCGTCCACGAGGCCCTACGCGAGACCCTGGTGACGATGTTCCCCGTTCTGGCGGGCGTCGAGATCACGCACCGCTGGGGCGGTCCGCTGGGCGTGGCCCGAGACTGGTGGGCCGGCGTTGAATACGACCCGAAGTCCGGAGTGGGCGCAGCCGGTGGATACGTCGGCGATGGCGTCGGGACCTCCAACCTGGCTGGTCGGACGCTGGCGGACCTGATCACCGGCGCGGACACGAAGCTGACGTCGCTGCCCTGGGTCAATCGGCGACGTCGGCGGTGGGAGCCGGAGCCGCTCCGCTGGGTCGGGGCCAACGCAGCGCTCTTGGCCATGTACGGCGCCGACGCGAATGAACGACGATCGGGCAAGCCGTCGCGGATAGCCGACGGTATCAACCAACTGTTGCGCGGTTGACCTGCAACAGCTACCAACCTGCAGTGACCAGACCAGGGAGAAACCATGCCGACATCACCATCAGAGTTGTTCGCGATCGACAGCCTGCTGAGCGAGGAGGAACGGGCGGTTCGAGACGTCGTTCGGACCTTCGTCGACAAGGAGATCAAGCCCTTCGTCGGGGACTGGTTCGCCAGCGGCGAGTTGCCGGCCCGGGACTTGGCGTTGGCCCTGGGTGACCTCGGCGTGCTCGGCATGCACCTACAGGGGTACGGCTGTGCTGGAACGAGCGCCGTGGCGTACGGGCTCGCCTGCATGGAGTTGGAAGCCGGCGACTCCGGTATCCGATCCTTGGTGAGCGTGCAGGGCTCTCTGGCGATGTATGCCATCCACGCCTTCGGCAGCCCCGACCAGAAGGAGCAGTGGCTGCCCGGGATGGCCCGTGGCGAACTGATCGGGTGCTTCGGCCTCACCGAGCCGGACTTCGGCTCGAACCCGTCGGGGATGCGAACCACTGCCCGCCGCGACGGTGACGACTGGCTTCTCAACGGCGCGAAGATGTGGATCACCAACGGCAACGTCGCCGACGTCGCGGTGGTGTGGGCACGTGCCGAGGACGGCATCAGAGGCTTCGTGGTCCCCACCGACACCGAGGGGTTCCAGGCGAACCTGATCCCGGACAAGATGTCGCTGCGGGCCTCCATCACCTCCGAACTCGTCCTCACCGACGTCCGGCTTCCCGCCGATGCGGTGCTGCCGGAGGTCACTGGCCTCCGGGGCCCGCTGTCCTGTCTCAACGAGGCACGCTTCGGCATCGTGTTCGGCACCATGGGCGCGGCCCGCGACTCTCTCGAGTGCGCGATCGACTACTCGAATTCCAGGGTGCAGTTCGATCGCCCCATCTCCGGATTCCAGCTGACCCAGAAGAAACTCGCCGACATGGCGCTCGAGTTCGGGAAGGGGACGCTGCTGGCCATCCACCTGGGACGGCTGAAGGACGCCGGCAACATCACCACCGCCCAAGTGAGCACGGGCAAGTTGAACAACGCCCGCGAGGCTCTGAACATCGCTCGGGAGTGCCGGGGCATCCTCGGTGGCAACGGCATCACCTTGGAGTACCCGGTCATCCGGCACATGAACAACCTCGAGTCGGTGTTCACCTACGAGGGCACCAACGAGATGCACACGCTCGTCGTGGGAGAGGCACTCACGGGGATCCCCGCGTACCGCTGAGCGCCTACCGCCCAGTGCGCGCATGCCTGCCCAGGGCCCAGACGGCGAGCAGGGACAGGGCCACGGCGAAGCCTACGAGAACCGCGAGGTAGCCGCCGATCCCGGCGACACCGGCACCGTCGTTGATGATGGCGTTCCAGCTGTCCATCGCCCAGGCCTGCGGGGTGAGGTGACCGATGCGCTGCATCGTCGTGCCCACCACCGACAGCGGCCACATGCAGCCACCCAGCATGCCCAAGACGATGCCGGCGGGCACTGCGACGGCGACCGCCTGGCCTGGTGTGCGGGCCACCCCGCCGAGCAGCATCCCCGCCGCCGAGGCGATCACTGAGTAGACGAGAACCAGCGTCACAACGGCAAGCGGATCGCCGAGATTGATGCCGAACCAGAGCACGCCGAGTCCCAGCAGGATCGCCGCCTGCAACAAGGCGATGAAGAACCGCGACAGCCCTAGGCCCGACAGATAGACACCGAGTCCATGGGGGGTGGCGAGCGTGCGTTGGAACACGCCGAGTTGCCGTGCCTGGACCAGCGCCGCAGCACCAAGCAGGCCGTTGAGGAAGGTGAACAGCATCAACTGGGACGGCACGGCGGACGCGAAGCGGTTCTCGTCCATCTCGTTCACGGCGCCGATCGCACGTACCGCGACGTCCACTGCAGGCACGTCGGTCATCGCTTGGTCCACGGCGCCGCTGGCCTTCTGGGCAGATACCTCCGTTCGCAGCGCGTCGATGGCCGTGGCCCGGGTGCTTATCTGAGCGGCGGCGGAGTTGACGGTGGAGACCACGACGCCCGCGCCCGTGGAAGCCTGCTGAACATACAACTGAACGGGCTTGCCGTCGGCGGGCACGTCGAGCCCACCAGCCAACAGGCCCATGCGGATGTCGCGATACAGATCGTTGCGGTCGTCGTACTGCTGCACGTCGATGGCCGGCGACTCCTCGAGTTCGGCCACCAGGCTGGTGCCGAGTGGGCCGGGGTCACTGAGCACCATCCCCACTGGCAGACGGTCGGCGCTCTGTCCGAAGCTCAGCCCGATGAGCAGGACGAGGACCACGGGCAGGGCCAAGGTCGTGAACAGCGCGATGCGGTCACGGAAGTAGCGCAACCACTCGGTGCGCGCGGTGGCGAGTACGGCCCTCACGAGAGGACCTTCTTCCGCAGTGCGAGAAGGCCGACCGCCGCACACCCGACCCCGATGCCCGTCAGCAGGAGGACCTGCGGCAACACCTCGAT
>CAYMPK010000136.1:0-7410 GCA_964392145.1 uncultured Actinomycetes bacterium | reverse complement strand
CGCCGCTGGTCGTTCCCCGGAGGAGTTACTGTCGCTGGTCCGGCGATCGGCGGCCGTCGGCACCCTGCCCCACCCAACAGCGAATCTGCTCGACCAGGCGTTGCACTTCAGCGAGCGGACGGCCGCCGACGTGTTGACGCCTCGCCGCCGGGTGAGGTTCGTCCCCGCACGCATGTCGGTGGCCGAATTGATCGAACTGGCTCGCGTTTCCGGGCATTCGCGGTTCCCCGTCACCGGCCCGGGCGGCGCCGATGACATCGTGGGGGTCGCCCCCTTGCGGGCCGCCCTCAAGGTGCCGCACGAGGAACGGGAGACCACGTCCGTCGGACTGATCGCGCAACCACCCCTGTTCGTCCCAGAGACCCTGGAACTGGATGTGCTGTTGCGCCAGCTGCGGTCCGGCGGTACGCAACTGGCGATCGTGGTCGAGGAGTACGGCGGTACAGCCGGGATCGTCACCCTAGAGGACCTGGTCGAGGAACTCGTCGGCGAGGTGGAGGACGAGCACGACCGCGCGGTGCCGAGGATTCGAGCTGTCGATGACGGATACGTGTTCTCCGCGCTGTTGCGCCCGGACGAGATCGACCACCTTGGCCTGATCATCGACGAGTCCGATCGCCACGAGACCGTCGGCGGCTACATCGCGGAGGAACTGGGACGGATACCGGCGTCCGGGGATTTCGTCGACATCCCCGGCTGGCGTTTGACGGTCACGCGGATGGACGGTCTCCGGGTGGAGTGGCTTCGGGCGGACCCGCGGGAGCGGCACGAGTCCGGGGACGCCGGAGATACCGCTGCCGACTCGGCGAGTGGGGATCGCGGCGATGAGTAGCACCGTCGCGATCATGATCGCAGTTGCACTGCTGGCCGGCAACGCCTTCTTCGTGGGTGCGGAGTTTGCCGTGATCTCGGCCCGGCGGTCGGTCATCGAGCCACTGGCCGAGCAGGGAAGTGGCAGCGCGCGTCGAACCTTGGGCGCGATGGAGAACGTCTCCATGATGCTTGCCTGCGCGCAACTGGGGATAACCGTGTGTTCCCTGGGGCTCGGCGCTTTGGGTGAACCTGCCGTTGCGCACCTCATCGAGCCACTCGTCGCCAAGGCCGGACTGTCCGAGGCCTGGGTGTCGCCGCTCTCGTTTGCGATAGCGCTGGCAATCGTCGTCTATCTGCACGTGGTGCTGGGGGAGATGGTCCCCAAGAACATTGCGCTAGCCGGACCTGAACGCAGCGCCCTGGTGTTGGCGCCGGCGCTTGCTGCCGTGGTCCTGGTGCTCAAGCCCGCGATCTGGTTCCTCAACGCACTGGCCAACGGGACTCTCCGCCTGCTTCGGATACAACCTAAGGATGAGGTGACCTCCTCGTTCACCGCGGACGAAGTGGCGGTGTTGATCGCGGAGTCGCGTCGAGAAGGGTTGCTCGAGGAGGCCGAGCACCATCTGCTGCAGAGTGCAATCAAGCTCACCGACAAGGTGGCCGGCGACCTGGTGCTGCCGCTCGCGGAGCTCGTGACCGTGCCTCTGGACGCCACACCACGGGAGGTGCAGGAGTTGACCGGCCGTACCGGGTACTCGCGGTTCCCCATCGCAGCCGACGACGGTGCTCTGACCGGGTACCTCCACGTCAAGGACACCCTGCTGCCAGCCGGCTCACTGGCGTTGGATGAACCACTCGCGACTCGGCTGCAACGACCGCTGACCGTCGTTTCCGGCGATTCCCCGGTCACCGACGTTGTGAAGCAGTTGCAGTCGACGGGCAGCCACCTCGGCAGAGTCGTGGACGACGAGGAGCACACCGTCGGCGTGGTAGCCCTGGAGGACTTGCTGGAGGAACTCATCGGCGAGGTCCGCGACTCCGCTCACGAGTAGCCCGTGCGGTCTTCAGCTGACCGCCGCCGGGACGGGGAACTTCAGCGACCACCCTGGTTATGGGAATCGTCGCCCGCTGACGGTGTCGGGCTGGGGGAGGCCGAACTGCTCGGGTTGGGAGTCGGTGAAGGGGTGGTGACGTCATCGTCGGAGCCGTTGCCACCTGATCCGTGGTCATCCACCCCATCGACGGAGTCGTCACCCGGGCCTCCGTCTGAGTGATCCTGCCCGGGACCCGTGACGATGGAATCGTCGCCGCCCTCACCGGCCAGATCGTCGTCCCCGGGACCGCCATCGAGGTGGTCCCGTCCGGGACCGCCCGTCAGCTTGTCGTTTCCGGGACCGCCCAGGGCTTTGTCGTCACCGAGGCCGCCTGACACGTTGTCGTTGCCGGCTTCGCCCAATTCGATGTCGTTGCCGGCGTCACCGCTGACGCGGTCGTTACCGCCACCGCCGGTGATCCGATCGTTGCCGGGCCCTCCGTGGATGTCGTCGGCCCTGCTCGACCCGCAGATCACGTCATCACCGGCTCCGGCGAGTACGCGACTGGACTTCCGCAGCAGGATCACATCGCGCTTGGACGTGCCGCGCACAGTGCCGCCGTTCCCGATGATCGTCGGCGTCAATCCCTGGCACTTCACCCCGCGCGGGGCGGCGTCGGCAGGGGCCGTCGATGAGAACCCCAACAATCCGATCCCAAACACGAGCGCGGACGCAGCGGCCAGCGGCAAGCGTCGAATGGTCAGTGACATTGAGACTCCCGGGGGATCGGCGACGGCAGGTGTCGACACTGGTGATTTCCTGAGGATGCCGTGCGGGGCCGACCGATGCAATGGACCGATGGTCCTAGGACCCGACTGGCCCGGCTTGCAGGGATAGCGGCACAATCGGCGGGTGTCGATGACCGGTGCCGCAGATGTTCAGGACCGGCTTGCACTGAGGCTGGAGTCCGGCGGGTTCGCGCTGGGTGCTTTCGGCTTCATGGCGGGGGCGGTTCTGAGCATGATCGACCGGGGTCCCATCAACCTGGTCTTCGCCGTCGGCGCCATCCTCTTCACGACTGCGGCCTGGGTGCAGTGGCGGACGTCGGTTCATCATTACCCGGTGCGAACACTCTCTCGGATGCAGGCAGAGACCGATATCAAGAACCCGGACTGGTCCTCCGCCATCATCCAGCTACTAGGAACCCTCTACTTCAATGCGATGACCATCAAGGCGCTGACCATCGACCCGCTGGACATGTTCAGCTACAACCGGCACGTATGGAAGCCAGACATGATCGGGTCGGCGCTGTTCCTCATTTCCAGCCTGATCGCTTTCCACCCGGTAAGCAGACAGCGGCGACACCGACTTGTCAGCCGAAGGTCCTGGTACATCGTGTGCGCCAATCTGCTCGGATCGGTCTTCTTCGCCATCTCGGCGCTCGGATCCAAAGCCACGATCTACGGCACCCTCGTCCACGTGTCATGGAGCAATGTGGGGACGCTTCTCGGCGGCCTATGCTTCTTCATCAGTGCCCTTCTGCTGTGGCCACCCGATGAGCATCACCGCCGCACCGGCGACACTTCGACGGAGGACAAGTGATCCCAGCCAACATCCAGCGTTTCATCGATGGTCAGGTGGCGTCGGTGACCAGCGACTACTCCGACCTGCGGGCGGTGTTCCTCAATGGCACCTTGAAGCGATCCCCGGAGGTGAGTCAAACCGAAGGGTTGATGGCCATCTCCATCGGGATCATGTCGGCCTTGGGGGTGCAGGTCGAAGTTGTTCGAACGGTGGACCACACCATCCCGCCCGGTGTCCATCCGGACATGCGAGAGCACGGGTGGCTGCGCGACGACTTCCCCGACATCTATCGCTCGGTGATCGAACCGGCCGACATCATCGTTTTGGCGACACCCATCTGGCTCGGCGATCAGAGTTCCCAGACGCGGCTGATGATTGAGCGACTCTACGGCTGGTCTGGCGAGCTCAATCCCGACGGCCAGTGGGCCTACTACGGCAAGGTCGGTGGCGCGGTCATCACGGGGAACGAGGACGGCGGCAAGCATTGTGCGGCCCAACTGCTCTACGCGCTGCAACACATCGGCTTGACCATCCCGCCACAGGCAGACAGCTACTGGAACGGCGAAGCAGGTCCGGGACCGTCATACCTGGATCCTGATGAGGGCGGCGAGCGCAACGCGTGGACGACCCGAAACACAGTCTTCATGACGTGGAACATGTTGCACTTCGCCCGAATGCTCAAGGACGTCGGCGGGATTCCGCCCCACGGGAACATCAGTTCCGATTGGGATCTCTCGCAACCGGATTCACCGAACCCGGAGTATCGCTGACCTACGACGGACACTTCGGAAAGAACCGATGGCAAAGGACGGATGGCGTCCGCACCGCAGGTACCCCCTCTTCCTTCGGCCTGCCGTGCCTCCTATAGATGGACTCCCAGATTGCCGATACCCCTGCAAGGATTACTCCGATCAGGTGGAATCAGAAGATGGGTCTGTACGGGTCTAGACGCGGACGCTCGGTGCGTCCGGGTGGCGACCTGCCCGATCGCGGTTTCACCCTGGTCGAATTGCTCGTGGTGATCGTCATCCTGGGGATTCTGGCGGCCATCGCGATCCCGATGTTCATGCGCCAGCGCTACAAGGCTCAGGACAGTTCGGCGCAGTTCGATCTGGGAAGTCTGACCACAGCAACCGGAACGGTTGTCGCCGACAACTCCGGCCCGATGCCCACCGGTGCGAACCTCAAGTCCGACATCGAGAAGGCAGGATTCAAGGGCACCCCGGGCAACCAACTAGGGGTGCAGCCGAACTGCCGCTACGACGGTTCTGCCGCAACGGTGGACCCTGGCACGTTCGTCGTCTGGGCCACCTCGGAGCGAGATGGCTTCGCTGGAGCCATCGCACCGCCGCGGGTGTTCTACTACGACTTCACCTCTTCGAAGTGGACCGAGCGGGAGGACGTTGCCTCCCTCGCACCATGCGCCGGCGAGGCCACCTGGGACCTGAGCTGATCGAACCGTCGGCATGAAAGCCCGACGGTGATCCGAGAAAGGCATGCGTGGGGGGACACAACTCCCTAGCGTGCAGTCGTGAGCACCTCCGAGCGACACATGGCCGGACGGTGCCCTGGGCTGCCCGGTGCCACGTTGTCAGCCACGTTGTCAGCCACGTTGGCGCTGGCCATCTGCGGCGTCGGAACCGTCACCGCTGGGGCCAGCCCGCCGCAACCCTCCGTCACGGCGCACCCGCGTCCGCTCGATGGATCCCGCACGGCCCTGCATGCGTCCGCTCCTGGGTACCTTCCCGCGTCGACCGCGGCGAGCGCGTCGGAAGTCCGAGCAACCCGGCTGACCTCCCGCAGCCCTGCCTACTCATTCCTGATGATGTCACCGGACCGGCCCGCTGAGCCTATTCGCTGGAACCCCTGTCGAGTGATCACATGGCAGTGGCAGGGCGCTGACGCCCGCGGAAACGCCCTTATGGCGCGTGCCATCGACCAGGTGGCGTCCGCGACCGGGATCAGATTCCTCCACCAACGGACGGGATCGGCGTCCATCCAGGTTCAGTTCGCACGGCTGGCGCCCCCAGCGATCGGATATGGCGGGGCTGTCGCCGTCCGGCGTAACGGTTGGTACGTCTACGAGCACGGGTCGATCGTGGTGGAGTCGCAGCGAGGAACACCAAGCTTCACGGATGCCGATTGGCTGGAGTTGCTGACACATGAACTGGGACACGTCATGGGTCTGGGCCACGTCCAAGCTGCAGGCGAGCTGATGTTCACCACTATGCATGGGCAGACCACGTTCGGCCCCGGGGACCGGGCCGGGCTGCGCAGGCTCGGCCGACCCGCGGGATGTATTGCCGACAAACCATTGGTGCGGCCCGGCGCACCGAGAGCATTGCGAGTGTTGGCCAACTCCGCGGGCACTGTGCGCCTTGGCTGGTCCGGGCCGGTCAGTCAGGGCAACGCCGCAAGCGTGCGCTACCGGCTGCGGCTGGACGGCCCTCGAGCCCTGGGCAGTTGGGTTCCCTACCGCGGGCAATCCATCAGGATCGACAGGCTTCGCCCAGGGGTGCGCTACCGATTCCTCGCGGAGGCAACCAACGATCTGTTCGCCGGACCAGCGGCGGTTGTCGAGTTCGTTGCCAAGGGCTGAGACTGCGCACGGTCGAGGCTCCGGCCGAACGGCTCAGGGACCGCCGGAGTCGCTTCTGTCATGCGCCGAGGTTCGTGAACAACTGCTGGGCCTGCTCGCTGTTCCATTTCAGCGCATCCTGGCCGTCGACATAGTAGGTGTCCGGCTCGGTCGGGACGGTTGTCGAGTCGCCGAGCCCAGCCGCCACCATGGCCATGGCGAGCCCGAGTTGTGCGTCGTCCCAGACGTGGGTGCCCTGATCGACCGTCAAGCTGCTGCCGGCGGCTTGGGCCGCTCCGAAGGAACGCCAGGGAAGCAACCAGGTGATCGGGTTGGCCGCACGCTTCACGACCGCGCCGATGAACTCCTGCTGACGCTTCACCCGGCCGAGATCCCCTTCCGGATCCGCGTAACGCATCCGGACATAGGCTAACGAGGTCGGCCCGTCCATCAGTTGGCAGCCGGCCTTCACGTTGAGACCGCTGTTCTCGTCGTTGTAGTCCCGAACCGGGCACAGCCGGACACCTCCGAGCGAGTCGGCCACGTCAGCGACACCGGAGAAGCCGATCTCGACGAAGTGATCGACATGTAGGCCGGTGTTCTGCTCGACCGTCTTGGTCAGCAGATCGGGGCCGCCGAGGGCGTAGGCGGCATTGATCTTCGAACTGCCGTTGTTGGGCACGTCCACCCAGGAGTCGCGTGGGATTGACACCAGCGTCGGAGTACCGAAGTCGGGGACATGCATAAGCATGATGGTGTCGGCTCCCCCCCCGCCTTCAGGGCCCGTGTGAAGGCGGTCCTGCTCCTCCTTGGTCATGCCCTCGCGACTGTCACCACCGACGAGGAGATAGTTGGTACCGGAGGACGTCACCTCGGAGGGTGGCAGGGGACCTACCTTGGTGATGGCAAGCGCAAACACCACAGCGAGGGCGGATACGTAGACGACCATCACCGCCAGGATTCCCAGGATCACCCGGCGAACACGATGCTTCTTCTTCGGTTTCCTGGGCTTCTTGGGACCGCCCGGCCCGGTCTTCACGGGGGGCAGGGGTGCTCCCGGCGGAGGCGGTGGCAACCGGCCGGAGTCCGTCCGTGGGGGCGTTATGTCAGCGGGGGGCGCGGCTACCGGCGGAAGCGGAGCGGTCTTGGGAGGCTGGGCGGACGGCGCGGGGATCACCCACTGCGGGTTCTTCTCGCTGTCGGTCATCTCCCCATGGTGCGGCATCGGAGTGAACAATGTGTCAAGGAATCTGGAAACTTGTGTCTCCGACCACACATCGGGGCGATGGATCGAATTGACCGTCGACCAACTGTTGCTTTCCCACCCCGTGTGGGCGACGGTAGAGGTGTCAATACGTGCAGAGTCGTTGCGACGGGAGTGTTCCGCCGCCCGAAGTCGAC
>CAYMPK010000135.1:485-7456 GCA_964392145.1 uncultured Actinomycetes bacterium | reverse complement strand
GGGTGGTTACCCCCGGGTTCGTGGCGCTGAGGTTCGTGGCCGTCGATTGGAAGACCACGAAACGTCCGTCCCCGGAGACCCTGGGCGCCACCGATGCCCCGTTACCTGAGCGTACGGGTGCGGCCCGGCGCGCCGACACGAGTTGGGTCCTGCCGGTCAACCGGTCCCAGCGGAAAACGTCGCTCGCGGCGTTGGTGTCGCCGCCCACGAGGTTGCTTGCTTCCGAGTCGAACACGACATATCGACCGTCGACGGACACCCCAAGATCCCAGCCGACACCGGCTTGTGAGCAGGAATCGCCATTGGCCTGCACCGGCGTGCCGAACGGAAGGGAGACGATTCGAACCTTGCCGGTGGACATATCACGTAGGAAGACATCCGACTTGCCATTCGTATCCCCAGCGACCAGGTTGGACGCGGCACTGCAGAACGCCGCCCACCGGCCGTCAGCCGAGAAGGCCGGCTGCACCGACGGCCCGTTCGCGCTGATCAGATCGATCGGGCCTGCAGCCTGTGCGGTCGGGCCCCATGCCAGCGATGCCGCACCGAGGGCGAGCGCCGCGCCCGCTGCGACCGCCGAGCCCCGAACTGAGAATGAGGTGGACATTGGGTGCCTCCAACTGCTTCCCGCGATCCGGCGAGTCTAGGACACATTCCCCCGGGGACCAATGGGCCAGAAGGACAAAAGACCCCGGCCTTCATGGCGGCGCGGGCACCGCGTTACGCGGTGCGACTGTTACAGCATTGCCGCGAAAACATCCTCTGCTGTGCCTCGGCGGCGGACCTGAAGCCAGTGCCCTGATTCAGGCGAGCGTTTGAGGACCGCCACATCGGGACGAAGAAACGGCGCGACCATCGACAATGAGTACGCTCCCACGTTGCCGAAGACGAGGAAGTCGCCTTCGGCAAGCGGACCGGGAAGTCCAAGACACATGAACTCGTCCGGCATCAGAGTGCTGCCGCCCACATCGAACGGCCCGGGCGCGCCATCAGCCTTCCCGATCACCTTGACAGGAAAGTCGACCCGTCTGGTGTTGGGGCTGGTATCCAAAATGCTTCCGGCGACATTGGCGACACTCCTACCCGGGACGGTCTTGATGTGGATGACCCGCGTGACGAACGACAGGGCCGAGGCGACCAGGGCTGTGCCGGGTTCCACGACGAGTCGTGGACTGTTCGACTGCTTCCCGTACCGGGAGATCAGCTGTTCGCAGACGGCTTCGGCATAGTCAGCAATGGTCGGGGCCCGGCCCTCCTCGGGATACACCGAGGGGACTCCACCGTAGAAGCCTCCACCGATATCAAGGAACTCTGGCGAGTCGGGGATGAATCGGTCGGCTACGCGGATGAGGACACGTATCCGTTCAGCGAAGGACTCGACGCTGTGGCCGGGAAGGTGGCAGTGCAGGCCAGCAAGGCGAAGCCCCGGTGACCCGCTGATCCTCGCCACGGCTTCATCGAACTCCACGCCACCGACCTGGAGGCCCAGTCGCGGATGAGACCCACCGCCCAGCGGGAAGTTGATCCGAAGCCCGACGGGGAACGCCTGGCGGGCGTTACTGCGGGCGAGTTCCTGCAGAATTCGCACGTCCCGAAGCGAATCCGCGATGACCGTCCCGCCGTCGCGCATTACCCGTTCGAGGCTCGCGGGTGACCGGTTGGGACCGTTGGAGATGATTCCGGTTCGGTCGACGTCCAGTCGCCGTGCCAGCCACAGGTCCATGTCGGACCCGACCTCGGCCCTGACTGCGAGTCGAGCAAGAGTGCGGCAGATGTCCGGCAGGTGGTTCGCTTTGTACGGGTAGGCGACATCGGTTGCGGGATATCGACTGCCGAACGCGGATCGGAAATCGGCGACGTTCGCCGCCAGCGCGCTGTCATCGACGACGTAGAAGGAGTCACCGAATTGCCTGGCGAGGCCGTTCAACTCAGACCACGTGATGCCGTCCCCATCCAGCATCAGGCTCGCCCCATGCGAAGTCTGGAAGACAGGGAGGCGAACACCCGGGGGCCGTTATGGCGGGCACGGCCGAGCAACTTGCGGGTGACGCGAGCAATCTGAGGCGGTCCGGCGTATACCAACGATCCGATCACCTCGGTCGTCAGTCGAGCGCGACGGACATCCGGGTTGTTGAACTCCGGTGTGCCCGTCGGACACGACACCTGGACAGCCAGCCGCTGCCGACGCGACTCGGCTGCGATTCGGTGGGCGTGGGATGGTGAACTCACGGCGATGAGGCGTGCGCGGCTCACATCGGACTCAGCTGCCGCTCGCAACGTGAGGCGGGTGTTGTCCCCAGGTCGGAGTGGAATCACTGCGTCCGCGGGACATCCGCGGCCAGCCAGGTACTCCGACATGATCTCGACTTCATCGATGCCCGCGTATTCGCCGCCGCTGACAGCGATCACCGGAGCCACTCCAGCCCGATACAGGTACAGGGCGTGATCGAGTCGGGCGCGTAGCTCGTTGCTGGGCCCCCTCTCTGTGGCCTGGGCACCGAAGACGAGCAGAACGTCTCCCTCGCCCGTGAAAGGCTCCTGAGCTTGCTCAGCCGCGGCAAGGACCCGCCGCGTCGTGGTCAGAACCGCAACAGCCGATGCTGCAGCGATCGCGCACCCGGTGGCGATGCCGACCATCCGAAGCCGCTGCCGTCCTCGCGATTCGAGTGCTAGGGGCATCACGCTGCGAAACGCTAGCAGCAGGTGTCCGACGCCGGCGCCTGTGCTGACCGGCAGTGGTCGCAGTCGCAATCCTGGGCCTCCCGGGGGTGTTGGGTCTAATGTGACCCCCACAAGGAGGTGCTCATGCGAAAGCGCATCACCCCGCTACACACGGACGAACCGACACCGCACGCCGGTTGGCTGGATCTGGACGCTTGTGCCGAGGTCGAGTTGACGTCGGAGGACGATTCGTACCCGATCGAGTCTGCTCTCCTCGACGACCTCGGTCCCGGTTGGCGTGCCGCGAGCGCGGGTGAGCAGCGGATCCGACTGGTTTTCGAGCAGCCGCAGCGCATCCGACGGATCGCGATTGAGTTCGATGAACCGGTAATGGTTCGCACGCAGGAGTTCCTGCTGCGCTGGTCGTCCGATGGTGGTCAGACCTTCCAGGACGTAGTTAGGCAACAGTGGAACTTCGGTCCCGGCGACGCTGCGCACGAAACCGAGGACTTTGAGGTGGAACTCGACGGCGTGACCACGATCGAGTTGGTGATCACTCCCGACATCAGTGGCGGTGGCGCGCTCGCGTCATTGGCGCGTTGGCGACTGGCCGGATAGCACTGTCGTGGAACGCGTGCTGCTCTATTAGTGCGGTCAGACGGCGTGGACCGGCACCGGGCTACGACAGGGTACCCATTTTGTACCCGGCCAGGACCTCGTTCGGTTCACCCTGGCCGCCGTGTTGGCCGGAGAAGGCGGAACTGCCGTCGATGCCGCACAGTCGGTAGATGTTCTGATCGCCACCCGGATGCTTGGTCGCCCAGGTGGTGACGTTGTATACGTTGCCGTTGATTGCAGTCCAGCAGTCGTTCCGGCCACTGTGCATCGCCACCTGCTCCAGGGTGTAACTGGCGCCCGCCGCCGTCGCCGTATTCGGGGTGAAGTTCGCCGAGGATGCCCCGCCGTTGCTGCAGGCCGCCAACGACAACACGGTGGCTACCCAGAGCAGCGGAAATGCGCATCGGCACCTGACGGACATCTGCGCCTCCGGATGTCGATTGCGACCCTCAGCAGCATTACAGCATCAGGCGGTCAACCGAGGTGACACTGCTAGCCGCTCCCGGCAGCAGTCTCGTCGTCGTCATCCTCCCGGGTGCTGCGACCGAGTGACGTACCGTCGGGAGGTTTCAACCTCGGCGGTATTCGTGACACAGTGGGTGCGGTGGAGAGTTCCCTGCGGTCATCGCGAGTTGCCGGCGCCATTCTGGGTACCTGTGCGCTCGTCCTCGCCTGTGCAACCAACAGCGCCGCAACGATGCCACCGACGGTCGATGGTGGCGGCCAAGCGTCCGCACCGACACAGCGGACGGTCCCCGTCTCGCTTGTCGTGGACGTGGCGGCGTCGAAACACCGGATCAGTCCCGACATCTACGGCGTCAACTTTGCCGCCGAGTCCGGCCTGGCGGGTGTTTACAGGGTGCCGATGGACCGGTGGGGCGGGAACGCCACGAGCCGGTACAACTACTCGAATCGAACGACGAACGTCGGCGCGGACTGGTATTTCGAGAACATCGTTCGCAGCGGACCTGACACCTTGGAGTCCTTCGTCGACGGTGACCGCCGACGGGGGAGTTCCTCCCTGGTGACCGTACCGATGCTGGGATACGTTGCCCGCAACTCGCCTGCAGACCATCCATTCCTCTGCTCTTTCCCGACATCGCTGTGGCGGGGACAGACCGACTCCGATCCGTGGGATCCTGGCTGTGGCAACGGAATCGATGCACGCGGGAGGATCGCCGCGGTGCCGAGCAGAACTTCGCTTTCGGCGGGGCCGGCCTTTGACCAGGCGATGGTTGCCTGGTTGGTCCGACGTTACGGCGCCGCGAGCCGCGGCGGGGTGCGCATCTACGGACTCGACAACGAACCGGCGCTGTGGAACGAGGCTCATCGAGACGTTCATCCGAGCCCCCAGACCTATGACGAACTGACCCGCAGGTCCACCGCGACCGCGGCGGCCGTCAAGCGTGCGGATCGTTCGGCGTCGGTGCTGGGGCCGAGTGACTGGGGGTGGTGCGCGTACTTCTTCTCGGCGGCCGAGCAATGCGGTCAGAACCGCTCGGATCATGCCACGCACGCCAACCTCGACATGGCGCCCTGGTATCTGGCCAGGTTCCGCGTGGCGTCCGCTGCGGCGGGCGTGCGACTCCTCGACTACTTCGATGAGCACTTCTATCCGCAAGGCTCCGGCATCGCCCTCGCGAGCGCTGGTGACCCCGACACCCAGGCCCGTCGGCTCCGTTCCACGCGCTCCCTGTGGGACCCCACCTACGTCGACGAATCCTGGATCGGAAGGGACGTCGGGGCCGCGCCCATCCAACTCATCCGCAGGATGAAACGTTGGGTGTCCGCGAACTACCCGGGCACAAAAACGGCGATCACCGAATACAACTTCGGTGGCCTTGAATCCATCAACGGCGCACTGACCCAGGCGGACGCGCTGGGGATCTTCGGGCGTGAAGGGCTGGACCTCGCGACCATGTGGGCGCCACCGCAGGCCGCTCAACCGGGTGCATTCGCCTTTCGGATGTACCGAAACTACAACGGGCGAGGTGGGGCGTTCGGTGACACGTCCGTGCGGTCGACGACCACCGACCAGTCCCGACTCGCTGTGTACGGAGCGACCCGTTCGGCGGACGGCGCGCTGACCGTGATGGTCATCAACAAGTCGAACGCCGCCGTCCGCGCCCCGTTGTCGATCGCACACGGCAACTACACCCACGGCCGGGGATATCGCTACTCCGCTGCTGCGCGGAACCGCATCGTCGACACCGGGGTCGTGCCCGTCGTCGCCGGCAAGGTCACCAATACCTACCCAGCGAATTCGATCACACTGGTCGTGCTCACGCGTTAGGCGCGGGCCGGATCATTCACTTGTGACAATGACGCAAGTAGGTCAGTACCTCCTGGGTGGAGACGTCGACGCCGTCTGAACGCGCCATCCTGGCGATTTCCGCGGCGGTGGCCTCCCGCTGCCGCCGACCGACGCTCGGATAGGCGATGCAGGCGGTGGCCAGGTGAACACCCTTGGAAGAAGTCAGCGGCTGCGCGGAGACCCAGGCCTGAAGGTCCGGGGTCGGGTCGGCGCCACTGCTGCAAGCGCCGAGCGTGGCCATCGCGACGATGATCGTCGCGCCTACGATTCCGCGCTTGGCTGGGGAGTGCATCCGTCGTTCTCCTCGGGGTCCGTGGATCGGTGCCGAATGCCGACACTGGAGTCATCGGCCACGCAACGGCCCGGCTTTACCGACTGCTGCGCGTGCACCAGGGCTGGTCAAGGTGGCATGGTTGGTGTGGTGACCAAGGGGTGACGAACCGTTGACCCGCTGTTGGCAGCGATGCCATGGGCCGCCCAGGTGCTCATCGGCCATCCGATGGCTGCGAGGGAGGGGACCATGGAACCGGTCGCACTGATCCTGGACCCTGATTTCGACTATGGCTCTCGGCTGGTCGACTACTACTGGCGGCACCACTCAATGCGCAGCGTATTGGCCTTTCCCGGCAGGGCCGACAGGCTGCAGGCGGCCATCGCGATGCCCGCCTACCACAGCAAGGCGATCGCAGACCGTCTCCCGATCACCGATCCACTGGAGGAGTTCGCCGACAAACTGTCCGCCCGCTTCGAGGTCCGCGCCGTTACCGCCCAGGTGGAGCTATTCACGGTCGCGGCAGCCCGACTCATGCAACTGTTCGACCTGCCGTGGAACTCCCCGGAACTCATCGCGGCGTTCCGCAACAAGTTCGGAGTCAAGGAACTGGTTCGCCAACGGACACCGGATGTACGCATCAACTCCTCGCAACTTGTCTCCAGCGCTTCCCAAGTGCTGGCCAGCGATCCTGGGACCTACTCGCGCTTCGTCATCAAGCCGACCGACGGCATGGGCAATCGCGACATTCTGATTCGTTCCTGGCCGCCGGACACCGAAGAGTTGAACGCCTACTTCGCCAAGTCCGGGTCTCCTTGCACGATGGAGGAATTCATCGACGGACCCGAGTTCTACGTCAATGGCCAGATCGACGGCGATGGTGAACCAACTGTGGTCGCCATCGGTGGCTATCTGCGGGGCGCGGTGGGTAATCGCACCAACATGTCGCTCGGCGAGTTCACCGTGCTGACGAGCGACCCGGAGTTCGGACCGCTGGCTGACTATGCAACGCGGATCCTTCGCGGCTCTGGACTTGTCCGAACGCCATTCCACATGGAAGTGATCGTCGACGAGATGAACAACGCGGTCGAGACGCTGACCGACCAG
>CAYMPK010000135.1:0-475 GCA_964392145.1 uncultured Actinomycetes bacterium | reverse complement strand
CGCCGACTATGCGACCAGGATCCTTCGGGGCTCGGGACTCGTACGCACGCCGTTCCACATGGAAGTGATCATCGATGAAACCGGGCCGTGCATGGTCGAGTGCGGCACCCGCTTCGTCGGGCACACGATCACCATCGACGAGTCGACGCAGCATGGTCCCGCCTGCAACCTGGTGGCCTCGGCCGCGCACTACTGGCTGACCGATTCCCACTGCGATCTCTCCTTGGACTGGCAGCACTACGACCGGGTCAGGTCCTATCGAGTCGTGGGCAACTCCACGAGCAGCGGCGTCATCGTGGGCACCAGCGGCGTTCGGCAATTGGAGCGGCTGCCCGGATTCGGGCGCTGGTACCGCCGACCCCGCATTGGACGGCAGGTCTATCCGACAGTGGATACGAACACCATCGCCTGGGGGGGGCTAACCTGACGGGCAGCAGCCAGGCCGAGGTAGACGCCGCCCGCGAATTCGCGCGCG
>CAYMPK010000134.1:0-7525 GCA_964392145.1 uncultured Actinomycetes bacterium | reverse complement strand
AGAGTGACGGTTTCGATCGGCGCCACAATGATGATGCCCGGCGAGAGCCCAGCGGAGTTGATCGACCGAGCGGACAGGCTCATGTATGCCAGTAAGGCCGCGGGCCGCAACCACGTAACGATGGACTCAGGCACCCTGACCAGTCACGCGGAGAGTCCACTGCGCGGCACTGCCATCCCTTGGCTGATGCCGTCCGCGGCAACATAGTAGGAGGCGAGACTCGCGCCAGGCTGCCACCGTCTTCCATGCTCGGTCCTTCAGCGCGGGCGCCAACGCTTCCACAGCGCCGTGCCGACGACCCGGGTCTTGCCCTCGCAACCGAGTTCCACCTCGACGGTGATGCCCGATTCGGCGACCGTCAACACGGACGCGCGGAGCTCCATGGTCCCCACGAGCGGGGTTGGTCGTAAGTACCGCACCTCGAGTCCGGCCGTCACATAGGGCAGCACGCCCTCGGTCTGGCCTTGCCGCGCGGCCTCCAGGATCATGGGCGTGGCACTGTGACAGTCGAGCACCGTGCAGATGATCCCGCCGTTCAGGAATCCAAGTCCATTGTCATGCTCGGGCCAGGGGGTGAACTCTGCCACTGTCCCACCCTCACCGGGGAAACTACGGAGACGCAGCCCTTTCGGGTTGGCCGGACCGCAGCCGAAACATGTCATGGCCGGGAGGAAGTGTTCCTGGATGCTCTCGCCTGGCAACAGTTCGACCATGGAGCCAGCGTAACGACACCGTTCGCCGTCGGATAATCCCAGCCAACCGATCAACAGCCGCACATTGCGACCCATCACCAGCATGAACCGGTTGGTCCTAGACTTCTGGTGTGGCTCAAGACCCGGCTTCACAGCCCGAGATGCCCTCGGTCGCCGGAATCCCGTCCGGGGAGGAACGACGTCCACGCATCCTCGCCATGAGCCCCAGCCCGACGGGGCTGGTGCTGGCTGCGCTCGGCTACGTCCTTGGGATTGGCCCGACCCTATTGCCGCGCAGTTCATTGAGCATGGTGATGGCGGGGGCCTTGGGCGCCTTGACGGGATACCTCATCGGCTCGGTCGCGGGTGCTTTGTTCCGCTTGGCCATTTCGCCTCCCAAGGTGGTGGTTCGAGGACTCTGGGTGCTGGCAGCCCTTGCCTGGCTGGTGGCCGCCGCCCTGACTCCTAGGGCGTGCGGATGGCAGCTCGTCCAACAACAGCAACTCGGCATTCCGCCGGCCGAGCCACCGTGGTGGCTGGTCCTTGTGGGCTCCCTGGTGCTCGCCGCCGTGATCCTGCTGATCGCCCGATGTGTGCGGGCCCTGGGGCGCGCGGGCTCCCGGGGCTTCGCTTGGTTCGGGTCGGGACCGCGGTGGTCGCCAGTTCTCGGGGGTGTCGGAGCGGCGGTGGTGCTAGTAAGTGCCACGCTCGCGGCCTACGAGGGCCTGAAGGTCTTCTATGCCATGGTCAATGACACCTCCACGGAGTTGCAGGCGCCGACCTCAGCGCTGCGAAGTGGCTCAGCTGCGTCCGCCGTCACCTGGCAGTCGCTCGGCCTCTACGGCCGCACCTTCGTCAGTACCGGGCCGACGCCGGCCCAGATCACTTCCGTTACCGGACGTCCGGCGAAGGAACCCATCAGGGTCTACATCGGCCAGGAGCAGGCCGACACCGCCGAACAGCGCGCCTCGCTGGCCGTGCGTGAACTCTCTCGCACGGGCGCCTTCGATAGGGCCGTCCTTGTCTTGGCAGTGCCCACGGGTACCGGTTTCGTGGACCCGGATGCGGTCAACAGCGCTGAGATCACGACTGACGGCGATGTGGCGACCGTGGCGGTGCAGTACTCGGACCTGCCCTCGTGGATCTCCTTCATCGTGGACAAGGGCGGCGCTCAACAGTCCGCCAGCGCCCTCAGCGCCGCAGTCGTGGACGCCTGGCGGAAACTCCCCCCCGACCAGCGACCGAGGTTGTTGATGTGGGGAGAGAGCCTCGGATCCTTCGGCGGACAGGGGGCATTCCAAGCATCTGACCAGCCGCCGACGGTAGTAGCCGACTTCAGCGGCATCGTCTGGACCGGCCCACCCGCGGAAAGCAACCTCTGGCGGCCCTGGCAGGCCGAGCGCACCGGTGGCGAGGCATGGCAGCCGATCATCGATGGTGGCGGCATCGCCAGAGTGGGTATCAATGCCAGCGAGTTCTCCCCTAACCAGCCCGGCTGGGACGAGAAGCGAATCTCATTCGCCGCCCATCCGAACGACCCGGTCGTGTATTGGAGTCCGTCTCTGGCTTTTCACAAGCCGCAGTGGCTGCACGCCCCGATCGCGCCAACGGTTTCGCCGAATATGAAGTGGTGGCCCATCATCACTTTCTGGTCGACGGGTATCGATCTGATGGTTGCGGGCAACCAACCGCCCGGAGTCGCGCACAACTACACCGAGGAGACGGGACCGCAGTTCGTCGCGGTGGTGAACCCGCCCGGCTGGACGCCGACGATGACAAATCGGCTGATGACCCTTCTCGGCGACCTGCGCACCCAAGGAGGCGGCGGGTCATGACCGATTCCCCACCGACCGGCCATGCGGCACCCGGCATCCGGATGGTCGCGGTGCTCGTCATCCTGCAAGTGGCACTGCTGGCAGTGACGGGCGTTGAACAGATTGCCCTGGGGGTCACCGGCACGGTGACGACGGCCGATGCGCCCACTTCGCCAACCCTCATAGTGCTCGGAGGGATCGGGCTCGTGCTGGCGGTGGTGTTGTGCGCGTTGGCGTGGTTGATCACGAAGGGCAGCAACACTGCTCGCTGGACCCTGATCCTGCTGAGCTTCGTGCGGGCGGGTATCGACATCGGGATGCTCCTGTTCGTCCCAGCCTCGCGACTCACGTCGGCAGTCGCTCTCGTGCTTACTCTCGCAACTGCCGTGCTACTTCTGATGCCGGCTGCACGCCGGTACTTCGAAGGGGCCAAGGAGCCTGCCACCGCGTGACGCCTGCTCTGGCCTAGTGTGGTGGCAACAGTCGAACCCAGGAGTGACCAGCGTGGTAATCGATCCTCAAGCGGGCGCCGCAATCGACCAGATGGTGGGGCTGGCTGTGACGTCACCCATCTACACGGCAACTCCCGAGTACCCGATCGGGCGGCCCGCCTCCTACCACCAGAGCCTGATCTACTACACGAGGATTCTGGCCGGCTACGCCCACCAGACCAACGATCCTGAGCTGTGGAACCTGGTGGGAAAGCTCGTCCAGGCCTACCATCCGAACCGGACGTACGAGCTACCGATCTCCACGATCGATTCCTACACGCTGGAGGTGATGGCCGAGGTCCACCGGTACGAGAGCCATTGGCGACAGTTCCCTCAGATCAACCGCGCGATTCCGCAAGGATTGGCCTTCATGGCCCTCGAGATGGACCAGGCCCTACGACTGGACCCCCGCCACGAATCGTTCCTCACCAGCACCAGCGCCGACCTCGCCGCTCAACGTCAGGCACTCATCAACCTGCTGTGAACACAACCCGCCCGCCGCTGGACGTCAGGCGACGCATCCACGCTGCCTGACGCGTCTGACGGTCTGACACATCTGACGGTCTGACGCGTCTGACGGTCTGACACATCTGACGGTCCGCGACTGGCACCGTCGCCATGCCGCCGAAGCATTCGTGTGTCCCGGTATAGGGGGAATCTCCGACAATCCTTAAGAGACCTATTGCGATATGTCGCGATAGTGTGCATACTGGTATCAGTGCGTAGGTCGCAGCAACAGAGCAGCGCCGGCCGCCCAGGCCGAGATGCGCACCCGGAGCGGAAACCTCCGCCCCGCACAATTCCTGGAGGAACACATGTCACGCAAACACGACCACCATCCGCGAACAACCGCTGCCGATTGGACCGACTCGGCCCCTGTGTCGGCCGAGATGCCGTGCCACGGACGACATCGCCACCATGACCCGATCGAGCCGGGAGGTAGCGCGACCCCCGACGGCTCTGATCGCCCACGGGGCCGGGGTCGCCGCGGCTCGCGCCCGTCCGGTCCCCGCGACCGCGGTATGGGACGCGCCGGGCGAGGGCAGTTGAGAGCCTCGGTGCTCCTGCTTCTTGATGAGAAGCCACGCCACGGCTACGACCTCATCGCCGAATTGGGCGACCGTAGCGACGGGGCCTGGAGCCCCTCCCCGGGGGCCATCTATCCCATGCTTCGCCGCCTCGCCGCCAAAGGCCTGGTCGAAGCCGATGAGACCGAGGACGGGCGCCGCTCGTTCTCCCTCACCGACGAGGGTCGAACCTTCGTCGAGGACCACCGCCAGGAGTGGGGCCAGCCCTGGCTCGACACCGACGGCGGCCGACGGCAGCAGGGCCGCGAGCTCAAAGTGATGGGTCGGAAACTGGCGTTGGCGGTCACTCAGGTCGCCTCGGTCGGTACCGACGATCAGATCAGTCGCACGGAGGAGATCCTCGACCGGACGCGCAAGGAGATCTACGCCCTTCTGGCCGAGTAGCCAACCCAAGGTCTGTGCCCGCACGCGATTGTCGTGTGCGGGCACAGTCATCTTTCACCGCTTCGTCGACGGCCCAAGTATGTTGGCCTCGACGAAGAGACGCTGCGACAAACCCGAGCGGGTTGCCGATTGAACCGAAGGAATCACCATGGACCTGCGCCCCTTGCGCGAGTCCGCCGACTTCCGACGTCTGTTCTTCGGCGAGGGCATCTCGTTCTTCGGCTCGATGGTGACGTATGTCGCGATCCCATTTCAGATAAAGGAACTCACCGACTCCTTCGTCGCCGTCGGGCTTGTCGGACTACTGGAGTTCATCCCCCTCATCCTCGCCGGGCTATGGGGCGGCGCCATCGCGGACGCGGCGAACAAGCGCACGGTCGTGCTGACGTGTGAGGCCTTCGCATTGCTCTGCACCTTGACCCTCGTGGTGAACTCACTGCTCCCCCACCCGCAGGTCTGGGTCATCTATGCGACGGCCGTTCTATTCGCCACCGCGACCGCGATCCAGTACCCGAGCGCCGAGGCCATGACGCCGCTGCTGGTGCCACACGATCAACTCGCCGATGCTTCGGCGTTGAAGATGGCCAGGATGACCTTCGGCTCGATCGGTGGGCCGGCCGTCGGCGGCATCATCCTGGCCGCCTGGGGTACCCCATGGGCGTACGGGCTGGACGCCGTCACCTACGGGATGTCACTCATCTTCTTCCTCCGCATGGCGGGTACCACCAAGGGAACGTCTGCCGAGCGGCCGAGCCTCCGACGCATCCGCGAGGGACTTTCGTACGCGAGGAGTCGCCGAGACCTGCTGGGTACCTACTTGATCGACTTCGCCGCCATGTTCCTCGCCTTTCCCTACGCCCTCTTCCCTTTCGTTGCGGACGAACTGAACGCCCCCTGGTCCCTGGGCTGGTTGTACTCCGCCGGTGCCATCGGGGGCCTCCTCGCAGCGGTCACCAGTCGCTGGGTGAAGCGGGTGCACCATCACGGTCGCGGGATCGTGCTGGCAGCCGCGTGCTGGGGTGTTGCGATCGGCGTATTTGGTCTTGCCACAAACGTCTGGTGGGCACTCGCACTGTTGGTCGTTGCCGGCGCGGCCGACACGATCAGTGGCATATTTCGGACAACTATGTGGAACCAGACAGTTCCCGATGAGATGCGAGGTCGGATGGTCGGGATCGAACTACTGTCCTTCACCGCTGGGCCGCAACTCGGGCAGTTGCGTGGCGGACTGATGGCCCAGTGGACGTCGCTGAGATTCGCCATCGCCAGCGGGGGTTTCGCCGCCGCCGCGTTCGCTCTCATTCTGGCGGCCGCCCTTCCGGCCCTGTGGGGCTATGACCTTCGCACGGATGCCAACGCGAGTCGGCAGCGACAGGCGAGCGAGCAGCGCGGCACCACGTGACACGGCCATGCCTCTGGACCCTGCACCTATGAGGACCTCGGGGAGTACCTGTCGATTCAGCCGGTCCCGTATACCTGGCGTTGCGTACGGACGGATTCGATCACTACGCTCGCGCCGCGCACCGCGATGAACTCGCTGGGCCCCTCCTCCTTCGCACCCGGACGCCAGTCGTAGGCATAGCCCAACCGCGTCCATGGCAGCCCGTAGCAATTCGGGTTCGTCCAGCGCACGGCGCAGGAGAAGCTGGCGGCCCCTGCGAAGGTGTCCGGTGCCCGCCACGCAAAGTTGGCCTGCACCCAAAGGAACTTGGCGACGTCCGTGGACCCGACCCGGGCTGGGGTGGGTCCTCCTTCGGGCACCAGCCGAGGACAGGTAGTCGTCGTCAAACGCGGATCCGTACACGGCCGGAAGATGTCCGCGGACCGGACCCACAACTGATTCACGAACCGGAAGTCACCGTCCGGTGGCAGTCCCAGCATCTGCTTCAGTCGAAGGTCGAGGGCGGCCGCCGTCATCGTGGAACACCGAGCAGCCGCGCATCGAGCCGCTATCTGCGACGGGATGGCAACCCAGCGATCAGCGGTCAGCGACACCCTTTCCCCGGGCTTGCCCAGGGCATCTCGGCGCAACGTCTGGACCAGGACGTAGCGCTGTCCTGCGAACGTCCGCCACCTCAACGCCCGATTGCTGGGCGTGATGGCGATGAGATCGTTCACCACTTCCGACGGCGTGGCCACAGTGGAGTCGAAGATCGATCGTCGGTAGGCCAGCCAGGTCGCCGAGGAGATCGGCGGCCTGATGTCCCCCCGCGGCGCCGCCGCCTCAACAGCGACCCGGCCGCCATCCGAAGCGGGGGAACCGACCTGGGCTCCCGCCGGCTGGATAACGCCTCCCGCGGCAACGCCGCATAGAGCGGCCGCAAGAGCCGCTCTCCCAAGGTTCCTTCTCGGGAGTCCCACGATCCTCACGCTAGCGCCACGGCGATGGTGCGTCGACCCTTGAGTGCGCCAAACGGCTGGTGCCCGTCCGCCCGCGCGCTTGAGTCGGACACCTCGACTGCTTCCCGGCCCTACCATGGCCATGTGGCCCGAAATGGTAAGGACCCGACACCGAGGTCCGGCGCACGTTCCGGTGTGCGCAGGGCCATGGAGAATGCCCTCGACGCGACGAAGAGCCGCGCCGGACAGGCCGCCTGGGGCCTCAGCAACGCCAGCCTTCAAGAATATCTCGAGGAGTTGGAGCCCTATCTCGTCGAGGAAACAGTTCCGCGCATCATCGACGGCGTCACCCCGCTACTGATCGAGCGGACAGTCCCGCAGGTCGTCGACGGTGTGACCGCACACATCACGGACGTCACCGTCCCAGCCGTCATCGCCGGGGTGACTCCGGAACTGGTCGATTCGCTGCTGCCGCGCATACTCAAGGATCTACAGCCGTACCTGGAGCGTGAGGTCGTCCCCGGAGTCCTCGACTCCGTTACGCCGAAGATCGAATCGGAGACGGTCCCGGCGATCCTCGACGCCCTCATGCCACAAATCCAAAACGAACTCGCACCACAAATCGTCGACGCCCTCATGCCCAAGATCACCGAAGAAGTCGCCCCCCAACTCGTCGACAGCCTCAGCCCCAAGATACAGTCAGATGAGGTCCCGGC
>CAYMPK010000133.1:0-7554 GCA_964392145.1 uncultured Actinomycetes bacterium | reverse complement strand
GAGGCCGCGCAGCCAGGTCCCCGGCGTCGCCGGAGTCCTCACCGAACTCGATGTGGAACCGCTCGAGCAGTTCGCGGTCCTCGTCTTCCGGCGACACCACCTGGATGTCGTAGTTCAATTCCGCACCCAGCAATTGCAGGGTGTCGTCACCCACGGATTGGGTAGCGGTGACGACCTCGCCGAGGGCGAACAGGGCGGCTACCAGCGAGGCGGGGTTGACGTCGATCTTCTCGGCGAGATCGGTCAGCGACGCGCCACGTGCCAATCGGATGACCTGACCATCGCCGAGCGGGAGTTTCACACCGCCGACGCTCGGCGCAGCCATGTTGTCGAACTCTTGACGCTTGGCCTTCTTCGACTTCCGGCTGCGTCCTGGGCGCCCGCCCGGACGACCGCCAAACCTGCTGCCGGGGCGACCGAAGGCACCACCCGGCTGACCGGGACGGCCCGGTCCGCCACCGCCGGGGCGCCCTCCGCCGGGACCGCCCGGAGCGCCACCGCCCCCCGGACGGGCGCCACCGGCACCGCCACCGCCTGGCCGGGCACTGTGCCCGCCGCCGGGACGACCGCCGCCGTCACGGCTGGGACCGCTCGGGCGAGCGGGACGGCCAGGCGCACCACCGGGGCCGCCCGCACCGCCGGGCCGCGGTCGCGGCCTGGGCGGCATCATTCCCGGGTTGGGACGGGGCGCACCTGCGACGCCGGAACCGTCCGGAGACTCAGGTCGAGCGCCGGGGGCACGCATCCCCTGGCTGCTCCCGAACGGGTTGTTGCCCGGACGAGGGCCGGCCGGACGCATCCCCTGGCTGCCGCTGAACGGATTGTTCCCAGGGCGCGGGCCGGCCGGTTTGCGCGGACCACTGGGCGCGCCCGGTGCGGGTGCGGCTCCGTCCGCGGGCCGAGGCGTCTGAGCCTGGCCGCCCGGTACCTGACCAGGACCGGCCGGAGCTTTCGGCGAGCTCGGCGTCGGAGCGGCCGGGGCCTGTGCTGCCGGAGCCTTGGCCGCAGGCTTGGGGGCGGATGGGCTGGGAGCCGGGGTGGGAGCTGCCGGTGAGGGCGCAGGGACCGCTGCATCCGGCCCCGCAGAAGTCGGGCTCGCGGCGGGTCGGGGTGCCGGTCGCGGGGCGGGCTTGGGCGCAGCCTTGGCGGCTGGCTCCGCCGCGGGCTTGGGAAATGCCTCTCGGAGGCGCTTGGCCACCGGGGCTTCGATGCTGGACGAGGAGGACTTGACGAACTCACCGAGCTCGTTGAGCTTGGCGACAACGACCTTGCTCTCGACTCCGAGTTCCTTGGCGAGTTCGTAAACCCGGACCTTGGACACTTTGCTCCATTCCTGGCCCGGGAGTTGCGCTCGAGCCGTCGTTAGGACATCAGGGGTTTCATCGTTGGCCGTTCATCGGGTGCTCATCCGTCTGCTCCCAGCGCGTGGTCACGAAATAGGTCCCGTCAGAGCCGTTCTCACCAACGCGACATCCACCGATCCCGCCAGGCGCAGCGCCCGCGGGATCGCTCGACGACGAACGGCGAGTTCCAGACACTCGACACGGGGGTGGAGGTAGGCACCTCGCCCCGGCTTGAGCGACTGGGGGTCGGGCACGACATTCGCGCCTTCCCCGACGATCCTCAGGAGATCAACCTTCGAGGCCTTCTGCCGACACCCCACACAGGTGCGCAGCGGACGCGCAAGCGAGGGGCCGGGGTCAGGTCGAGCGGCGATCTTGGACGAGTCTACCCCCACGACGTGATTCACCCGCTGATCGGGGGCGACGCCGCGTCGGGGGGCGCGGTATCGGGACGGATGTCGATCCGCCAACCGGTCAGTCGGGCGGCCAGCCGCGCGTTCTGCCCCTCGCGCCCGATAGCCAGCGACAGTTGGAAGTCCGGCACGACGACCCGCGCCGAGCGACTGGCCTCGTCGACCACGGTCACCGACTCGACCCGAGCGGGCGAGAGCGCATTGCCGACGAAGGTGGCCGGGTCGTCGTCGTAGTCGATGATGTCGATCTTCTCGCCGCCGAGTTCAGATGTCACCGCCCGCACCCGCTGGCCCAGCGGCCCGATGCAGGCACCCTTCGCGTTGAGACCTGGCACTGTCGGGCGCACCGCGATCTTGCTTCGGTGGCCTGCTTCCCGCGCCACCGTCACGATATCCACCGAGCCATCGGCGATCTCGGGGCATTCCAGCGCAAACAGCTGACGCACCAGGTCGGGGTGGGTTCGCGACAGCGTGATCTGGGGTCCCTTGGGGCCGCGCTTGACCGACACCACGATGGCCTTGATCCGCCGCCCGTGGCTGTAGTCCTCACCCGGTACCTGCTCCGCGGGCGGGATGATCCCCTCGACGCCCCCGAGGTCGACGTGCACCATGCGGGAGTCCCGACCTTGCTGGATGGGCCCGGAGACGATCGTGCCCTGCTTCGCGGTGAAGTCATCCACAGTGACGTCGTCGCTGACCTCCAACAGCCGTTGGCGGAGCACCTGCCCTGCGGTGGTGGCGGCGATTCGACCGAAGTCCGCAGGGGTGTCGTCGAATTCCCCGACGGTTCGGCCCTCGTCGTCCACCTCGGCAGCCCACACGACGACGTGCCCGGTTCGCCGGTCCAGTTCGACGCGGGCGTTGGGTTGAGCACCCGGACTGTGCCGGTAGGCGACCAGCAGCGATTCCTCGATGGAACGCACGACGACGTCCAGGGACAGGTTCTTCTCCCGCACCAGGCTCTTCAACGCCGAGACATCGATGTCCATCAAGCCTCCCCCGCCCCGTCCTTGGCGGAGAAGTCGACCTCGATCACGGCCTTGCTGACCTCGGAGTACTCCACCCGACGACCGTCGACATCGGCACCATCGTCGTCCGAATCCAGGATCCGACCCTTGACCACGTCGCCGTCGTGGAGCCTCGCGGTCACCAGACGACCCCGGTTGCGCTGCCAGTGGCGGGGCAGTGACAACGGGCGGCCGACACCCCGTGAGGTCACTTCCAGGTTGTACGACTGCTCCCCCATGATCCCGGCATCATCGAGCGCCTCGGAGACCGCTCGGGACAACTCGGCGAGCGCGTCAATGCCCACCTGGTCACCGTCCACCACAACGACGACTGAGGACCGGCGGCCCGCGGCCCGCACTTGGAGGTCGTCGAGGTCAAAGCCGGCTGAAGTCACCACGGGTTCCACGGTGCTGCGGAGGGAGTCGCCGTTCAGGGCCATCGTCCACCTCCGATGTGTTGTTGTGTCGAGCGTGCCTGCCGTCGGCGAGGCTCGTCTGTCGAGGTCGACACCCGTGCCGATTCATCAAGAATAGCCCGCCCGGGCCTCATCGGACTCGTCGCGCAAGAGGTTTAGGCTTGCCGACATGGGGAATCCGCACCTACTGACCCGCCGGAACGTGCTGGCCGCCGCCGCATTCGGGTCCGTGGGTCTCGCAGCGGCCTGCGGGGATTCCGAGGCTGAACGTGCCCGCGCGTCCGATGACCCGGTGCGCACCGAGATGATCGCCGACGAACAGCGCCTCATCGACTCGTACCGGGCCGCCATCGCCGCACATCCAGCGCTGGAATCCCGCCTCGGGCCGATTCTCATCCAACATCAAGCCCATGCCCTGGATCTCGGCGGTCCGCCACGACCTTCTGGGGCCTCCGACTCGCCGTCGCCGACCTCGGCCACCTCATCGCCACCCGCCGGGGCCGAGCAGACAGTTGCGATGCTCAGGGACGCCGAACGTCGGGCAGCCGCCGACCGGATCGCTGGCTGCACTCGTGCCGGTACGGTCGAACTCGCTCGCCTGCTCAGCTTGATCGGGGCATCCGAGGCCCAGCACGTCGCCGAGCTGACGTCATGACCGAGCCTTCCCCCAGCGCACCACCCGAGTTGGTGACAGCGCTCAACCAAGTGCTCGACGGCGAGTATGCCGCCGTCTGGGCGTATGGCCGCATCGGCGCGGAGGTGTCGGGCGAACGTCAATCGGACGCTCGCGACGCCCTGCGCGCCCATCGGTCGAACCGGGAGCGGATCCGGGCGCAACTCGCTGGCCTCGGTGTGACGCCCACCCCGCCACCGGCGGCGTACGAGAGTCCATCGCTGGCCAATCAAGCCGACGCCGAATCGTGGGCTCAGCGGATAGAGCTGGCTCTCGTGCCGCGGTACTCCGCACTCGCCGCGGTGCAGCAGGGAGATCTTCGGGCCGGGGCCGCCGCCGACGCGCAGGCATGCGCCACCAGGGCCATCCGCTGGGGGGCGGTTTCGCAGGCACTGCCGGGGATAGATAGCCCTTCCGACGCGGCCGGCCAGAGCGGCAGTAGCGGTTCGCCCCCGGCAACCCAATCGCCGTCAGCGCAGGCCAGCAACTGACAGGCGCGGTTGACTCAGCCGCCCCGCACCTCGAGGACGATCCGCTGAACCGCTCCCGCCAGTTCGACATCGTGGCGTTCGCCGCTGGCGCGGTCCTTGATCTCCACGACACCATCGGCCAGCCGCTTGCCGATCACCACGATCGTGGGGATACCGATGAGTTCGGAGTCGTTGAACTTCACCCCTGGGGATACCCCGCGACGGTCGTCGAAGAGCACCGTCAACCCGGCTTCCACCAAACCTGAGACCAGGACCTCGCCCGCCTCGAAAACAGCATCGTCCCGGCCGGTGGCGATAACGTGGACATCGGCCGGCGCCACGGACCGTGGCCAGATGACACCACGGTCGTCGTGGTGCTGCTCCACTATCGCCGCGACCGCCCGGGACACGCCGATCCCGTAGGAACCCATGGTGACCACGACCTGACGGCCGTTCTCGTCGAGCACCCTGAGGTCGAGCACATCGGCATACTTTCTGCCCAGTTGGAAGATGTGGCCGATTTCGATGCCACGTTCGGCGGCCAGCCCAGCGCCGCACGTGGGGCAGGGGTCGCCGTCGCGAACCTCTGCCGCCTCGATGGTCCCGTCCGCCGAGAAGTCACGCCCGGCGACCAGGTCGAACACATGCCGCCCTGGCTCATCCGCACCGGTGATCCAGCGGGTACCGACAACCACCCGCGGATCCAGTAGGTAGCGGATCCCGGTTATCGAGTCCTCCCCCAACGAGCCCGGGCCGATGTAGCCCTTGGCTAGTCCGGGGAACTTAGCGAAGTCGGCGTCCTCAAACGGCCTGGGCTCGGCGGGGGCCACCGAGACGGCGAGTCGCTTCAGATCGACCTCGCGGTCGCCGGGCAGACCGACCGCCAGCGGCACCGAGGTGCCGTCCGGCTGATCCAGCATCAGCAACACGTTCTTCAGCGTGTCCCGCGCCTCCCAGGCACGGTCGCCTCGGCCCAGTTCGGGACGGGCGTTGGCGATCTCGACGAGTGAATCGATGGTCGGTGTGTCGGGCGTGTCCTCCGGGTGGGCGTTCGGCACGGCCGCATAGTCCTCGTCCGGCGGGACGAGCGTCGTCACGGCTTCGACGTTGGCCGCGTAGCCACAGACATCGCAATGGACGAAGGTGTCTTCACCGCTCTCGCAGGGTGCCAGGAACTCCTCGCTCACCGAGCCACCCATGGCGCCAGCCATCGCCGACACGATGACGTACTCCAGCCCCAACCGATCGAAGGTCCGCTGGTAGGCGGCCCGGTGCTGCCGGTACGAGATCTCCAGACCCTCATCGGAGGTGTCGAAGGAGTAGGAGTCCTTCATCACGAACTCCCTGCCCCGCAGGATCCCGGCACGTGGCCGTGCTTCATCGCGGTACTTCGTCTGGATCTGGTAGAGACTCACCGGGAGGTCCTTGTAGGAGGAGTACTCACCCTTGACCAGCAGGGTGAACATCTCCTCGTGGGTCGGGCCCAGCAGGTAGTCGGACTCTCGCCGGTCCTTCAGGCGGAACAGCGTGTCGCCGTACTCCTCCCACCGTCCGCTGGCTTCGTAGATCTCGCGTGGCAGCAGCGCCGGGAAGTGCACTTCCTGGAAGCCGGCGCCATCCATCTCGTCCCGGACGATCGACTCGACGTTGCGCAGCACCCGGTAGCCCAGCGGAAGCCAGGAGAAGACCCCTGGCGCGACCCTTCGCACGTAGCCCGCCCGGACCAACAGTCGGTGGCTGGGCACTTCGGCGTCCGCCGGGTCATCGCGCAGGGTACGCAGGAACAGCGACGACATCCGCAGCAGCACGAGCGACTCCTTATCCACGAACGATCAATGCTGGACCGCCGCGTCAGTTGGGGTTTCAGGGTACCCATTGCCTCAGAACAGTACGGAAGCCATCCGCCCGGCGGGTACGAACCCGGCGCGGGCATAGGCGGCGAGTGCGGGCAAGTTGTAGTCGTTCACGTACAGGCTGACAGTCGGGGACACCCGCTGGGCAGCCAACTGCGCCACTGCGGCCATCCCACGGGCTCCATGACCGCGCCCGCGGAATTCCGGTGCCACCCACACCCCTTGCACCTGGCAGGCGGCGGTCGTGGCTGCCGCGATCTCGGCCTTGAACACCACCTGGCCCGCGTCGATGCGTCGGAAGACCCTGCCCGCACTCACCAAGGCCGCGAGCCGCGCCCGATACGCGGCCTGCGAGGAACCGACCAGCGGTGAGACCCCGACCTCCTCGGTGAACATCCTCACCGAGGCCGGGTAGAGGAGGTCAACGTCTTCGGGGTCGGCGGCACGGACCAGCGGATCGGGGGCCACGGCTTGGAGCTCGGGGTTCGCGATGAGCAACGGTTGGGACCATCTCTCATCCCGTGCGGCACCCCACCTACCGGCGATTCCACGCCAGACTGCGGCCACAGAAGTGTCGAGACCAACGATCGAGGTCGCAGTCCTCGGTCGACCACCGAGCAACTCGCCGAGCGCCTGCAGACCGGCCATATCCCCACCGGCCGGAACCACGTTGCCCGAGACCATGACCGCCGCCCTCAGTACGCCACCGTCCCACGCCCCCCACACCGAACTCCGGTCAACGCCGAGCTGTTCGACCCGGGCGATGAAGAAGCAATTGGCGATCTGGTCGGCGGCCAGCAAGGAATCCAGGTGCGGGCGGTCCGCCGCCGAAAGGCGCATGAGTTGCACAGCACCGATCTAAGCGCACCCGGGCACGGCTGAGGTCAGGTTACCGAGACCTCGGGGCCTGAGCCGTCGGGCTCCATCGACTCGGCGAGGCGCATGGCCTCCTCGATCAAGGTCTCCACTATCAGGGCCTCGGGCACAGTCTTGATCACTTCACCCTTGACGAAGATCTGGCCCTTGCCGTTGCCCGAGGCCACCCCCAAGTCCGCGTCGCGGGCCTCGCCCGGACCGTTCACCACGCAGCCCATGACAGCTACCCGCAGCGGCACTTCCAGGCCCTCCAGCCCGGCCGTGACCTGCTCGGCCAGGGTGTAGACGTCCACCTGGGCGCGGCCGCACGAGGGGCAGGACACGATCTCCAGCCCGCGCTCTTTGAGGTTCAGGGACTCCAGGATCTGCAGACCGACGCGGACCTCCTCGATGGGCGGCGCCGAGAGCGACACCCGGATGGTGTCGCCGATGCCCTGGCTGAGCAGCGCCCCGAACGCCACCGCCGACTTGATGGTCCCCTGAAAGGTCGGGCCAGCTTCGGT
>CAYMPK010000132.1:0-7833 GCA_964392145.1 uncultured Actinomycetes bacterium | reverse complement strand
GGCCGGCGCCGCGCAGCTCGTTGACCTCCTGCAGCCAATCCGAGAGGTGGCGGCGGGAGGCGGAGCCATCGGGCGAGAGGGAGCCATCAGGACGGCGGCGGGCGGCGGCCTTGAGGTATTGGAAGAGTCGCGGGAGCGGGAGGTGAAGCACGTGCTCCTCTGACCAGCCGGTGAGGCCGGCGAGCTCGATGATCAGGGGGGCGAGGAAACAGGTGGGCAGGCCGGGAGAGGCATCCGCGGCAGCGCCAGAGCCGCGGAAGTCGTCGGTTTCCCGGGGATCTCGGCGCTTGTCCGGCCTTGGTCCGCTCCACGTGCCAGTAGCAGTTGGCCAGGCCAGGGCCCGGATCCGCGAAGCCTCAAGGCAGGCTTCGAGTCGACTTCGGGCGGAAGGCGATCAGCTACGACGGCGGGCCCGGACTGGACTGGAGCCGAAAACGACCGCGGTGACGAGTGCGGCCAGACGCGGGATGCAACTGGGATTGATCCTGCTGCTTGTCGCTGGCCTGATCCTGGCGGGAAAGCTGACTCTGTCGTACTTCTCCGGAGCCTCCTCGGATAGGTCCGGGGCAACTCCGACGACCGCCGCGGCGGAATCGACCCTGGGACGTCTCTACAGCGCCTGGAGCGATCGGGACGACACAACGGTCGCGGCCATGGTGTCGAGCAGTGAACGTCCGAAGTTCCGGTCCGCCTTCCTGGATGGCGCGAACATTGCCAGGGTCGAGAACTTCGCGACAACCGCCACCGGCGGCGGCGCACGTGACTTCTGCAGCAAGCAGCGCTTCATCCGCGGCGATGGCAAGGTTCAAGTTGAGCGCAGGTGCTTCTCACTCGATGGCGATCCAGACAATCCAACGGTCGCGCGAAGCTACGGACAGCAAACCGTCAGCACATGGAGTTGAGCAACGCGGGACGCCTGATTCCCCGAACCGAGGTGCCGGACCGACAGGGACCGACATACCCCGCCAGCATCATGAGGCCGCGAGTCGCTCGCTGAGGATCGGGATTCCGTCGCCGGTGAGTTCGGCCAGCGCTACCGGCCTGCCAGCGAGCGCCATCATGAGGGCCTCGGCCTGACCGCTGACGAGAGCGCCCTCACCAGCGGACCACCCGAGGTCGGTCGCCTCTAAACGCAGGCCAACCTTGCGCGCCGTCGGCACGACGGCCTTTGACGAACCGCCGGCCATGAAGTCGAGCACCGCCCGCTGCCGCTGCTCGGGGATCTCCCGCGTCAGACCGAGCGGTCGGCGGATGTCCTGCCCGTGGACGACGATGTCGGTGAGCGGGGCCTCGGGCCCGAGGCCCGGAGGAGTGAACCGATGATCCGCCCTCGATCGAAGTCCCTCGGCGATCTCGGCGGAGCTGAGCTTCGCCACGCCGGCGGTCAAGGCCACATTCGCCCGGTCGAAGTTCATGCCGTTGCGCACCATGGCCAGCACGACCTTGGGCATCGGGGTCACCAGGGGCATGAGCAGGTGGGCGGTGACGTCGTGCACCGTCCACGCCCCGCACAGGCTCTGCGTGGCCTCCTGCTCGGCGGAGAGATCCTCGACCAGGTCGGCCAGCAGCCGACGTTCAGCGGCGATTTCGGCGAAAGTGTCCACCCGCTCAACGTAGCGGCAGCACCGACACTTCGCGTCACAGTGTGTTGACGGCCTCGTGATGCTCGAGGCGAGGATTGCGCGGGAACTGGCCCCCAGCGGCCGCATGGCCGATGTTCACCACCATGAAGGAACGCAAGGACGTTCCCTCGAAGAAGTCACGATCAAGACCAACCGTGACGACGCCACCCATCGGACCTGCATCCAGACCGACAGCGCGGACGGTCAGAATGAACTAGCCCGCCTGAATGGCGGCGTTCATCCGCGCCGACTTGATCCTTGCCTCGACATCGCTGAAACCGTCCTTCGCCTGCGGCGACTGCGGCAGCAACCTGGGCAGATTCTCGTGGAAGTCGATGTCAGCGGCGAGAATGGCAACCACCGGCGCCGACTCGGACTTCGGTCGATTGCCCACCGACAGGTGTGGCAGAAGCCGAGCCTTGGCCTCTGGACTGCGCACGAACGTGATCCGCAGTGGCTGGCTGTTCATGGCGGTCGGCGCGAATCGCATGAGGTCGTACACCTCGGCCAACTGCTCATCAGTCACCGGTTCGTCGGTGAAGGAGTATGTGGTGTGCGCCTCCCGGAACAACAGATCCGCAGTCCTGTCATCGATACGAGCGTCCATCAGGGTCGTCGAGGAATCCTCAGGATTCGTCATCGGGTGCGCCTCTTCCAGTCGTGTGACGGCGGGTCTTATGACACATGCCGACCAGATTTAGTTGACAGTTCAACTTTATAGCGTCGGCCGGTTTGGCACAAGGAACAAGAACCCCACGGCGCCAGTCGCACCCCTGACCCGCCCATTTCAGTGCCCTACGCCGCTCAGTGCCCCACGCCGCTCAGTCCCCTACGCCGACGCACCCATGGCAGCATGACGAAATGGACCTCGACCTGCGCGATCGCGTGTTTCTCGTAACCGGCGGCTCTGCCGGACTTGGCTTTGCCGGCGCCCGAGCATTGACTGCCGAAGGTGCCCGTGTGGTGATTGCCGCCCGCGATCCCGCGCAGGTCGAACGGTCCGTGGCGGAGCTGGAACCCGGCGGCGCCTTGGGACTTCAGGCTGACCTGGCGGATCCGGGCGTCGCCGAGAGACTCACCGAGGCTGCTGTAGCACGATTCGGTCGCATCGACGGATCACTGATCAGTGTGGGGGGACCACCCCCGGGGACGGCGTTGGGTGTCGATGACAAGTCATGGACGGCCGCCTTTCAGAGCGTGTTCCTCGGATCCCTGCGGGTTGCGCGGGCCGTCGCCGATGCTCTGCCGACGGACGCCGCTTCACCAGTCGGCACCACTGGTTCGCTTCTCTTCGTACTCTCGACGTCGGCGTTCTCGCCGATCCCCGACCTGGCCATCTCCAATGGACTGCGCCCAGGATTGGCCATGTTGACCAAACAGCTCGCTGACGAACTGGGGCCACGCGGAATCCGAGTCAATGCCGTCGCACCTGGCCGCTTCGCGACCGAACGGGTACGCACCCTCGACGCGAGTCGCGGCGATCCCCACCTCGTGCGGAAGGGATTCGAGGCAGCTATCCCGCTCGGTCGCTACGGCGAACCTGCAGAGTTCGGGGCGCTGGCGGCCTTCGTCCTGTCTCCGCGCGCGAGTTACCTGACGGGGACCGTTGTGACCCTCGACGGCGGTGCCAGCAGGCAGCCCTGAAACCGTGCTATTCTTTAGTTGAACATTCAAATACTTTCTCTGGGGGTAAGTCGCCCATGTCCAACATTCTCTTCCCCGACGTCCCCGGCGCCTCGTTCGATGAGTTCCTTCGGACCAGCGCGACCGAGGCACGTGACCGAAAGCCATGGGTTCCCGCGGATGGACCGATGCCTGCGTTGTACATCAGCCATGGCGCCCCACCGTTGTTCGACGATGAGCGCTGGATCTCCGAGCTGTTCGCGTGGGCTCAGGCCCTTCCGCGGCCTCGCGCAATCCTCATCGTCAGCGCACATTGGGAGGCAGCACCCCTGAGCCTCTCCGCGACTGCCGCCTCGACACCATTGGTGTACGACTTCGGTGGGTTTGCGCCGAGGTACTACACCATGACCTACCCGACGCCGGACGCGAGCGCGTTGGCCGCAAACGTGGCAGCCTTGATGCCCGACTCTGAGCCGGTTCACCAGCACCCGTCACGCGGATTGGACCATGGTGCGTGGGTGCCACTGAAGATCATGTACCCGGACGCGGACATCCCGGTCCTGCAGTTGAGTATGCCCACCCACGATCCGGCCAGGCTGCTGGAGCTCGGCGCCCGCCTGCGGACCCTTCGCGAGCAGGGAGTATTGATCATCGGCTCCGGCTTCATGACCCACGGATTGCCATTCATGACCCAACGCATGTGGCTCGAGAATGACGTACCGGCCTGGTCCCGTGACTTCGACATGTGGGCAGCCGAAGCGCTCGACAGGGGCGACGTCGATGAGTTGGCCTCCTACCGAAGCGCCGCGCCGGGACTGCCCTATGCGCACCCCACCGTTGAGCACTACACGCCGTTGTTCGTCACCTTGGGCGCTGCCTCCGATCCGGAACTTCCCGCAGTCTCGGCCATCGAGGGGTTCCAGTTCGGACTGTCCAAACGTTCACTTCAGGTGGCCTGACCCCCGGGAGTCGGTGCCATAGGCACCCGCTCGCCGCTCGGCTCTGGCACGATCGGAGTACAGCCGACACGGAGCGGAGGCCTCGTGGACATCCACCTGCTACTCAAGCTGGTCGGCCTGGGGCTTGCGGCCTTCGACCCCGTCGGCGTGGCAGCGACCCTGCTGTTGCTCGCCCAACCCAAGGGGATCACCCGGGCGTGGGTCTTCATTCTCGGATCTGTGACCGCACTCATGATCTTCGGCGTGGCGGTCGCCTCCGGCCTGGGTCATCCCATAGTCGAGTTCAGCCGCCGCTATCCGTGGCTGGACGGCGCCATCGAGTTGGGTGCCGGCGTGATCCTGGTGATCGTCGCAGGGTGGCTGCTGTGGCATTCCCGGCGCAGTGAGGGATCCTCCCTGACTCCCGACGCCATCACGCGGCGGTTACGGCTGCCATTGTTCCTGCTCTTCCTCTTCGGATTCGTGCTGGTGACGGTGCAGTCCATAGTCGATGTGGTCTTCCTGCTTGCCATGGTCGAGATGGGAACGCGACTGTTGGGGATCGTTGAAACCGTGATCGCCGTGGGCGTGTACACGCTTGCCGCACTGCTGATCCAACTGTTCGTCGTCGTCGGGTACCAGGCCTTGCCGGAAGCGAAGAAGGCATCGGCTCTCGTTCGCTTCAACTACCTGCTGGAGAAGCGGGGGGAGGTTGTGGCGGGGATCCTCGCGCTGCTGCTGGGGCTGGTCCTGATTGCGATGAACCTCGGCCCGTACATGCACTGAGGCGACGCCTCGTCGCGGGTCTTCGGACGACTACCCCTTCGTATGCACGTCAACACGAGACTCAGACAAAGTGGCACCGCCACGCTACTAGCCGAAGTGGATCGGCGTGCCCTCGTCTTCATCGTCCTCCACCGCTGACGGCCCGATCCTGATGAGCAGGAGCACGACGATCGCAGCGGCGGCCAATAGGGCCGCACCGACGTAGAACCCCCGTACGTAACCGTGCGTGAGCGCAGCGGGCAGCGCGGCCTCTCCGGCGGATTGGTGGGCGGCGAGGTAGGCCACCGTGGCGGTTACGGCGACTGTGTTCATCAGGGCGGTACCCAGGGACCCGCCCACCTGCTGGCTGGTATTGATCGTGGCACTGGCAACCCCGGCGTCGCGATGCTCGATGCCGTGAAGGGCAACAGTGGCAGTGGGGATGAAGGTGAAGGCCATCCCCACGCTGATGATCACCATCGACGGCAGGATATGGCTGAAGTAGTTGGAGTCCGGTTCGATCTGCGCCAGCCACAGAAGGCCGGCAGATCCCATGATCAGCCCCGGCACCATCAACGGCCGTGGCCCCACCCGGGGGAGCAACTGAGAGGCGACGCCAGCACCGAGCACGATGCCCACGCTGAAGGGCAGGAAGGCCAAGCCAGCCTGGACCGGTGAGTAACGCAGGATGATCTGCATGTACAGGCCCAGGAACAAGAACATCGCGAACAGGCCCGCCCCGGTCATGATCGACGAGATGTAAGCCCCGCCCCGATTGCGTTCCAGCGGCACCCGCAGCGGTAGGAGGGGGTGCGAACTGCGGCCCTCGATGACGACGAAGGCCAGCAGTAGGACCACGGCGGCGACAAACCACATGAACGTGGACGGTTCCGTCCAGTGAGAACCGTCCTTCAACCCCGAGGGTGCGGCCTTGGTGAAGCCGTACACCAAAGCGATCAAACCCAACGTCACGGTGATCGCGCCGGGAATGTCGTACGTCGGATGACCGTCCGCCTTGGATTCGCGGACCACCCGAGCCGCGAGCAGAGCCGCCAGGATCGCGATGGGAGTATTCACCGCGAGACACCATCGCCACGACAGGTACTCGGTCAGCACCCCGCCGAGCAGTAGGCCGATCGCGGCCCCACCACCGGAGATGGCCCCGAAAACCCCGAAGGCGCGGGCCCGTTCCTTCGGATCGTGGAACGTCACGGTGATCAGAGCCAGCGCGGCCGGCGCCATGAGCGCCGCGAACGCTCCCTGCAGACCGCGGGCGGCGAACAGCAGGGTCGCGCTCGGGGCCATCCCGCCCAAGAGCGACGCCACGGCAAAGCCGGTGAGCCCGACGATGAACGTGCGCGTGCGCCCCTGATCCTCGGCGATCCGGCCGCCTAGCAGCAGCAGGCTGCCGAACATGATCGTGTACGCGGTGACGATCCACTGCACGTCGGCGGAGGCGATACCGAGATCCTCCTGCGCGCTGGGGATGGCCAGATTCACGATCGAGGCGTCAAGCACGATCATCAGCTGCGCCAGCGCGATGATCCCGAGGGCGCGAAAGCGCTTCGGATCGGGCGGCGAGCCGTCCGGACCGAGGGTCGTCGCCGACAGGCCATGACCAGGATCGGCGGCAGCCGCCGTGGAACCGGGCTCGCCGTCTCCGTCGGCAGGGGTGTTCTCGGTCACACGTAGTCCTCCCGCCGCTGGCCCACGCCCGCGCCCGTCCATACCCATCAGGGTGCCTACCAATATGTCCACAGCCTTGCACCATCAACGGCCATCCACCAGCGGACGTCGGCGGAATCACACCGGCATTGGTGAGGCTGGCCCGTCACTCCCGCGGATTTCCGCCCAATGCCCTGCAGACGGCTCCCCCTACGGCCGATAAGGCCACTAGGAGAAAAAAACCAGCCGTCAATTCGTTGCGGAGAATGTCATGTTGACCCGGATCCTCGCCTCGGTAGCCACCTCCGCACTGGCGGTAGGCCTGACCGTGGCCGCGCAGTCAGGCGCCCAAGCTGCCACCGCCGGAACCGATTCCTTGTTCGGAAACGCATCTGCCACCGCGTACGACGGCGGATCCTCCACAAGTTACGAGATCGGCACGGTCTTCACCCCGCGGGTGAGCGGCAAGATCAGTCAAGTGCGCTTCTACCGGGTCAAGCCATGCGACTACGGCGCAGTGTGGGGCACCCTCTACCAGGGCAACCCGTTCGCAACCACCAGTTCGACCAAGAACGTGCTGGGAACGACCGGCACCGTGACCTATGCCAACACATCCACATCACCGCTCGGCTGGCAGACCCTCAACTTCGCCACCCCCATCGCCGTAACGGCCGGCACGCAGTACACCATCGCCCGGCAACTCCCGCATAACTGCAACGCCAACATCTCCAACGCTTTCACCTCCGCGAAGACCGTCGGCAACTTCAACCTGCCGGCGAGTGCCTCGGTCTACCGCAACACGACCACCGGGTCGGTCGGCAAGTCCACGAGCAACTACCTCACCGACTTCACCTTCGCCCAGACAGTCACCCCTCCCACAACCACCGCCCCGAGTGCGCCGACGAATGTCGCCGCCACCGCGGGTAACGCAACCGCCACCGTCACCTGGTCGGCTCCGACGAGCACCGGAGGTTCGCCGGTCACCGGCTACACGGTTCGCTTCAAGGCAGCCGGGGCGGCCGCCTACGGTTCCGCGGTCAACGTGGGCACCGCGAGCGCCTTCACAGTCAACGGGCTGACCAACGGCACCTCTTACTCTTTCGTCGTGAATGCAGTGAACGCGGTGGGAACGAGCACGGACTCCGCCGTCGTGACCGCGACCCCGACCGCCCCCGTCACCATCTACGTCCAAAACTCCCAAACCGGCGCACTCCTCGCCA
>CAYMPK010000131.1:0-7834 GCA_964392145.1 uncultured Actinomycetes bacterium | reverse complement strand
TCATTCTTGGCCTGTAGCCCGGTGATGCCGAGCCAGGCCGCGGTGCCGAGCAGGAGGACAGCCACGATCCCCACGATCAGCAGCGTCAGCGCCTTACGGCTCATCGTGGACTGGGCCGTTACTGACCCGGGGTGACTGTGTCGCGGGCAGCGCCATCCGTGTCCTCGAGACGCGGCCTGTCGGTCTCGTCATCGCCGTACCCGTAGCCGTACCCGTAGCCGTACCCGTAGCCGTAGCCGTAGCCCGACTTGTTGGACGGCACGAAGTTGAGCACCGTCCCGAGTAGCCGGGCGCCGACGTTGTCGAGCACCTCGGCCGCCTTGCGCACCTGGTCCCTATGGGTTGCGCCGAACCGCGTGACCAGGATCGCGCCATCGGCGTTCCTGGCCAGCACCGCCGCGTCGGTCACGGGCAGCAGTGGGGGCGCGTCGATGATCACGGCGTCGAATTGTTCCTGCAGGGTAGTGAGCAGGTTGGCCATCTGGCGGCTGCCCAGCAACTCTGACGGGTTGGGGGGGATGGGCCCTGACGGAATCACCGACAACAGCCCTCGCTGCCAGGTCACCAGGGACGTCTCAAGGGTCTCCTGGCCCGTGAGGATGCTGGTCAATCCGACGCTGCCGTCGATGCCGAGGTAGTCGGCCACCCGCGGCTTTCGAAGGTCGGCCTCGACCAGGCACACCTTGGCGCCGGCCTGGGCCAAGGTGATCGCCAGGTTGCAGGAGGAGGTGGTCTTGCCCTCGCTCGGGATCGCGGACGTGAGGACGACCGACTTCGGCGGCTCATCGACGTCGACATATTGCAGGTTGGTGCGGATCGTCCGGAAGCCCTCTGCCCGCACGGACCGCTGGTTCAGCGCCACCAAGGGCGTTTTGGCAGCGTCCGCGTCGAAGCCGATGATCCCGAGGTTGGTCGCCCCGGTGATCTCCACCAAGTCGCTTTCGCTCTTCAGCGTCGTGTCGAGTTGTTCCCGCAGCAGCGCGTAGGCGATGCCGACCCCCAGGCCGAGGATCAGCCCCAGCGCCAGGTTCACCTTGGTATTGGGTGAGATCGGGCTGGTCGGCACCTGTGCCGGGTTGGTGACCGTCACCTTCACCGGGGAGGAGGTCGAGCCCTGCGGGGTCTCGATCACCTCGATCTGGCGCGCGAACTGGGCGGCGACGGCGTTGGTGAGTTCCTTCGCCCGGGCCGGGTCGCCATCGGACACGCTGACGTTCAGCAGCACCGTCTGGGGCGGGTTCTCGGCGGTGACATTCTGCGCCAGTTGCGGAACGGTCATGTTCACGCCGGTCTGCGCGATCACAGGAGCGAGTACTTCGGGTGAGTCGACGATCTGGGTGTAGCTCTTGACGCGCTGCAGGGCGAAGTTGGAGCCACTGGCCGCGGAGTTGTTGGCGTCGCCGCTGCGGCTCCCGCCGCCGATGGCGACGAAGTCCTGCGCGGTCGCCTGGTAGACCTTCGGGCTCAGCAGGCTGTAGGCCGCAGCAAGACCGATGCCCAGGGCCGTGATGAGTGCGATCGATAGCCAGCGCTTTCGCAGCACCCGAAGGTAGTCGCGCAGATCCATGGTTACGTCTCCTTGCAGCCCGCCGGGCGGCCCAACAGATAGCGGCGGGGAGCGTAGTCCCCCCAGGTTCGAGCCAAGGGTACGACATGCGCGCCCGCCTGGGGCCTATCCGGGTACAGGTGCCCTTATCACCAGTGCCACGGCGTCTGCGAAGGCGTTGGCGGCGGTGGCGACTTCGCCGATGGCCAGCGGATGCAACTGGTAGCCGACCGCATGAGGGTCGGCAACATCGTCCGGGTCCCAGCCGGGTGGACTCTCGATGCCGGCCGGCGCCATCCCTCGGGCTGCGTCGAGTTCCGCCACGAACCACTGCAGGCGTGGCACCGGTTGCGTGGGCAGTGCCGGCACGGACTCAAGTGGATCCCCAGCCGGGAGCGGCGCCGCGGCGCCCGCCGCCTTGTCAACTGCCACCTTGAGAACGCCGCCCGGTCCGGTGATCCAGGTCGCCAGCCTGGCCGCCTGGCGCATGGTGAAGGTCTTGCTGCGCGAATTGGGCGCCAACTTGGCCAGTTCCGCCCGGTGTCCCCGATCGGCGGTCAGGATCAGGTCGGCCTCGCCCAGCATGTCCGCGGTCACCAGCCGCGAACGATGGGTTTCGCTCGAGCCGGGCATCCCACCGACCCCCGGCTGTGCGGCGGAGGCGCTCGCCAGCGAGGCGTTGACCAGCGCCACACTGAGGTCGCAGGCCGGCGCCCCCGGTTGGGCATGAACACCGGCGCTGGCCACCGAGATGCCAACGGGCGTGATCCCGTAGCCGCCCAGCCTTTGGCGCAGCACGAACTCTCCCGCGGGGGACCGACAGATGTTCGCCGTGCACACGACGAGGATCTTGAACGGCACGTGCGGCAATCTACCCCTCACCCTGCCGCCGCAGGCCCACCACCGGGAGACTGTGGCCATGACCGCCGTCGACCCGGATGCCCGAATCCGCTCCTTCCGGCGACGCGGCGGGCGGATGGGACCGGAACTACAGGCGGCGCTGGCGTCCGGTTGGCCCGACTACGGACTCACCGCAGCCGGGGAGCTGTGGGACCTGGCCGCGGTCTTCCCGTCGGCCGACGGCGTGGTGCTGGAGGTCGGCTCGGGCATGGGAGACGCCACGGTCGCGTCGGCCGAGGCCGAACCGAACCTCGGGATCATCGCCGTCGAGGTTCACGTGAAGGGTGTCGCCGCGACGCTGCGTTCGGCTCGAGCGCGCGGCTTGACGAACATCCGGGTGGTGATCGCCGACGCCGTCGACGTTCTGAAGCACGAGATCGGCCCGTCATCGCTCGCCGAGATCCGGGTGTGGTTCCCCGATCCATGGCCGAAGAAGCGCCACCACAAGAGACGGCTGGTGACTGCGGATTTCGTCCAGCTCGCCTGTTCGCGGCTCCGCCGGGGGGGCCTGCTTCATGTGGCAACCGATGTTGCCGGGTACGCCGCCGCGATTGAGGCGGCGCTGGCCACTGAGCGCGGGCTGCGCGCCGACGTCGTCGGTGGACCCCGACCCGCCTCCCGCCCGGAGACCAGATACGAGGCGGTCGGGATCGCGGCCGGTCGGAAAGTCTGGGACTTCTGCTACCTGCGTGAAGGCGTTGGATGACCCGGCGGCAAGCAGCGGCACTCTCGGTGCTGGCCGCGGCAGTGTTCCTGGTAGCGGTCGACGGCACGGTGCTGGCGGTGGCTGTCCCCAGCCTCGCCGTAGATCTCAAGCCCAGCTACACGCAGATCCTCTGGATCTCCGACATCTACTCGTTCGTACTCGCCGGGCTGTTGGTGACCATGGGGAATCTGGGGGACCGGTTCGGACGAAAGCGGCTGCTGATGTGGGGCGCGCTCGGGTTCGGTGCCATGTCGGTCGTCGCGGCCTATGCGCCGACCCCGGAGCTGCTGATCACTGCCCGCGCCGTGCAGGGTTTCGCCGGCGCGACCTTGATGCCGTCCACTCTCGCCCTGATCCGGGCGGTGTTCACCCAGAGTCGACAACGCACTCTGGCCATCGGTATCTGGAGTGCCACCGGCTCGGCGGGGGCATCGATCGGCCCTTTCGTGGCCGGGCTGCTGCTGGAACGGTTCTGGTGGGGTTCGGTCTTCCTGATCAACGTCCCCGTGGTCGCCTACATCGTCATCGTCGGGATCCGCGTGCTCCCGGAGTCCAGGGGCGACTCACGCCAACCCATCGACGTCGTCAGCGTCGTGCTGTCCACAGTGGGAATCCTCGGTGTGGTGTATGCCGTGAAGGAAGTGGCACGGGGCAACGTGGCGACCTACCCGCCATGGCTGGTGCTGGCCGCGGCCCTACTCATGCTCACCGCTTTCGCCGTGCGGCAGCGCCGATTGCCAGTGCCGCTGCTGGACTTCGCGCTGTTCCGGGTCAAGGCTTTCGCGGGCGCGGTGACAGCCGAGTTCGTAATGGTCTTCAGCGCCACCGGTCTGTTGTTCTTCCTCGCGCTGTACTTCCAGCTTGTGTCCGGATTCAGCCCGCTGGCGGCTGGGGCCGCTACCCTGCCGGTTTCACTGGTCTCCGCAGCCACTGCTCCGGTGGCCGGCCGATTTGCTCACCGATTCACCGCCCGCAGGGTGCTGATGTTCGGGTTGGGGATCACTGCGATCGGGCTGGCGTTGCTGGCGGCCGGAGAGGGCCATGGGTATGTCGCACTGGTCCCGTCGATGATGTTCGTGGGCTGCGGATTCGGCTGTGTCCTCACCGTCGCCTCGGACGAGGCGATATCGGCCGCCCCGCCGGACCGGACCGGTGCCGCCGGCGGCATCTCGGAAACCGCCTTCGAGTTGGGGTCCGCGATGGGAATCGCCCTACTCGGCAGCCTGCTCACCTATGTCTACCGTTCAAGGCTGGTGCTCCCTCCAGGGCTGGCAGCGGACATCTCGGCGGCTGCTAACGACTCGTTGTCCAACATCCCGGAGTTGCTGTCGAAGTTGTCACCAGCCACCGGCGAAGCGCTGCTGGTCGCCGGACGATCGGCGTTCACCAGCGGGCTGGTGACGGCTAGCCTCGCGGCGGCGGGGCTGGCCGCGGCGACGGCCTTCGTTGTTGGCAGGATCCTTCCCAAGGGAGCGCGACGAGAGGTGCACACGTGAGCGGCAGCAGGAGTATCCGGTTCGGACTACCGGCGATCGTGGCTGCGGTCGCCGTGGGGGCGTGCGGGTCCACCGGCTCGGGGTCAACCGCCAGCGGGAACGCCACGACCGCTGCCGGGCCCACGACCGCCTCAGCAGGCCCGAGCACACCGCCCACGCCGACGTTGGAGTGGCAGATCCCGCAGGAGCAGTTGGCCAAGGATGACGACATCGCGGCCTACACCGCGGCCAGCAGCCTGAATCCCGGACAACCGCTCGACCTGTACGTCTCGGCCAATGGCCCGGTGACGGTCCGGGCGTTCCGCATCGGTGACTACCAGGGCGCAGGCGCAACCGAGGTGTACAAGGGTCAACCGGTGCCGGCCAGCAAGCAGAACGGAATGGTGCGCGATCCGAACACCCGGGCCGCCAGTGCCCCCTGGGAACGCACCGCCACGATCCCCACTACCGGCTGGCAGCCCGGGTTCTACCTCGTACAGATCAGCGACGGCAGCAAGCGGCGCAACGTACCGATGGTGGTCCGGTCGCCGGACACCAAGGGGAAGGTGGTCGTCGTCGCCGGGGACACGACCTGGCAGGCCTACAACTCCTGGGGGGGACGATCGCTCTACAAGGGTCCCGACGGATTCTCCGACCGGGCCTACGCGGCCAGCTTCGACCGGCCCTACAGCTCCGCCGACTGGGAGATCTGGTTCGACTTCGACATCCCGGTCGCCCGGGCGGCCGAAAGGTCCGGGGTGCCGGTCGCCTACCGGAGCGTGTCCGACCTGGCGCTGGATCCAGGCGCCCTGGAGGGCACTCTGGGCGTGGTGTCGAACGGACACGACGAGTACTGGCCCGTGCCCTATCGGGATGCGCTCGTGAAGGCACGCGACGGTGGTGCCAACCTGGCCTTCCTGGGGGCGAACGCGGGCTATTGGCGGGTGCGCCTCGAAACCACGTCGCAGGGTCCCGGCCGACTTGTGGTCGGCTACAAGAGTGCAGAGACGGATCCGGTCAAGAACTCCCAGGACACGACTGCGAGGTGGCGGGATTCCCCAGACGCCAAGCCGGAGAACACCGTGGTCGGCAACTATTACGACTGCTATCCCTCCAGCGGGGATATGACGATCGTGCGGCCCGAGTTCTTCCTGTTCGAGGGCACCGGCGTGACCGCGGGCAGTCAGCTACCGGGCCTGGTCGGCAATGAGACCGACCGGGCGTACGCCCGGGCCGACACTCCTCGGCCGATCGAGGTGCCGGCGATCTCAAGTCTGAAATGTCAGGACACCACCTCGTACTCGACCATCGCCTACTACACGGTGCCTTCCGGTGCCGGGGTTTTCGCGGCTGGGACGATGAGTTGGACCCGAGGTCTCACCGGCGTGCGACCAGAGCAGGGGCTCACCCAGGCGAGTGCGGACTTCACCACGAAGGTCACCGACACGTTGTTCAAGCAGATGGCTGCCGGGCCGATGGGCAAGGCACACCCGGCAACCGACGACTGGCAGAAACTGGCCGCGCTGGGCGATGCCAACCACGCAGGCGATTGACGTCGGCTGTCGGCCCGGTGTGGGGCAAGTCGTGGCTGGCCCGGCCGCTGCGACGTCAGCCAGGTGTCACGATCGCGACCGAGCCGTTGCGCCGGTGGTCGGCGGCGGCCGCCACGGCACCGTCGGCATGGCGCTGCACCGCGTTCACGCCGCCGAAGTAGAAATCGGTGCGGTCCCACACGTTGACCGGGAAGCCGCGGCCAAGTTCGGCGAGCTCCTGCTCGGAGAAGCCAGGCTCCACCTGCACCATGCCGCCGTCCTCGAGGTGCGCACGAGGTCCGGTGACAGCCGAGGCCAAGTCCTCGCCGGAGTCCGACAGTCGAAGGATCACGCTCGTGATGGCGGAGCGGATGCGCGCGGAGCCACCGCTTCCCAAGGCGACCACCCCGCCTTCGGGATCCGTGAGCAGGGAAGGCGCCGCCATCGAGCGAAGCCGGGCGCCCGGCACGACGGCTGCCAGCCCACCGGGTAGCAGGTCGTCCTCGCCGAGCATGTTGTTCAGGTGGATTCCGGTGTCGGGCACCATGACGCCACCGCCGGCTCCGTTCGTGGTCGTCATCGAGACGACCATCCCGTCGGCGTCGGCGATGGAGATCTGGGTGGTACCGGTCACCGCCAACGGCGCGTCGCCCTTCTTCGCCGCCGCCGTAGCATCGCGCAGCGCGGTGGTCATGGCCGCCGGTCCTGGTCCATCGACCGACCGCAGGGCACCGGCGATGATCTGCCCGCCGAAGGCTGGGGCGGGGTTGGTGTCCACCCGCCAGCCGCGGTGTTGGCTCTGCAGGGGGTTTCGCCACACCGGCTCATACTCGGACAGGTCCTCGGCGGTGATTCGGCAGCCGTCGGCCCCGAGACGCAGCAGCGGCCCGGCGAACCCCGGGGAATCCAGCGCATCGATCTCGCCGGCCGCCACCGAGGCCAGGAACGCCGCCAGCTCGGGAGCGAACAGCAGATCCCCCTCGGCGAGCAGTTCGCCCTCGGGTACGAAGAGTTCGCGGGACTCCGGGGAGAATCGGAGGATGTCCTCGATCAGCCCCATGATGTAGGACTGGGAGGAGTCGATTTCAGCACCCGCCGCTGCGAGTTCGACCGAGGGTGCCATCACCTCGGACAGTGGCAGTCGTCCGTGGTCGGCGTGAACCGTCAGCCAGCCGCTGAGGCAACCGGGCACGGCCGCCGAGGGCGCCCCTACCCGGAAGTCCTGGGTCGCCGCCGGATAGACGACGGTGATGGTGGTGGCCTCGATGTCGTTCTCCACGCCGCCGAGGCCAGGCACGGTGGTGAAGAAGTCCAGCACCGAGGTGTCGCCGGCAGGGGTGCGCAGGGTGAGGAAGCCTCCGCCGGCGACGCTGGCCAGTCCGGGTTCGCAGACGGCCGAGGTGAATCCCGCCGCGACCGCTGCGTCGACGGCGTTGCCACCGGCGCGAATGACCCGCGCGGCAGCTCGGGTCGTCAGCACGTTGCCGGTGGCGATGGCAGCGGAGCCCGGCGGGCCGACGGCGGCAGCTGCGGATGGGGTGGGTTTCACAGTGGTACTGAGACTATCGGGCCGTCGGCCCCCGCGACCCGGGCCCACACCCGTCGGGAGCGGTTGACCCGGGTTGGTCAGTGTTGCGTGGCGCGGGCCAAGGATGCGTCAATCACCGCCACGGCG
>CAYMPK010000130.1:0-7835 GCA_964392145.1 uncultured Actinomycetes bacterium | reverse complement strand
CCTCCCGCGCCAACTGATCCAGCGCCGGCGTCCGAGCCTGCGACGGACGACCCAGATACCCGCGCCAGCGACGCGTGAGCCGCTCGTTGTCGGCCACGATGTCAGCGACCGCGGTTCCTGCCCACACCCGCCAGTCCTTGCCCGATCCCCAGGAGCCCGGCTGGAAGTCGCACGGGCCGTCGACGAGCCCGGCATCCACCGCGCCGGCCAGCGTGCTCAACTCGACGCCTGCTTCCGGCAGCAGCCTGAGCACGCGGGCGAGCCATCGCGGGCCCTCATGCCACCAGTGCCCGAAGAGTTCGGTGTCGAAGGCGGCCACCACCAGGCCAGGCTCGCCTCGAGCGGCCTCGACAGCGGCCAGTCGGGCGACAACCCGATCGACGAAGTCCCGGGCATCCCGTTCAATCACGGCCGGCACCGAAGTCGGATCGTAGGGAGCCTTCTCGTGGGCCTTCGTGTGGAACGACGTGACACGGGCCGGTCGGAATCCGGAGTCGTGGTGCATGGCGTGGAAGTCGCGGTAGTGCGGGTCCGAGGGATAGCCGCGTTTCGGCGACCACACCCGGTAACTCACCTCCAGGTCGCGGGCGAAAGCAACGACTTCGGAGTCCCCCACCCGGCGCCCGGCCCACGGCTGGGCGCCGACATGCAGGAAGGTCGGTCCATCCATCATGAAGTGACCGATTCCGGCCGCCTGGTAGACCTCCTCGAGCCCGGGCCGATAGCCGCACTCGGGGGCCCAGATCCCACGCGGGCGCTCGCCGAACCTCAAGACCGAATCCGAAAGGCCCACCTGTAGGCCGACCGCCACCAGGTCATCGTCGAGCAGCGGCTGGAAAGCGTGTGACGCCGGTCCTCCTAGCAGCTCCACCACCCCGGCATCGGCCAGCTGCCGAAATGAGGATGTCAGGGGTCCACGCTGCTCGTGGGCATCGTGTGCGGCACTGGCCTGGGAGAACTCGTAGCCGGCGAGCGCCCTGAGATCGGGGTTGCGATCGCCGGCGAGTTCCTCGCTGCGGGCCTGCCAGAACCCCAGCCAGGTGTGGAAACCACGCACACTGTGCGGATCGTCGAGTTGGGCGGCAAGCACCGGCGTGATCCCCAAGGTCAGCAGGTTCCGGCGACCCTCGGCGGCGAGGTCATCCAGAACTTCGAGCAGCGGCAGATAGCTGGATCCCCACGCTTGGTAGAGCCATTCCTCACCGACGGGCCAGGCTCCATGGTGAGCCAGCCATGGCAGGTGACTGTGGAGCACGAGCGCGAACGAACCTCGGGTCGCAGCCGAGCCGGCTCGAACCTTGCCGGTACCAGCGGGCGAGGTGGCCGGTGGTTCGACAAGAACCGGAGCGTGGGCCTCCCCGGATTCCTGTGGATTGCTCTCCCGCGCGCCGATCGCTGAGCGACTGATCTGTCCGAGACCCACTGGCGACGACATCAGTTGACCCCGATACCGATCAGGTCGAGGGCCTCCGCCGCCTGCCCCAACTCGAAGTCGCCGGCCTGCAGGGTCGGCAGCAGCGTCAGCAGCGCCGGGTTCCAGACACCCGTCACCACAGCTTCGACATGGGCGGCCACGATGGAACCGTGCTCGGCCTCCCACCGGCGGATCCGGCCGCCGTGGTGAACCCCCAGCACCGACACGTCGTGAAACCCGGCGGTTTCCAACATCTGGCCCACCTGCTCGGCGTCGAACTCCTCCACATGGAACGGGTTGGTCGGTTTCTCGCCGCGCGCCAGTCCGGGGGAGAACGTCGGGCGATTCGGCGTGGACACCACGATCACACCCCCGCTCCTGAGCACCCGGGCCGACTCGGTGAGGAAACCTGGCAGGTCCCACAGGTGCTCGATCACCTGCAACGAAACCACAGCGTCGGCGCGACCCATCGCGATGGGTAACCGATCCAGCCCTGCGCACATGACCTCGACCTGCGGGTAGCGCCGCCTGACGTGGTCAACAACCGATTGCTCGTAGTCGACGGCGACGACCTGGAACCCGGCGTCGGACAACACGGCCGCTCCGTACCCCTCCCCACAGCCTGCTTCGATGACGACCCCTGCACTGGGGAGCCAACGCGGTAGCCAGTTGTACGCGACCTCGTGCCGCAGATACCAGTACCGCTCCAGAAGGACTCCTGGCACAGTTCGTTCGCCGGTGAGCGGCAAGCCGTTGGCGGCAGAGTCCAGAGCGCGGTCCACAGCCGTGACAGTAGTTGTTCCGGTGTCGAGGTCAGCGCGGTGCCCTGGCGCCATCAGCACCGTGCCCTAGGGTGCGAATGTGCGCATCCTGCATGTCACCTGGGAGTATCCGCCTCTCGTGTACGGCGGACTCGGCCGCCATGTCTACGAACTCGCCTCCGCTCAGGCGGAAGCAGGACACGACGTGGCAGTGGTCACGCAACGGGTCGAGGGAGCCCCGGCCGAATCCCTGATGTGGGGTGTTCGGGTCCTTCGGGTCGCGAGCGCACCCCAGTTGGAGTTCATCCCGGAGAATCTGCTCGCCTGGGTCAGCGCGCTCGACCACGAACTGGCGACTGGGGCAAGGGCGGCACTGGGAGACGCGCAGCCCGATGTAGTTCACTGCCACGACTGGATGACCACCAAGGCCGGCACCGAACTGACGGAGAACCCGGTCATCCCGCTGGTCGCGACCATTCACGCCACTGAGGTGGGACGCCATCAGGGGCACCTCCCCGGCGACATCAGCCGGAGCGTCGACGCCATCGAACGGCAGCTCTGCCACCGGGCGCATTCGGTCATCACGTGCTCCGCCGCGATGAAGGAGGAAGTCGTCCGGCAGTTCCACGTGACCCCTGACAAGGTGACGGTGATACCCAACGGGATCGATCTGGAGGAGTGGTCCAGTCCGCTGAGCGATCAACTCGATGCCCGCGCCCGGTGGGCCCCGGATAGTCCACTCATCGTCTTCGTGGGGCGGCTGGAGGTGGAGAAGGGAATCCTGGAACTGGCAGAGGCGATGGCGCAAGTCCGGCAGGCGCTGCCGACCGCCCACTTGGTCATCGCCGGCCGAGGGTCCCAGGGCGAGCGACTGCGGGACGCCTGCGAACGTCACGGCATCACCGGCGCCGTGACCGTGGCGGGGTGGCTTCCCGAGCAGGAGTTGCGAGCACTCATCGCCTGCGCGGATGTCGCGGCCATCCCGAGTATCTACGAACCGTTCGGACTCGTGGCGCTGGAGGCGATGTCGCTGGGCACCCCCGTGGTGGCGAGCCGGGTCGGAGGTCTGGCCGAGGTGGTGCGGAGTGGCGAGACCGGATGGTCCGTACCCGCAAAGGACGCCACGGCCCTGGCGACGGCCCTGGTCGCTGCAATCACGGACCGAAGCGCGGAAGTCATAGTCGACCGGGCTTACGAGGCGTTGAAACGGGATCATGACTGGTCACAGATCGCCGAGGCAACAGTGGCCTGCTACCGCCGAGCCGGGGCACATGACTCCTGACAGCCGCACGCGACGGGTCAACCGGCGGGGATTAGTCTGAGCGGCTGTGGCGATGTTCCGATCCCGTGACCCGCGTCAGGCGCGTTTCGTGACCTGGGCATCGTTGCGGTGGATCGTGCGCAATCGTGCTTGGAACTGGTGGTACCTGCAGCGCTACTGGCGCTTCCTATGGTTCCGACTGCGCTATCCGCACATCATCACCGAGGGGTTCGTCTTCCTCGGGAGAAGAGTCGAGGTCTCGGCTCGGCGCGGCTATGCCCGGATGATCATCGGCCGCTGGGTCCACGTCGGGGACGAGAACCGGATCCGGGCCCACGAGGGCACCCTCCGCATCGGCGACAAGACTGTCTTCGGCCGTGACAACACCATCAACGGCTACCTGGACATCGAGATCGGCGGCGGCTGCATCATCGCCGATTGGGTGTACATCTGCGATTTCGATCACGTATTCGAGGACGTCAACCTGCCCATCAAGGACCAGGGCATCGTCAAGTCGCCGGTGCGTATCGGCCCGGACTGCTGGTTGGGTACGAAGGTGACCGTCACCCGCGGAACCTACATCGGCCACGGTTGCGTCCTGGGGTCCAACGCGGTGATCCGTGGCGAGATACCTCCCGAATCGGTGGTCGGAGGGATACCCGGGCGGGTTCTCAAGAATCGTCGGGAGGTGTACGACACGAAGGCCGCGCACCGGGCCGCGCTCGCCGACATCAAGCGGAAGACCGCTGCCGCAGCCGAGGCCCATGCTCAGCAGCGCGCGGAGCGCTAACCTCGGACCATGTCGACGCTGCCGCTGCTGATTGACCAGTGGTCGCACCTCGCCGCAGTGACACCGACCCCGAGTCCGTCCGAGAGCAGCGCTGGCGCCGAGCTCGTGGTGAATCTGCCCGATGACAGCGCACCGGGGATAAAGATCGGAACCGGGACGATTCTGCTGATGTCCCTCGGGATCGTCTGCGCGACGCTGCTCGCGGTGGTGATCTGGCGCGCCATGCAGCGTCCCCGACTCAAACTCACCTTCGATGAGGAGAAGCAGCGCTGGACGACCACACGCCGCGACCTCCTGCAGTACGTCATCTCCATCCCGCTGCTGATCCTGCTCTGGTCGAACTACTTCTTCGTCATCTTGTGGTTGGCGCCGAACAAGCTCACCGCGGGCGGACTGCTGGTGGTGTCCAGCGGCATCGTGATCTCGATTCGGTTCCTGGCCCACGTGTGGCGCGAGGCTGCACACAACCTGGCAAAGATCGTGCCACTGACATTGGTCACGGCGATCTTGCTGAACCTCGCCGTGCGCCCGGCGGAGGATCTTCTCAAGGTGATCGATGATCGTCAGGACCTGAGTTTGCCGGCCACGCTCACCATGTTGTTCATCGACTACGTCTTCACGGCTATCTGGTTCTACGTCGGGGTGAGGCGACGCGCGATGTCCGGACACAAGGTGCCGGGCATTCCGTGGCACCGATTCCCCGAGGCGGTGGCCCTTCGGACCCCCAGCAAGAAAAAGTCGGCTCTCTGACAATGCCCGAGGGCCGAAGTATGGACCAGCCCGGCACCTATCTGATGGGAAGCGACATGAGTTCGACCGAGGACCAGCGCGAACCCAGCTTGTCGACATCGAAGATCGTCTTCATCGTGATCGCGGCCGCCGCGCCGCTGGCCGCGATCGTAGGCACGGTGCCGCTGATGTTCGCCAAAGGCAACGGTGCTGGCGTACCGGGTGCCTATCTGCTGGCGGGCGCCACGTTGCTGCTGTTCGCCATCGGGTACGCCGCGATTGCCCGCAAGGTGGTCAACACCGGAGCCTTCTACACCTATGTCGCGCACGGCTTGGGGAAGTCGGCCTCGGTGGTGGCGGCGCTCTTCGCAGTCATCGCCTACAACGCCCAGACCGTGGGCATCGTCGGCGGCTTCGGATTCTTCACCTACACCGGACTCAAGGACGCAGGTCTGACGATCCCGTGGTGGGCTGCCGCACTGTTCGCCGTGGTGGTGGTGGGGATACTGGGATACCGGAACGTCGACGTGTCGGCGAAGGTGCTCGCGGTTCTTATGGCGCTGGAGATCGCGCTGTTGGCGATGCTCGACATCGGAATCCTGATGGCGAAGGGACTCGCCGCCTTCCCACTGACCGCAGTCGCCCCGAGCACAGTGTTCTCGGCAGGACTACCGATCGCGCTGCTGTTCTCGTTCTCCTGCTTCATCGGTTTCGAGTCCGCGGCTCTGTACGCCGAGGAGACCCGCGAACCGAGTCGTTCGATTCCGCGGGCCACCTACGCCGCGGTCATCATCATCGGCATCTTCTACGCGGTCACTGCCTGGGAGGCGGTGGGGGCCCTGGGGACAACCGGAATCGACGATCTCGCCGACCAGTCCAGCAACGACATCGGTCAACTCTTCTTCAACCTCATGAGCACCTATGTCGGCGACTGGGCGAGGCAACTCATGGGACTCATGCTGCTGACGAGTCTGTTGGCCGCCATCCTGGCAACCCACAACGCGAGTGCCCGCTACATGTTCGCTCTGGGCAGGGAGCGGGTCCTGCCACCGATCCTCGGGCTGCTGCACGGGAGGCACGCCTCACCCCATCGTGCGAGCCTGGTGCAGACCGGCTTCAACCTGGCGGTGGTGGCGCTTTTCGCGCTGGCGGGTCTGAGCCCCTACATCGGTCTCGCCTCGACCATGATCGGGCTCGGTACTTTCGGCATCGTGCTGCTACAGGCCTGCGCGGCATTCGCCATCGTGGCCTTCTTCGCACGGAACGGCGGTGGCCAATGGTTCCGAACTGGCGTCGCGCCGGCGGTAGCTGGCCTGGTGTTGAGCGCGGTGCTGGTACTGACCGCTGTGAACTTCGACCTCCTCACCAACTCCGAATCCGTCCTTCTGAACGCGCTGCCCCTGGTCTACCTGTTCGCCGCGATCGGAGGCGCGGCCTACGCGGCCTACCTCAAGCGAAGGAGGCCCGAGGTGTACGACGGCATCGCCCGCGACACGATGCGGCAGATCCTGATCGGCACGGCCGAGACCAAGCCGGGGGCCGAATTGGGCCCTGCCGCCAAAGTTAGGGACGACCAGGCATGACGACACCGATCCACGCGAACATTCGGCAACTGAGCCGGGAGGAGCTCGACCAGGTCATCGGGTGGGCTGCAGACGAAGGCTGGAATCCGGGGCTCGCGGATGCCGCGGCCTTCTGGGCTACGGACCCTGAGGGTTTCTACGCCATCGATGTGGATGGGGAGCTCGTCGGTAGCGCATCCGTAGTGGTGTACGACGAAGCCCACGCGTTCGCCGGATTCTTCATCGTCCGTCCTGAGTGGCGGGGGCTCAGCGTGGGTGGCGGCGCGGCCGAACAGCTCCTGAGGCTGGCCGGCGAACGGCTCGGCCCGAACGCCACGGTGGGCATCGACGGCGTCTTCGCGATGCAGCCGTACTACCTGACGCTGGGGTTCACTTTCCTGCACCGCAACCTCCGGATGGCGGGCGTAGGTCGAGCGGTACCAGCCGTGCAGGTGGAGGCGGCCGCCCAGTTGATGCCGGCGAGTTCGCTGCCCTTCGAACAGGTAGCCGACTTCGACGCCGGGCACTTCGGATCGGAGCGCCCGGCATTCCTGCGGAAGTGGCTCGACCCGGATGGTGGGATGGCGGTGGTCGCCGTAGACGACGGCGAGATCCGTGGGTTGGGGGTCGTGAGACCCTGTCGCGAGGGCTACAAGATCGGCCCCCTGTTCGCAGCATCCGCGGACCTGGCCGAGACGATCTTCGCCCGGCTGTCCGGACATGCCATCGATCAACCGCTCTTCCTCGACATCCCCGAGTGCAACCCCGCGGCGTTGGCCCTCGCCCAGCGGCACGAATTACACGAGACTTTCGGCTGCGCGCGCATGTACCGCGGCCCTGTTCCGTCGTTGCCTTGGCAGCGCATCTTCGGCGTCACGACGTTCGAGTTGGGGTGATCCCATGGGCAACATGAGGCTCCGCACCGGCCCGACGGCCCTGCTGGCCCTGGCCCTGCTGGCGTTGTCGCTGCTATCGGGCTGCTCCGCGACGACGCCGACCGTCTCCTCGACCAGCGTCAGCGCCGCACCCTCCGTGGCCGGCGGCGGAGCCCCCGCCACTGGCAAGGCGGGGACGGCCGGGTCCCGACTGCCCACGGCAGGCACCGTTGCCCCTGCGACGCCGGTGTCCTCACTGCCCACGATCGATCTTGGCCAGTTACCGCCCCAGGCCGTCGAAACGCTGCGGCTCATCGCAGACGACGGGCCATTTCCGTATGCCAAGGACGGGGCAACCTTCGGGAACCGGGAAGGTCTGCTGCCGCAGAAGAAGTCGGGTTTCTACCGGGAGTACACGGTGATCACGCCGGGGTCCCAGGACC
>CAYMPK010000129.1:0-7853 GCA_964392145.1 uncultured Actinomycetes bacterium | reverse complement strand
GCTCGCGGGCGGAGGGCCCGGGCAGGAATTGGCCGTCGACGGGCAGTTGTCGAACTGGTGGTACGGCGACGGACCGGATCAGCCTCCCACTCTGATCGACGTCGGTACGCCTTTCGTGCGGCGCAAGGGGGTGCACCAACTGCAGCCCCGGATCATGTTGGCTGCCGTGCCACCCGGGGTCCGGTCCTGGTATCTGTGGCGGCAGGTGGGGGAGAAGTACATGGACGACTACTTCGACCGACGTCTGGTGGGTTTGGACCTGCTGGGCAACTTCATCAAGGAGGGGGCCAGCGGCAGGATCCCGGTCGGACTCGCTGCCGTGAATGACTGGCTCGGGGATGAGGGTCCGGTCAGCGCGGAGCAGGTCCAGGAGTACTACGACGATGACGCCGCCACGTTGGAGTTGTTCCTGCGCGTGCGACGTGCGGATCGTTGGCTCCGGACCAAGGCGCTCCGCCGTCGCTACGACTTCGTCCTTCCGGGCAAGGTCAATCGAGGCTGAGTTGTCATTGTTCGGTGCGACCCAGTCGGCACTGAGGCCCCGCATCGACCGAGACCGCCCACCGATGCGATCAGTTGCGCCAGGCATAACCTGCCGCGAGGGACGTCGCCACCCCCAGCCAGCCGATATAGGGCAGCAGCAGGACACCCGCCCACGTCTGAGCACGCCAGGCCACGACGATGGCGGGCACCATGGCGAGGACGGCGATCGACAGGCAGGCGGCGGCGGCCCAGAGATCGTGGCTGACGTAGAAGAGTCGTGCCCACGCGAGGGCGGCGACCACGCTCACGCACAGTCCGGTGAGCCACACCCACCGTTGAGTGATGGTTCCGGTCAGGGCGACGGCGATGCCGGCCGCGATCAGCGCAGCGAAGTTGTACGGCCAGATCAAGCCGAAGACCACGTCAGGAGGCTGCCACCAGGGGCGTTCCAGGGCTCGGTACCAGGCCTCGCCCGAGGCCACCCAGAGACCCGAGGCGGCCGCGTAGCCGACGACCACGAGGGTGCTGATCGCGGCCACGAAGATGCGCATGTATTCAGTCTGACCGCCTAGTCCCGTGGCCGCACCTGCGGCGGGGTGACTGCGTTCCTGTGCGGCTTGATTCGACCTGCCGACGCAGCACACGCCCGGAGGCGGACACCCACCCTCGACTAGGGCAAAGGAACCTCTGGCAGGCTTGGCGGGTGGATTCCGTCAGGGCCGACGACGTGGTGAACGCAGACTTCCGCACGCCCCGCGGTCTTGGCAACGGGCACATCCAGTCGGTTCGCAACAGGGTGTTGCCGCGCAAATACGACCTGGACGCGGTGTCCAATGAGAGAACGATCCTGGCACCCACGGACGACGGCACCGGCGACCAGCTTGTGGTGAGCCTGCATACACTCCCCGTCCCCGCGCGGGGGATGGTGCTACTCATCCACGGCCTCGGTGGATCCGCGGAGTCGGTCTATGTCCGTGCGAGTGCGCTTGCCTTGCTGAGGGCGGGGTTCAACGTCGCGCGGGTGGACCTGAGATGCGCAGGTGCCTCCACCCAGACGTCCACACTCACCTATCACGCAGGCAAGACCGACGACCTCCGCGCTGTGTTGCGGACGCTGGCGTCGCGGCGGGAAGCATGCGCAGGCGACACCCACCCCGTGCTCGGGGTCATGGGTTTCTCCCTGGGTGGCGCCATGACGATCAAGCTTCTGGGCGAGCCGTACGAGGGGCTGCCAATCTCAGCCGGGGTCGCGGTGTCAGCCCCTCTGGACCTGGTCGTGGGCGCCGAGCACCTGCGGAGGTCCGCCTTCGGGGTCTACGAGCGAGCGGTGCTGCGCGGGCTGCTTCGCGATGTTCGCACGCCCGCCCCCGATGGCGGGTCACGGCTGACGCCTGACGAGAGTGCGGCGGTGTCGCGGGCGCGCGGACTGCCCGACTTCGACGATGCCCTGACCGCTCCTCGGCATGGGTGGCGTGACGCTCAGGAGTACTACGAGGTCAACTCCGCAGCGCCGTTCCTGCCATCGATAAAGGTTCCCACCCTGGTGATACACGCCCTGGATGATCCGATGATCCCGGCGGAGCCATACCTGGCCATTGACTGGGATTCACTTGAGAGCGCGGGGTACGTGAGGCGGGCCATCACCGCCCACGGTGGCCACGTCGGATTCCACGAGAGGGGAAACCCGATGCCTTGGTACGCGAGCCGGGCGGTCAGCTTCCTCCGACGGAACATGCCGATGGAGTCGAACGACTGACAGGTGAGAGCCCAAGGCTCAGCCCAATCGGGGGATGGCCGGGCAACTAGCCTGTAGACGTGAGTGCAGACGCCCCCGACGAGGGCTGCAGCCAGATCGGTGGCTTCCTCGCCGACGCCCGGAGGCTACTCGCAAGGGGAAACGCTGAAGCCGCGGTGAGTCGGCTGAAGGCTGGACTCGAGGTATCGCCGGAATCACCGAGTCTGCAGGTGGCCCTCGGGGATGCACTCGGCGAGGTGGGCGACGATGCCGGCGCGCTTGACCACTACGAGAGTCGGCTCGACATCGATCCCGATGATGAGCACTGCCTGCTGGGCCTGTCCGAGTGCCTGGCCCGTCAGCCCGCGTTGGCATGCTCCCTGAGCTCGTCCGATCACCTGATGAAAGCGTTGGTGTCCCCGGTTCTCGATCCCGAGCTGATCGCGCGGGGGGCTTTCGCCCGGTTGCGTCAATCGTCGGACCTGCTGCGCGATCCCCTACTACCTGCGGTGCTGTCGAACGCCCTGATCACGGACCCGGGGCTCGAGAGGACGCTGACCGGGGTTCGCAAGGATCTGTGCCTGCAGTCCGCCTCGGCGCCAACGCAGTTGGGGCAGGCGCTGGCTGAGCAGGCGCGACTGAATGATTTCGCTTGGCAGGTGAGTGCGCAGGAGCGGCACGAGCTGCCCACGGCCCCGAGTTGGGTGCGGACGATGTACCTCCAGGATGAGCCTGACCATGACCTGGTGGCACGCGCGCAGCGGATCCGCTCGTTGACCGAAGTCTCGGCCGGGAACTCCCAGGACGTGCGCAGCCTTTATGAACAGCACCCCTATCCCCGATGGCAGCGGATCACGCGCAGCAGGTCGCGGCGACTCGATCAGTACCTGCCCACACTCGCTTCCAAGAGCCCCGTTGTCCGAGACCTGCCGCAACATCCGACGATGTTGGTTGCCGGATGCGGCACCGGACGTGAGTTGCTGGGTGCGGCTCTTGCGTGGCAACCGGCTTCGATCACCGGATTCGACCTATCGCGCGCCAGCCTTGCCTACGCCCAGTTGATGGCCGAGCGGCTTCAGGTGTCCGTCGAGTTGTGCCAAGCCGATCTCCTGGAGTTGGGTTACTGGGATCGACGTTTCGACGTCATCGTGTGCACCGGTGTGCTGCATCACCTCCAGGACCCGCTTGTGGGTTGGCGGAACTTGCGCAGACTCCTGCGGCCAGGTGGCTTGATGTTCATCGGGCTCTACAGTGACGTGGCGCGGCGGGGCATTGCGTTGGCGCAGGATGAAGTCAGGCGGGCAGGGTGGGCGCCAAGTCCCGAGGGCATTCGCGCGGCCAGGGAGCATGTGAGCAATCTGCCTGCTGGGCACCCGGCCCGTGACGCCATGCTGCTGCGGGACTTCTACTACTCGGGAGGCTGCCGCGACATGCTCTTCCACGTGCAGGAGCATCGCTTCACAATCCCGGAAATCGAGTCAGCCCTGCAGGAGCTGGAACTGGATTTCCTGGACTTCGACGTCGACCCCAGGGTCCGGAAGCTGTACCGGACACTCTTCGGTCCTCGGCCCGAATTGGAGTACTGGCAGGTGCTGGAGAAGCTCTATCCGAGGACATTTCTGGGCATGTATCAGTTCTGGTGCCGTGCCCGACCATCGCCGTAGGATGAAGACAGGCGACGCGAAGTGTCACGAATCGACAGAGGAGAGCGCTATGGGAAACGCAGACAAGGATCAGACGGTTGCCGCCGAGGTGATCGTCGCCGCGTGGCGAGACGACGCCTACCGCACGTCACTGCTGGCCGATCCGGCGGGTGTGTTGCGCGCCGCGGGTCTCACGCTGCCGGAAGGCGTTTCGGTCACGGTTCTTGAGGAGACGCCCAATGTCACGCATTTGGTGGTCCCCGCGGAAGTCTCGGGTTCCGAGGCTGACACTATCGCCGCCGGAATCGCGAGCCTGTTGCCGCTGGCAGAGGACAGCGAGGTACATGTGCATCAGAGCACACCAAATCGGCGCTTTCTGGTGCTTCCCATGTCGCCTCAGGTCACGGAGCTGAGCCCCGAGGAACTCGACTCGGTGGCCGGTGGAAATGCCGGCGTCGGCAACGGCGGGAATGGCGGGAACGGCGGGAACGGCGGGAACGGCGGCAATGCTGGAACGTGGTGGCCTGGGCTTGACGGCTTGGGTGGCCGCGGCGGCAATGGTGGTCTCTTCTGACGCCCTGAATGCCAGCCCTCACGGCGATTGCGGGGTATTGGACGGTCCCATCACCGGTCGACAGCCGTCCTCCGCTCGGCAAGGTGACTAGCAGCGAGGGTGATGAGGGCGGCCAGGATCACCAGCGCGGCCCCGACGAGGTTGTCGACGAGACGCTGCTTGCCCAGGTCGCTGGCCTGGGGGGAACTGAAGGCGTTCAAGCAGGCGGTGGTTGGCACGATCAGGATGAAGTAGATCCATTGTCTCGGGCTGAATTTCGCGATGACCGCCAGGACGCCGAACACGATCCCGATCACCCATAGCCCCAACGGCACCGGTAGACCGAGGAACTCCACGTATGTCGTGCCACCAGCAACCTTGAGTACAAGGATCATGAGCACAAGTCCGAGCAGGGTGCCGACGACTCGCTCGATGGTGAGCTTCCACTTGATGTCATTGCCAACCTGGGTGAGCACCAGGATCGTTGCGATCAGGAACGAGCCAGCGGTCATCTTGGGATGGTTCAGGAAGTAGTACGTCGCCACGGCGGTCAGGACGGAAATCGTGACGGTATAGGCCATGGCTTCCGCCCGGGTATGGGTAGTCAGTTCCGGCTTCGGCAGATTGGCCTTGCGCGCCACGATGGGCAACAGGATGACGGGGATGATGGACCCGATGAACATGAAGGCGACGACCCACGTTAGGTAGGTGGTGTCGTAGCGCTGTTCCATGAGCAGATTGCCGATGGCCTTCTGGGCCGCACTCGACGCCGGCGTCGGGGAGGAGCCGCCGGACGCGTGAGCCGCATCGATTGCCTGTGCCAGCGTCGTGCCCCGTTGCGACATCAGAGCGTTGATCTTGTCCAGTGCCCCACGCGGGACCCAAGGAACAGGCGACAACATCGGCCAGGCGAGCATGACCGGCACCAGCATGACCGCGCGATGCAGACCGAACAGTGACATCCGCCCGACCACCAGGGTCATCAGAGCCATGAGGGCAGCGCCCGTTATGGGAGAGAGGCCCGACATGATGGCAAGTGGGGCGAGCAAGGCCAACGTGACTGATGTCAGTACCCCCACCCGTACTCCACCTGCCAGTACGGCAACCGCACCGGTCAAGGTGCCGAGTGCGGCGTATGAGGCCGACGGCTGCCCAGTAGCCAGCATGAGGAGCAAGGAAGGAACGAGCAGCAGAAGAGTGAGTGCGATCGCAACGACAGTGCGGCGGAGGATGATCGTGCGGAGGGGCTTCTGATCGGCGGACTCTGGCTGTGGCGCGGGCTCGGCGGGCGCGGTTGCTGACATGAGCGGCCTTCCCCTCGAGCGATGGTCGGTGGGGCATGGTTCCCCTTTGGGAGTTCGGCACTAGTCTGTCAGTAGGGACCCTGCAGACGAAAATCCATCGGAAGTTCTGCCGGCGTCGGCGCGAATCCCGACGGTCGGCACGTGATGCGGTTTCCAGGGCGGACGGCGGGCGTCTGCGATTCAATTGCAGGTATGGCGACACTGCAGATCTGTCTCGGCGCGTTGCTGATCCTTCTCGGGTTGGCCATGTTGGTCTGGCCGACAGCGTTTGCCGGCCGACGCTCGGATCGCCGAACCCCACCGGTCGCCGGTATCGGCCTCATCGTTGTCGGCATAGCAACTCTGCTGGGCCTCGCACAGAACCAGATGCTGCTGGTCGTACTGTCGGTGCTGTTGGCCGTGCTCGGGTTGGTGCTCGTCATCCTCGGGCTTGTGCGCATGCTGCGCGTTCGGTCGTAACTCCCATTGACGACGTGGTGCCCGCCGCACACCCGTCATTCCCCGCCTGACTGTCAATGACGTTCAGCGGTATCCGCCCAGCCGTCTGCCCCGGCCGGAAGAGGGAGACCGAAGGTGCGCCATTCGGCAAGGGCGTCAGCGACCATGCGTTTGGCGGAGTCGAGAGCGCGTTGCATTCCCGGATCGAGTGGGGCTCGCTGGCTTGTCTCAGCCAGGGCACTCTCCGCGTACCAGGCGCGTTGGCGACCGGTGATGAGTCGATCGCTCACGACACCAGCGCGTGCCGCCTCGTCGGCCCGCAGCCCGGTAGCTTCGGCAGCCCGAAGCCAGCCGTAATCCAGATCAATCAGCAGCAGACCCAGTTGCACCTCGAAGGGCGCCACGATATTCATGGTGGGGAATATGGACGTCAGGGTGGCACCGTCGGAGAGCGGGCACAGCAGGCTGCGCCGCACCTGGTCGTAGAACTGCAGGACGGCGAACCTCTCAAAGGCGGCAGTCATGTCCGGGAGGCGGGGAGTGGCTGCGAGGGCGGGCGGCAGCATCGGATTCGCCGACACGGCGATGATGTCACCCGCGCCGGCCTCGACAGCCGCCTCGACCGGTAGGTTCCGCAGGACCCCACCGTCGACGTAGACATCGTCCCCGATCGGTCGAGGTGGAAACAGCACCGGAACGCTGGATGAGGCCAACACACCCTCGATCACCCCGGGTTCACCGCCCGCGGCATGTGGCGTCCTCGCGTCGGGACCGACGACATGACCGGTCTCAGTGATGTAGCGCGGCACAGCCGCGCGCAGCGGCGTGACGGCGAGACGGAGCACGACGCCCGAGACTCCGACCCGAGTCTCATCCACAGGCGCGATACCGGACTTGCCGCGTCCTCTGAGGGCATCCTCCAGGGGATCCAGTGTCATCAGTGAGGTGGCACCGGCGGCGAGTGCTTTGCGGGCGCGAGTAATCCGGACTGGGTGTCGGACGGAGCCAGTTACCAGCTTCCATCGGTCAGGCGTTGCTCGCGTCAGCTGGGCCAACGGGTCGTGCTCCAGGCCGGGATCCGGTCCGACAGCGGGACGGCCTTGACCCAGGACAGTCGCCATCACAACGCCTTCGACCTCGGTGCCGTTCAGGTCGTTCATCCACTCTGATTCAGCGAAGACCTCGTTCACGGTCGTCATCGCGAGGATGTCGGACTTCAGCACAGCAGCGAGGGACGAGAATTCGGCGTCGGTGGCCGCCTGTGCAAGGACAGCCGCGCAGATGGAGCCTGCCGAAGCTCCAGTGATGACGTGCGGTCGAGGCACGGCTCGGTGAGCGAGGAGTTGTACCGCCCCGGCCTCGAATGCGCCACGGGTACCGCCACCGGACAAGACCAGCCCGAATGCATCCACGGTTCTCGCTCCCAACGGCATCTCGCGCGCCATCGCAGTGGCGGCGCCTGCCGCGACTCTCGGCTTCGAGTAGAGATCGGTCGCTAGGACCAGCGATCACGCTGCCTTCCAAGTTACATCGAATCTCGCGCTGGAACGTTGTCCCGGACTGCTGACAGCCACCACGCCCATGAGGGGGGAAGGCGTCAGCCAGCCCTTCAGCGACATTCAGTACTCCGAGAATTTCGAGAATCTCAGAGCACGCCTGCCGATATTCAGACACACAGCCAGCATCGAGATGTACTG
>CAYMPK010000128.1:4423-7857 GCA_964392145.1 uncultured Actinomycetes bacterium | reverse complement strand
CTGTTGATGGAGGACTTCTATCGCGATGCCCGGCGACGCCTTGGCGTGCTGATGGACGGCGACGAGCCCGCCGGTGGGCGATGGAACTTCGACGCCGATAATCGTGAACCGCCGCCTCGCACGCGAACGCTGGGCGTGCCTGATCCGGTATGGCCGGTCGAGGACGCGATTGACGAACAGGTCCGGGTCGACCTGGACCGCTGGGAGCGAGACGGGCTGGTCAGCTTCCTCGGCCAGGACGGTCCGCGGCGCTTCGCCGCCACCCGCACAGAGGCCCTGGCGGTCCTCGACGGCTTCATCGACCAGCGGCTCGGCGCGTTCGGGCCGCAGGAGGACGCGATGCTGGCTGGTGACCCGTGGATGGCGCACTCGCTGCTGTCAGCGCCGCTGAACTTGGGCCTGTTGGACCCGAAGGAGGTGGTTGTCCGAGCGGAGGCCGCGTATCGCGAGGCCGGGGCGCCGCTCCCGTCGGTGGAGGGCTTCGTGCGTCAGGTGATCGGGTGGCGCGAGTTCGTCTGGCACCTGTACTGGCACTTCCCCGAGTCCTACCGCGACCGCAATGCGCTCGACGCCCACGAGCCGGTACCGGACTGGTTCGCCGACCTGGACGCCGGGGCCGTCACCGCCGCGTGCCTCTCAGCCATCCTGGACGACGTGCGATCCGCCGGCTGGGTACATCACATCCCACGGCTGATGGTGCTGGGAAACTACACGCTGCAACGAGGTTGGAACCCGGCGGCGGTGACCGACTGGTTCCATCGCGCGTTCGTCGACGGCTACGACTGGGTGATGGTGCCCAACGTGGTGGGCATGTCGCAGTATGCGGACGGCGGCGCCCTAGCCACCAAGCCGTACGCCGCCGGCGGGGCCTACCTGCACCGGATGAGCGACTACTGCGGCGGGTGTCAGTTCGATCCGAGAAAGCGGGTCGGGTCGGCCGCGTGCCCGTTCACGGCGGGTTACTGGGCGTTCCTGGAGCGGAACCGGGAACGGCTTGCAGGGAACCATCGGATGTCGCGGGCGCTGGCGGGTCTCGGTCGACTAGCGGACCTGAACGAGGTGGTGGCGCAGGAGGCGGAGCGCGGGCCACGGGCGCCGTAGGTGGGCACGTGCGATTGAACGTCAGTCCCGTCGCCACGACGACGGCCAGATGCTGGTCCGTGTCAGCGGGCGTTGACCTGGACTCGCGACGCGGCATCCACCAGCGGCTGGAAGTCCACCGACACCGTCCCGGCGAATGGGTTGTAGAGGCTGAGGACGACGGAGATGCCGATGGCGGCGACCATGGCCCAGCCGATGATCAAATACGGACGTCTGACCTTCGCGGCCACGATCCCCATCACGGCTGCGGATAATGCGGCGGTGAACAGCAGCAGCCAGAGCACGACCGGGGGCAGTTGCCGACGGGCCAGCGCGTTCAGGTCGGCCTGCGCCCCGGTGAGGGCTGCGGCGGCGGTGAGCAGCGGCGAGGTTTCCGGGTTGACGCGGGCACCTTTCACGCCGATGCGATGGACGTCCTGCTCCACCTTGTCGAGGTAGTCGAAGGACGGCAGTTGGACGATGTCCTCGGAGGCCAGTTTGGGTCGATCTTCGTTCGCGATCGTGGTGAGGTAGCGGCTCAGGTCCTGGTTGATTACGCGCGAATCCGCTGTGTCTTGCAGGTTCTCCGATAGCCAGGAGATCTGTTGCGCGGAGGCGGCGACCTTCTCGATGGAGTCTTGGGCCGCGCTCATCGTGCCCCAGGTGATCGTGACGGCGAATCCGATGAGGAAGGCCAGAGTTGTGCCGGTAGGGCCGTTCATGGCTTTGGCCAGACTGACGAGTTCGTCCTGGCGTGACTCGCTGCAGCGCCGCCTGACGATGTAGCGAGTCCCGAAGGTCACCGCGGAGAAGCCGACCGCACAGATCAGAACGGTCACCCAGGTGGGCAAAGTGGCTATCGCGTCGATCATGCGTGTGACGCTAGCGCCTTCAGGTCGAGAAAGCGTCAATACCCGGCCGTGATCGCCAAGACGGAGCGTCGGAACGTGGCGGTGGGGATGATCGCTTGCGTGGGGTCGGGGGATGCGGGAGGTGGTGCCCCAGACCAACACACGGTGTGCAGGCCGTGCGACAGATGTGGTTCGCATTGATATCGACCATGGCGCATCTGTCCGCGAACCTAGACTGACAATGGCGGGCTCCGGAGGAAGAGAGAGATGGCGACGTATCTACTGGTTCACGGCGGGAACATGTCGACGGACACCTGGAACCGGTTCACCACGGGCCCACCGATCCACACAGTCGACGGACATCTGGGCGGAAGGGTCTGGGATCCGATCGCTGCGGCCCTGCGCGCCAGCGGCGCCGACGTATGGGCACCGACTCTGCACGACGAGCACCGCTGCGACCTCACCGACCACATCGAACAGGTCGCTGACATCGCCGCGGCCGTGGACGACGATGACTTGGTGTTGGTCGGTCACAGTTACGGCGGCATTGTCATAACCGGGCTTGCCGCTCGCATGCCGGAACGAATCAGTCGAATGGCTTACGTCGACGCGGCCCTGCCACTGCCAGGGGAGTCGCTGTTCGACATCATCAAGGCCGGCGGCGTCGACCCGTTCTCGTTCGAGGGTCTGGAGGCCGCGGCGCCGTACATCCAACCGCTGGACTTCGAGGCAAGCGCGCTGTTTCCGATTCACAAGTCCTACTTGCTGTGCACGCAGAGCCAGTTCTCAGCCGTTACGGCAGTGGCGGCTGCACGAATCGCTGCGGGTGATCTCGGGCGGGATTGGGACTATCAGGAGTTGGATTCCTGGCACGTGCCAATGGCCGACATGCCGGAGGCAGTAACGGACTTCCTGCTACGCCGCTCGTCTCAGACGCCGAACCGCCCTGCCTGAGTTCGACAGCGGCACAACTGAAGCACTCTCCCGATTTCGGTGACCCACCAACTCTCTCCTGGGTAAGAAGTCAACTTCGAATCGTCCTCGTTAGGCGGGGCTGGGACGCGTCTCTTCGCGGAGCATGTCCAGGCCTTCACGGGCCGCGCGCTCCGCGTCGCACACCCGTTGCTGCATTGCGCGAGTGGCCTCGAGCTCGACCAGCGCGGCCTGCTCGGCCTGTCTGCAGGACTCCACGCCGTGATCTCGTTCCCGGCGTGCTGCCTCCAGGTCGTTGCGGTAGCCGGCCACCTCACCCTCGGCAAGTTCTACGGCGCGGTCGAGCAGGTAACGGAAGTTCGCCCGGATCTTCTTGGGAGTGGTCTTTCGCGCAAGGGCATCCAGTTCCTCGCCCACCGTGACGCGCATGAACACCAGCGGGTCGGATTTGTAGCTCGTGTTGGCGGCGGCGTGCTCGGCGCGGGCACGCGCCTCACGCGCATCGGCCAGACCCTGCTCCGATGCCCGGACCATCGCAGAATCTCGTAGAATTCACCGTCTCCGAGCTGT
>CAYMPK010000128.1:3588-4413 GCA_964392145.1 uncultured Actinomycetes bacterium | reverse complement strand
GCTTCGGCGGAGCGGAGGTGCGGGGCGAACCTGTCGGTGACGGCTTGGGCAAGGCGATCCAACTCCGGCTGGCTGATCCGGTCGGCGTCGGGCGCAGCGGGGGTCGTGGGTAGCTCAGTCATGTTTCCTCGACGTGGTGATCGTGTGCCCAATTCTCCCATGCCCCAGCGTGACGCCGGGACTCCCACCCGGATGCCGGGCTGCAGTAGACGAAGCAGAACCCGGGGCTGACGGCAATTGCCGGAAGTGCGGCTCCTGCTCCACGACCGCAGATCTGCACGCTGCCGCAAAGGATGCGACAGTCCTAGCCCATCCCTCAGTTCGCCCCGCCGGCCCGCGGCGTAGTGAAGACCACTCCATGGTTCTTGCCGCTGATGACGCTGTATGCCAGGTTGTGGGCGCGCGCGTCGAGGAAGCGGAAGGTGCCCGCGTCGTAGGCGAAGTGTCCGAGGAACGCCGAGTTGGGGTCATAGGGAAAACGCACGTACAACTCGTTCATATCCGAGAAGGTCTCCGGCAGTTCCCACACCTGACCCGGCTCCAACGTCTGCGCGTGCATCGTTTCGATGCGGGCGAAGACACTGACTTGGAGTGTCTGGGCAGAGTGGTTGTAGATGAACATCGTCGTCGGTCTGGGCGTAACCGCGACGCTGGCCGCATGGTTGGGAGCAGGCGTCGCGGCGTGGGCCGGGACAGCCGAGGCAACACCTCCGAGTGCCAGCAATGAGGCTGCGATCAGGACGGTGGTGCGGCGAGTGGTGCGTGTTGTACGAATCATGGCGAGCTCCTGGTCCGAGTGTGACGGGTGTCTGGCACTCGGTTGGG
>CAYMPK010000128.1:0-3578 GCA_964392145.1 uncultured Actinomycetes bacterium | reverse complement strand
ACCGCCTGGGCGGTAGTCCGTGGTGCATCAGTGGTATTCCCAGCCCCACGACTTCTATACCCGGTTCCCGGAACTCATTTCCCCGACCGCGGCCTGCGGGATCTGAATCGTGTAACGGCGGGACTGTCTGCATCCCAGAACCGCCATGGCCGGTCGCTCGCCTTGCTTATTCCCACCCGTGGACCGGTGAGGACGTGGATCGTGGTCCCAGCCGGTCGTGGTTCAAGCCTCAGCCACGATCTGGCGGCGAAGAGGTCCACGCCATTGTCGTTCAAGGAGACCGCAAGTGCGGCGCCCACGTTTCCGGGACCCGACGCCAAGGGCAGGCGTTGAGCCCGGCGCACACGCACGATGCCCTCCCCAGCAGTTACCTCGGCTGCACGCACCAGAACTCCGGCCCCCTGACCGACGTCGCCGCAGACGATGTTCAGGCACAAGTGGATGCCATAGCTGCGGTACACGTAGCAGGTACCTGCAGGCCCGAACATGGCTGCATTGCTCGCAGTCGGCCCGCGAAAGGCGTGCGAGGCGGGATCGCTGATGTCCCCTTGCGCCCCGTAAGCCTCGACCTCCACGATCCTCAGGGCTACCCCGTCCGTCGAAGCCAGCGTGCACCCCAGCAGGTGAGGGGCGGCGGCGACCGGACCTTCGCCCAGCACCCTGGCCCATGTCGGCAGCGGAGTCTCGTGGGGACGGTGTGTCAGTGCTATCCGCTCAGGTGGACCAGCTGCACCCATGTCCCCGTCAGCTTGTGAAGGCAAACCAGCGACCCTCCGGATCGTTGAACGCGTGACTCCTCATGCCGCTGTGCCCGCCGATGTCCATCGCATCAACGCCTCGCTCCAGAGGGTGTGCTTACGCACCTTCTCCACCATTCCCACGCGCTGAACCCGGAATCGGCGGCAGATCATGGCGGCAGTGACATCCGGAACGACGTATCGAACGCGCAACATCGGAATCCTCTCGGTCACCCTCGCCGGGAGCGATGACAACTTAGATGTTGAGCCCGCCGGACCAGGTGATGGTACCGATCGTCGCCTTCGTTCACTTTCGACATGCGCGTGGCTCGGCAATCTGTGGAGGGTGCGCGTCAGGGCCGGTGGACGAACCACCACCAGGCGGCTATGCCGACGGTAACGGCTATCCAGGTACCGATCACCACGATCCAGGGCGTGGGCACACGGCCCACCCACTTCCTTGCCAGGGTGGTCGCCTGCTGGCCCTTCTCCATGATTCGGCCGGCCCAAACGAACTCGCTGGACAGCACCGCTATGCCGGCGATGACGAACGGGAGCGTGAAAGGCCCGGGCAGGATGATCAGCGCGCCGCCAATAGCGATCAGGGTGACCCCGATGGTGAGCACGATTGACTTGCGGATGGGACCGGGTACGCTCCGCCACCGGCTGCGGAGAGTCTCGCGCATCAGCCCTCCGTCTATCGCGGCCCAGATTCGTGATGAAGACCGGAGTGGCCTCAGCCATCCCGAGTATTGGCGTGCCCAGCTTCTGCGACGAGAGGGCTGAACGCTTCGTCAATTGTAGGTGCGGGGATCCTTGCCCGCAGATTCTCGACTGCTCAGGTGTGGCGTACAACTCCACCAAACTCGCGCCGAACCCTGTCAGCTACTGCGCGTCCTCCTTCCCTAGGGCGTTGGGTGGGAGGGTTGACGCTGACTGCGATGGCGCCGCTTGACCCGGGCTGCAGACGTTGTCGCGGCCAACGTGTGTGGCGTGTCCTCGCGACGGCGGCGTCCACGTTCGTGACGTGTCCCTAGTTGATGATCTCGCCACCTTCATCGGCCCTAAGTTCGTCCAGCCGGACACGCCATTCCTGCAACGCCTCCGGGGAGAGCCGTGTCCAGTCGGTGACTTCGCCGACGATCCTCAGCGGTTCACGGCTGCGGTAGGAGCGCGTCGGGTTACCGGGGAATTTCCTGTCGGTGACGTTGGGGTCATTCTCGAACATGCCCGTTGGCTCAACCAGGTAGACGCGTGGATCATTCTCGCCGGCGGCAAGTTCGGCGGCGAGCCCGGCGCCGTCGCGAAGTGCGGTGAAGTAGATGTGGTTCATCACAACCTCGGGCCGGTAGTTCGACCGGAAGCCTGCAGTGAGTAGCTCGCCGGCCTTCAGGTCGGCTTTCGTGCCGTGGAAGAATGGGCCCTCGTCCAGTACGACGTCCACCGGTTCAGCGTAGCTCGACAGCATCGTGCTGGACGAGTTGAAGTCTGCAGTGACGAACGACGACGTCGTTGCGGTGGCCTCAAGATTCGGGTACACGATTTCCACACAGGACCTGCTTCCGCCGGAGGCGCAACTGTCCGACACTGAATTGCAGGCTGCTGTCGGGGGATGGGACAAGGGCCCGCACTGGAGCGTCATCTGGTGTCCGACGGCGCTTGTGACCTGTCCCCAGTGAGCAATCGAAGGCGTCAACACCTCGACGGAGATCGTATGGTCGGCCCGGATCACCGTCGAGGGGGCATGCGCTGGCGCAGCCGCCCGCCGCGCCGAAGGGTCGAGCAGCCCCGTGTGAATCCGAGCCGGGCGCCTTCACGCGCCTGGACAGTCGCTGTCCCGCCGATAGAGTGGCGATGACGAATGACAACCAGGGCTGTGAGGCCGCTGTCCGGCGCCGGCCCTATCGAGGGGGCACCCGTGTTTGACGCCATCGGCACTCATCAGGAACTCCACGACGCACTGGAGCGCAGCAAGAAGTACATCGGACCCCAGATCGCCGCGCAGCAGGCAGCGATGGACACCAATGACGAAGCGGGTGTGGTCGACTCCAAGACCAAACTCCTGGTGGCCATCGGGGTGGTCGCGCTCATCAGATGCCAGGACTGCGTGTCCCTGCACATCCCGAAGTTGATTGCGGCAGGGGCCACGAAGGCCGAGATCATGGAGGCTGCGGCGGTGGCCATCTCGTTCGGCGGGGGCCCCACCATGGCTTTCGTCTGTACGGTGATCGAGCCCGCGTGCGATCAATTCGCCACCGCAGCCGAAGGGGCCAAGGGCGGCGGAAGCCTCTTCGAGTGACGACGGAGTCGTCGCCCCGCTGAATCTCGTGTGAATCGGCCAGTTGCCGTCGCCCGCCGCTGTGAAGTGCTCGGGTGGGCGCTCGATCGAAGCTGATCCTACTTCGCGCGCACCCGGTTGTTTCGAGCATTGTGCTCGAGTTCGACAAGCCCCAACTCCTCCAGCAGCGGCGGGAGGTACATGCCGAAACGACCCCGATAGCCCTTGCGCAGCCCGTACCAGCCGGAAACGGGATTGTCGGGAGACCGTCCCCAGGCTTCCACCGTCCCCGGAGCGGGATCCTTCTTCTCGTCCGCTGCACCCAGCGGCATCCAATCCCCATACTCGACGAGCATCGCGTGGAGATCCTCAATTGCTCGCAACTGGTAGGTGAGCGTGGTCGAACCCACCTGGCAGACCAGCGCAGGCGGGTCCGCGGATTCGTCGCGGTACATCGTGTAATGCGACGAGCCGGGCGCGGTTGTGAGCGTCCACGGATCGGATTGAGAACCTTCACCGGGCATGTTGATAGACCTTCCCTGAGTCTGAAACATCGCGCGAGC
>CAYMPK010000127.1:0-7963 GCA_964392145.1 uncultured Actinomycetes bacterium | reverse complement strand
TGGTCCTCGTCAGTGGCGGCATGCGAAGCGTGACCGTCGTCCAAGGGTTCCAGTACTGGCTCAAACTGTTCGCCATCGCGGTTCCCGTGCTGTTCCTGATCGGCGTGTGGCGATCGGACGGCGCACCCGGTGCCGCAGTCAACACAGGTCCGGAATTCCCCAGCGCAACCACGGTGAGCATCTCGTCGGATGTCACGCTGGAGTTCCCCAGCAGCAGCGTGGTGACGGCAGAAGGAAGGGTCGACGGCTCGCAAGCGTCCGGGACCTTGGCGTTGGCCGCGGGCAGCCACCAGGTCGCGGCCGGCACTCGCCTGCGTTTTCCCGCCGGCGCGCAAGTGCCGCACCCACAGGGGGTGCCAGCACTCAGCGGCGAGCAATGGGCCTACCCCCAGAATGGCGGCCGGGATCATCCGCTGTACCGCGACGTGGCACTTATGCTTGCCCTGTTCCTGGGAACAATGGGCCTGCCGCACATCTTGGTCCGCTTCTACACGAACCCGGACGGACGGTCAGCCAGACGCACGGCGGTGGGCGTGATTGCCCTGGTCGGGCTGTTCTATCTGAGCCCAACGGTCTATGGAGCGCTGGGTCGTCTCTATGCCCCGGAGTTGATCGTCACCGGACAGACCGATGCCGCAGTGCTGATCCTCCCGCGCGCGATGATCGGCGGGCAACCGGGTCTGATCCTTGGAGCCCTCGTCGCGGCAGGCGCCGCTGCGGCCTTCCTCGCGACAGCGACGGGCCTGGCAGTCGCAGTCGCCGGCGTGCTGTCCCAAGACGTTGTTCGCCGACGGGTGGCGAACCCCGTCAGATCCTTCCGACTCGCTTCCGTCGCGGCTATCGTCGTCCCGTTGCTGCTCGGCCTGTGGATGACCCAGCTGCCACTGGCAAGCGCTGTTTCGCTGGCTTTCGCGGTCGCAGCCACCACCTTCGCCCCCCTACTGGTCCTCGGAATATGGTGGCGGCGCTTCACCGATGTCGGCGCGATCGCAGCCCTGATCTGTGGTGGAGTGCTGTCCCTCGGGGCGATCGCGATGAGCACCCTCGGTCACCCCTCCGGCGGCTGGGCCAACGCCCTGCTTTCCCAACCCACCGCCTGGGTCCTACCCCTGGTGGTCATCACGGCGGTAGGGGTGTCGCTGGCCACCTCGCGACGCGTTCGTCCCGACGTGTGGCGTGCGATGGTTCGATTGCACACCCCGGAGTCCCTCGCCCTGGAACGGCACATTGGGACAGGGAGGCGCGATGACAGAACTCGTTGACCTGGCGACCGAAACCTGGCGACTGACCGGAGCCACGGCCGTTAGCCTCACCCTGAGCGATGCGATTGATGCCCGCACGAAGGCCCTGGTGGCGGACTTCGTGGACCGGGTGGGGGCACCACCGGCCGAGTTCGCCTGGATGTCGCTGGGCTCGGTGGCCCGCCGCGAAGTCCACTGCGCAAGCGACCAGGACAGTGCCCTGGTGTGGACCGACGACCCCGCGGCCACCAGTCCCTATGCCCGGGAACTGGCCGAGCACGTGATCTCGGGGCTCTCGGAGTTCGGCCTTCGCCGGTGCAGCGGCGGATTCATGGCCGACAAATGGAGTCTGGGACTCGACAGTTGGTGCAGTCTGCTCCACCGCTGCGTAACTGAACCGACGCCGCAAGCGGTGCTCGAAACCGATGTCTTCCTCGACCTTCGCCACATCGCCGGGAATCTCGACACCTCCGCCGCCAACGCAACTCTGTTGAGCGGATCGGAGTCACCTCGGCTGCTGCACGGGTTGGCGGCTGCAGCGATCTCGTTCCGCATACCGCTGGGACTCTGGGGGCGCTTGCGCGGCAACGAGGTCGACCTGAAGCGCACCGGGCTCGCCCCTCTTGTCCTTCTTGCGCGACTGTATGGCTTGTGGGTGCGCTCCGAGCACGTCAGCACAATAGGACGCCTCGCGGATGCGGCTGAAGCGGGGGTGCTGGGAAGCGGACTGGTGGGATCATTGATCCAGGCCCAAGACCTGCTCAGCAGGTTGCGCATCGAACACCAGTTGGAACAGGCGGCACGGGGCGAACCGTTGACCGACACCATCTCGCTGGCGGACCTCGACTCAGATACGACCGCCGAGTTGCGAGATGCTCTCAAGTCGGTCAAGAGTGCACAGGACACCACGTCATGGTTGTTCAGGACCGACCTGTGACCACGATGCCGGGTCGTGAGAGGAGCCGGTTGTGAAGCCGTGGACGGCCGCTGCCCTGGTGGCCAGTGCCCTACTCGTTCCGGGCTTGACTGTCGCTGCGGTGCTTGCCGACCTGCCGACCGACGACCGCTCCATCGTCCTCTCCGCGCTAGGTGGCCAGGTATTCACCTTGGCCCTGGGCGCGTTGGTCCTGGTCGGTCTGGTCGGTGGCCTCGCGTGGTCTGCTTGGCGTCAGGGGCAACGGGCCGACCGATCAACCGCTACCCAGATCGACATCATCACCAACGCCAACCCCGAATACCGACTACCCCCGACGTCGGCTACTCACCGGGCGGTGAATGAGTTGGCCTCCGCTCAGCAGGGCGCCGAACACCGGCTCGAGGAGAAACTCGAAATCACCCAGGACGAGGTCCGGACCGAACGCGACGCCCTGCTGGCCGTGTTCAGCGGCCTCGACATCCCAGTGGGTCTGGTTGACGAACGAGGCCGGATCCTGCTCGTCAACCCAGTTGCCCGCAGGGCGCTCGGACGAGACCGGCACATCGCCGCCGGAAGGAGTATCTTCAGCGCTTTCGACGCAGATGACTTCTCGCCGCTGCTTACGTCTGCACTGGCAGGTGAACGTGCCACCGGTCGGGTCGGCGACGTCGAGCTAAGGCTGGCCCTGATCACCGGTCAGGGCGCCGAACCCGTCGTGCTGCTCGTCGGTGCCCCGCACGACGAAGCCGATCTCGCGGATTTGGCGCCGGTCGGCCTCAGCAGTGACCTTCGGCGCCCCAGTCGTGCCCTGCCTGCCGTCGAGGCCTGGGCAGATACCCCGCTGGATGAACTCGTATTTACCGTCGTGGACGTGGAGACCACCGGACTCCACGTCACCATGGGCGACCGCCTTGTCGCGGTAGGGGCGGTCAGGGTGGACGCCGCGATGGTACGCACCGAGGACACCTTCGACGCCTTGGTCAACCCGGGTCGCCCGATCCCGCCGAGCAGTACCGCATTCCATGGCATCGTCGATGCCATGGTGAGCGAGGCACCGAGTCCTCCACAGGTAGTCGCAGATTTCGCCGTGTTCGCCCACGACTCCGTGCTGGTGGGCCATCACATCGATTTCGACCTCGGGTTCCTACGGCCCGCGGCCCGCGCTGCAGGACGCGAACTCGGCACCTCCACGCTGGACACGATGCTGCTGTCGGCAGTGCTGGCCGATGACCCGACGACCGAGCACGGTCTCGACTCACTGGCGGAACGCTTCGGGGTGCAAGTCCTCGGACGACACACCGCCTTGGGAGACGCCTTGGGAACGGCCGAACTCCTGGTGCGGATGATTCCGCTCCTCCGCGTCCGTGGCATCGTCACCCTGCGTCAGGCCCAGGAGGCGTGCGCACGTACCTCGCTGGCCCGCCACATCTCGACGAACTGACCCTCGGGCTTGCGGGGAGTTCGCCGCACCACAGCGTGGAATTCCCCTTCCGCCAGCTCAACGTCCGGGGTCGGGGCAGCCGTTCAACCCACGATTCCTGCCGTTCGTCGCAGCCCCGGCTACCGGTCGTCGGCCCGACAGCGTCCGCTCAGCGCAACCTGCCCCCGACCGCTTTCGGGAACGTCGAGGGCACCCCTAGCCTGAACGCCACCCACCCGGGCCGCCAACCCAGCAGCCCATACCCTTCGATCGCTTGGAGGTCAGATGTCGACCATCGACCCAACCGCGGGCCACACGCCCGATGTTGCGGCGTACGAGGCGATGGAAGCCACTCCGGAATTCATCGAACTCCGTCGTCGGTATCGGGGTTTCTCCTTCCCGATGACCGTGGCCTTCCTGGTCTGGTACTTCGCTTTCGTCTTCGCCGCCATCTTCGCGCCGAAATGGATGGCCACCCCCGTCTGGGGCAACGTGAACATCGGCATCATCTTCGGTCTGCTGCAGTTCGTCAGCACAGGCCTCATCACGTGGCTCTATGTCCGACACGCCAACCGCAAACTCGATCCGCTGGCCGAAGAGATCCGTGACGAGATGGAGGGCACCGCGTCATGAACACCACACCTTTCCTCGGCGCCGCCATTGCCGGCAACTCCGCCGTGAACATGACCATCTTCTTGATCTTCGTGCTCATCACTCTTGTGATCGTGATCCGAGCCGCCCGCGGGAACAAGACTGCGGCTGACTACTACGCAGGTGGACGTTCGTTCACCGGCGGCCAGAATGGCACCGCTATCGCCGGCGACTACCTCTCCGCCGCATCCTTCCTCGGAATCACCGGCGCCATCGCGGTCGTGGGCTTCGACGGATTCCTCTACTCGATCGGCTTCTTGGTCGCCTGGCTAGTGGCGCTGCTACTGGTTGCGGAGTTGCTGCGCAACACCGGCAAGTTCACGATGGCCGACGTCCTGGCGTTCCGGCTGCGCCAACGGCCGGTCCGCACCGCAGCCGCGATCTCCACATTGGCCGTGTCCTTCTTCTACCTGCTGGCGCAGATGGCTGGCGCGGGTGGCCTGGTCAACCTGCTGATGGGGATCAGCGGCAGCCTCGGACAGTCGATAACCATCGCTGTCGTGGGCATCATCATGATCGTCTACGTCCTCGTCGGCGGCATGAAAGGCACGACCTGGGTGCAGATCATCAAGGCTGCCCTCCTCATCGCCGGGGCCGCACTCATGACGTTCTGGGTGCTGAGCAAGTACGGCTTCAACTTCTCCAGCCTGCTGGGGGCGGCGGCCGACGGCAGCCCGCTGGGCGACAAACTGTTGGCGCCAGGCGCCAAGTACGGCAAGACCACCCTCACAAAGATCGACTTCATCTCGCTCGCCATGGCACTCGTGCTCGGCACAGCCGGTCTGCCACACGTCCTGATGCGCTTCTACACCGTTCCCACTGCGAAAGCCGCCCGCAAGTCTGTGGTCTGGGCAATCTCGCTGATCGGTGTGTTCTACCTCTTCAGTCTGGTGCTCGGGTTCGGTGCCGCCGCCCTCGTGGGACCGGAGAAGATCCTCAGCGCACCCGGCAAGGAGAATTCCGCAGCCCCGTTGCTCGCCTACGAACTCGGCGGAACCTTGTTACTAGGGTTCATATCCGCAGTCGCATTCGCGACGATCCTCGCCGTCGTGGCCGGCTTGACGATCACTGCCAGCGCGTCCTTCGCGCACGACATCTATGCCAGTGTCATCAAGAAGGGCAAGGTGTCGGCGGACAAGGAAGTCCGGGTGGCCAGGATTGCGGCCGTCGTCATCGGACTGGTCGCCATCATCGGTGGCATTCTCGCCAAGAACCAGAACATCGCCTTCCTGGTGGCGCTGGCATTCGCTGTGGCCGCATCTGCCAACCTACCCACGATCATCTACTCGCTGTTCTGGAAGGGTTTCACGACCCGTGGCGCGGTCTGGAGCATCTACGGCGGGTTGATCTCATCGGTCGGGCTCATCATCTTCTCGCCAGTGTTGTCCGGCAAGGAGAGCTCCGTGATCCCCGACGCCAACTTCGATTGGTTCCCCCTGGCAAACCCAGGACTCGTGTCGATCCCGCTGGCGTTCTTCCTAGGCTGGCTGGGCAGCGTCACGTCCAAGAAGGAAGTCGACCCTGCCAAGTACGCGGAGATGGAGGTCCGATCGCTCTCGGGAGCTGGGGCTGAGAAGGCCACGGTCGACCACTGACAGGGGTCCGATTCCTCAGGCAAGTGCCCACATCCCACCCGGCGTCCGTCACGTCCGGGTGGGATGTGCTTCTGGGCCCACCTGATCGGCCCCTGTCTCCTGGGTCCGTGGCCGTCGTTTCAGTCGACGCTCACGGACGACCCGCTGTTGACGGATCATGAATGTGTTTGCCCTCCACGATGGGTGTTCTCATCGCGGAGGGCAAACACCGGCGTACTACCAGGTGATCGACGGCCAAGCGTGGTTCCAAACGGCGTACCTCACGGGGTCGTCCCCGATGTAGTCGCTGGAGTAGGTCGTCCACCACTGCTGCTCGCGCCCGTCAAGCGCGGACGGCGGTACCAGGAGTCCGGTACGAATCTCGATGTCGGTATCGACCACCGGTGTCCGCACCGACTTGTGGTCCAGCCGCATGTACTGCTGGTCCAGTCCGATCTTCGCAGGTCCACCTGCGGCTGCGATCAGGCCGGTGACGCTCTCGTCCACCGGCATGAACGCGGTTAGGCTCACTCCCGCGGGGTCGTCCGGGTCGCCGCAACTGGCCGCCCAGTCCTTGATCTTCTGCAACACGAGATCGGTGATGACCGCACCATCCGGCTTGGCTGCTGCACCGATCCGATCAAGTGCACCTTCGTACCCGCTGACCTCGTCCAGACTCTTCATCATGATCTTGGTGTTCTCGAGTTCGGGTGCGACCTTCGCCTGCAGGTGATTGGCCACGGTCTGACCCATCTGCCCGATCCTCGCACCGTTGGACATGTCGCCTTCCAACATGACGGTGGCCGTCATCACGACCGGGAGCGGAACCGGCATATTGGTTTCGATCGCATGGCTCACGGCGTCAGTAGTCAGAGGTTTGACGTGGCTGATCCAGGTGTCACCGTACTTGTCGGGGATACCGACCTCGTCGCCGGCGTCAACGCCACTGGCGATCTCGCCCGGGGCGTCATTCACGAGGGAGACCCGCGTGCTGCCCTTCTGGCCGAGCACAGTCTCGACACGAACCGTCATCATCACCGGTTCATCGCCGTCCAGTTCGCCGGTCTCTTCGAACACACGCAGCTTGTCCGCGGCGATCAGGCCGGGCTTGGCCGTCCCAATAGTCGAGGCAGGGTCCGCCGCCGCCGGAGCCGGCGCCGGTGCCCCGCGCGTCGCACTAATGGACGCAGGTGCTTGCGGCCCCTCGACCGCTGCCGCGGCCGACGGGGCAACCACCGCGCCGGCGAGTGCGATCACGCACATGGCTGAGAGCGTGCCGCGAATTCTGTTCTTCTTCTGCTTCTTCGTAGTGCAGTTCATGGAACCTGATCCTTTCCACCGGACCATCGCGGTTCCGGCGATCGTGGCCTCGACGATGGATATGTCATCGTCTGAGGGAGCCCTCCAGGTCGGAGTCGACTCGCTCCGTCAAGGTGCCCGCGACCATGGCGATGCAACCCTGGGACAGCCGCCGGATCGATCCGGCAGGACCTCATGACCGGGCAGTCGAGTCCCGCGGATCGAACTGGAATGGCAGGGTCACGGAAGAGAATGTCCCCGAGTCGAGTCCCTCGACAATCATGTCTCCCAGGGCCTGCCCGCTGCGCCGGCCGAGGAAGGACAGGGTGGTCACCGGCGGGATGGATCGGCTCTCCCGATCACCCTCGGACAGCGAGACCAGGAGTACGTCCGACGGCACGGAAAGGCCCAGGGTGCGGGTTGCATGGAGGATGCCGTCGAGGTTCTCTCCCAAAGTCACCACCGAATCCACTCCGCTGGTGAGAGCGCGGTGGATCGATGCGTCGTCCCCCTCCACGGTCATCACGGGAACCTTCGGGAGCAACTGTCGTCTCATGGCCGCGATGATCAACTGGTCCGTGGGGACCGAATCGGCAGTCAGCACGAGGGCAACGTGACGCGCGCCCCGATCGATCAGATGCTCGACACATGTCCGGGCGATGTGTTCGTAGTCGTGCGCGACCCAGGCTGTCACGTTCCTCGCCCGGCGGAGTCCACCTATGACGGGCATTCCGTACGGGACGTCGATCGGAAGCAGCCCGTCAGGATCCGTCAACAGGACGAGTGCATCGACTGGGAGCCCCGCGATCGGCTCGGGGTGGGAGCGCGCAACCAGCGCCATCCCCATGCCCGCATGGGTGAG
>CAYMPK010000126.1:0-8001 GCA_964392145.1 uncultured Actinomycetes bacterium | reverse complement strand
AAGCCGTAGCCGCCGTGGATCTGGATGGCCTCGCCGGCGCAGCGCACAGCGAGCCGTCCGGTCTTCAGCTTCGCTTGGGCCGCGGTCAGTGAGAAGTCCTGACCCTGGTCCTTCTCCCACGCGGCCTTGTACGTCAGCAGACGGGCCGCCTCGATCTCGGTTGCCATGGCTTCGGTGTCGCTGTGAACGTCGAGCACCGAACCATCGGGGTAGAAGGCCCGGTACAGCGGCGACACCGGCTCCAATTCGAGCCAGTCCGACATCTCCTCGCCCAGGCAGTCGAAGGCGTCGGCGATCAGATCCGGCATGGTGAGCACCGTCGGACCGGTGTCGAATCGGTAGCCTTCGTCGGCAATCACCCCCGCTCGACCGCCGGGCACGCTCTCGCGCTCCACCACCGTGACTCGACGTCCGGTGCCGGCCAACCGCATGGCGGCGGACAGACCGGCCAAGCCCGCGCCGACGATCACCACGTGGTCAGCGGGCCCGGTCACCTGTCGGGGCGGTCCGGGGAGCCAGTGGCGAAGCCCGGCCAGGGGTCCTCGTCGTGATCCTGGCATCGGAATCAGACCGACCGCGCAGTAGCGGCGGCAACCAGGTCGCGCAGCACGGTGGTCGCCGGCTCGGCGATGGGTGCTGAGTCCAGGGCCGCCAACGACGCCTGCGTCAAATCGTCGATCATCGTTTCCACCGCTGCGAGGGCGCCCGTCGAGACGATCACCTCCCGCAACGCCTCAACGCCCTCCGGCGTCAGCGCCGGGTCGCCGAGATGGGTTCGCATCAGTTGCTCCTGGGCGGGGGTCGCGGCGTCCGCCGTCATGGCGATCAGCACGGTCCGCTTTCCCTCGCGAAGATCGTCGCCGGCCGGTTTGCCTGTCGCGGCGGGATCCCCGAACACGCCCAGCACGTCGTCTCGAAGTTGGAATGCTTCACCCAGCGGGAGTCCATACGCGGAGTACGCGGCCAGCACGGTCGGGTCGGCGCCCGCCAACAGCGCGCCGAGGTGCAACGGGCGCTCGATCGTGTACTTGGCGGCCTTGTAGCGCACCACAGTCATCGCCCGTGACACCGATCCACCGCCGCGCGCCTGTTCGAGGAGGTCGAGGTACTGCCCGCCCATGAGTTCCACCCGCATCTCGTCGAAGGTGTCTTTGGAGCGCAGCACGGCCTCACTGGGCAGGCCGCTGGTGAACAGCAACTGGTCGGCCCAGGACAGGCATAGGTCTCCGAGCAGGATCGCGGCACCGACCCCGAACCCCTCAGAGGAGCCGAGCCACGAGTTGCCCCGGTGGAGCGCGGCGAATCTGCGGTGCGCCGACGGTAGGCCGCGGCGGGTGTCGGAGCCATCCATGACGTCGTCGTGTATCAGGGCGCATGCCTGCAGGAACTCCAGCGAGGCCGCGGCACGAATCGCCTCCTCCGAGTCCGCGCCGCCGGCTCCGCGCCAGCCCCAGTAGCAGAAGGCGGCCCGGAGCCGCTTGCCCCCGGCCAGAAGGTCGGTCACCGCCTCTGACACCGGTCCCAGGTCGGTACTGATGGCGTCGAGGAACTCCGTCTGACCGGATAGGAAGTCGTCGACGGTCTTGGCAACGCGAGTGCGCAGCCCCTCGACGTCGAGCGGGGAGACGTCGGGCCGTGGCATGGGATCTACTGTACGGGCGTGGTCCCCATGCGGCATCCGGCAGAGGCGGCTTCCACCAGTCGTGACCGCGACCGATGCGCCTGCCCTATTCTTGCCGGATGGATGTGTCAGTGACCGATTTGGTGCGAGGCGGGGGACAGTCGATCTCCTTCGAGTTCTTCCCGCCCAAGACGGACGAGGGCGAACGCCGCCTCTGGCGAACCATCCGGGACCTCGAGGTCCTCAACCCGACCTTCGTCTCCGTGACCTACGGAGCGGGCGGTTCCACCCGGGATAGAACTGTGCGGCTCACCGGCAGGATCGCCGCCGAGACCAGCCTGCTGCCAGTGGGGCACCTCACCTGCGTCGGCGCCAGCCGCGAGGAACTGGTCGACGTGGTGACGGCATACCGGGAGGCGGGGGTACACCACATCCTCGCCCTGCGAGGTGACCCCGCCGGTGGTATCGACGCACCGTGGGAGGCCCACCCGGGCGGCTTGGACCATGCTGACGAACTGGTGGCGTTGGTCGATGCCGAGGGGGATTTCACGGTCGGCGTGGCGGCCTTCCCCGAGGGTCATCCGGAGGCGCACAGCCTCGATGACGATGCGAAGGTGCTGCTGGCCAAACAGCAGGCCGGCGCCGACTTCGCCATCACCCAGTTCTTCTTCTCCGCCTCGGACTACTTCGACCTGGTTGAGCGTGCCCGCTCGATGGACTGTGACATGCCGATCATCCCCGGCATCATGCCGGTGACCAACCTGTCGCAGATCGAGAGGTTCGCCAAGCTGTCCGGTGCGGTGTTCCCGCATGACCTGGCCGAGCGGTTCCGAGAAGTGGGCGAGGATCCCGCGGCCGTCGTCGAACTCGGCGTCGAGGTGGCGGCGGAGATGTGTCAGGAACTGCTCGATGGCGGTGCCCCCGGGCTGCACTTCTACACGCTCAACCGTTCCGATTCCACCGTCCGTGTCTACGAGAAACTCGGTCTGACCCCCGGCCCGCTGTGATGGCCGCGCAGCAACCGGGTACCGCCGTCGATCGTGACGCCTACTTCAGCCGTTGGAGCGAACTCCACGGCGGGATGGATCCCCGCAGCAACCGGTTGGTGTCGTTCTGGCTGACCCTGGTGCACACGTTCGCGAAGCCGCTGGTGAGGCTCGGAGCCTCGCCCGACACCGTGACATTGGCCGGGTTGGCCCTGGCGATCGGAGTGGCCCTGGCAGCCTGGCCCGGCTGGTTGGCGGCCACGATGGTGCTGGTGTTCGTCTCCGGCATCGTCGACAACCTGGACGGGGCCGTCGCGGTGATGACCGGGCGGACAACCCGCTGGGGCTACGTTCTGGACTCGGTCGTCGACCGGATCGCCGATGTCCTGTACCTGTTGGCCCTGTATCTCTTGGGTGCCCCCGGCTGGCTGTGTGTTGCGGCTGGCGCCCTGACGTTCTTGCAGGAGTACACCAGGGCACGCGCCGCGGCGGGCGGGATGTCCGAGGTCGGTGTGGTCAGTGTCTGGGAACGACCGTCCCGCGTGTTGGTCACGGGCATGTTCCTGTTGGCGGCGACGCTCCACCCGCCGTGGACCACCACCCTGATGACGGTCGCCGCGGGGGTGTCACTGTTGCTCGCGCTCGTCGGGTTCGTCCAGGTGTTCACCACGGTGCGCCGGCGCCTGGTGGACATCGACGCCTAGCTGTCCTACGTGGGGTTGTCGGCGGCGGACCCACGCAACCGTCGGCCCAGCAACGCGATCACCACGAGACCGAGGACCAGGAGGGTCCAGTTCGACCTCACGGGCACTTTGCTGTAGACGATCGCCAACACGAACATGTAGCAGTACAACGCGACCAGCAGTCCCGCCTGGGCCTTCGTCTGCCGGACATCCGTGGTCCCGCCGGTCAATTCCCGGTGGCGCTGAAGGTAGAACCACAGTCCGACGCCGATGAGTCCGAGCGCCCCCTGGCACGCCCACATGAAAGAGACCACCCGCGGGTTCGCATTGTCCCGGCCGACCCAATCGGTGGGAAGCGGCAGGAAGACGACGGCGACCAACCACCAGGCATTGATCGTCAGCAGACGCTGGTTGTACGACTGCAGGCCCTGCAGTGTCCGGTGGTGCAGCCGCCACTGGTAGGTGACGAGGACGAAAGCCAGCAGGAAGGAGGCAAGCGGGCCAGCGTGGGACACCAATGCGCTCGACACCGACTGGTTTGCAGTGGGCGTGGCAAGGTCGAGCAGCGGCAACATCAGTAATGTCACGGCGATGGCGACCATGGCGTCGCTGAAGAAGAGCACCCGAGATACGGACTCGGGCGAATGAGGCCGCGGCACCTCCCCATGGCTGCGGCGTCGCTGTCCGGCCCGCCGGCGATCCCACCAGCGGGCCCGGTTGATGACCAGCAAGCCCAGCAGGACGATCGGGATGCTGGCACCTGTGGGCACGAGCGGGGTCAGCCCCGCCATGACGAGCAGGAAACAGACCAGGGCACCGCGCAGCAGGCGCTGGTTGCGGCGTTCCCGAATCGGCGATTCGAACAACTCCGGGTGGCGTTGGAGGTACTCGGCCTGGATGTACCCGACCAGCCCGACAGCGGCGATGGACAACAGGTAGAACGACAACTCGCCGCGGTGATCTTGGCTGGTGGAGGCGGAGAACCAGTACGTGGGGAAGGGTAGGAAGGCTATGGTGCCCAGCCAGAAGCAGTTGATGGTTATCAGCCTGCTGGTGCTGGCGCGCAGACCGTCGGTGATGGTCAGGTGAGTGCGCCAGAAGTGCATGATGAACGCGAAGGACAAGCCGAACGAGGCCAGGTAGACGATGCCGCCGTTCCCCAGCAGCGCCAACCAGAAACTCTCACCGACGGCGGGCGGTTCGAGTTTCAGAACGATCGTGATGAGCAACGTCGCGGAGATCGCCACGACGGCGTCGGAGTAGATGAACAGCCGGGACATCGTGCGTTCCTCGACGAGGCGCTCTGCGGCCGTCGGTTGCGCAGCGGGCTGCTGGGAGGGCACCGTCTGAGTGTGGTCGGTCGGGTCCGGAGCGGCCACCAGGCGCGCCGGTGACCCTACGTGGGGCCGGGTCAGGATCGTCCGATGAGGTTGGCGACGATCTCGGCGGACATCCCGACCAACGGCAGACCGCCGCCCGGGTGTGCGGAGCCACCGACCAGGTAGAGCCCGGACACCGGCGACGCGTTCGAAGGCCGCAGGAAGGCCGCTCGGACCCCGTTGGACGAGGTTCCGTAGATGGCTCCGCCCGGGGCGGCCGCCGAGTCCTGCAGGTCCGCGGGGGTCCGCACCTCCCGCCAGAGGAGGCGGTCTCGGACATCGCAGCCACGTTCTGCCAACACCCTCAGGACCCGATCCGCGTAGTCGTCGGCCAGCCCTGGTGCCTGCCAGTCGATCGCCCCCCTGTCGTTGCCGTGACGAGGAGCGTTCACCAGCACGAACCAGGACTCGTGGTCGTCGCCTGGACGCATTCGGGGATCGTCGGGGCTGCACACGTAGATGGTCGGGTCCCAGGCGGGATGTGCAGGTTCGCTGCGGGTGCCGAAGACCGCGTCGAACTCGGCGTCGTAGTCGGCGGGGAACCAGACGTTGTGGTGGGCGAGTCCCGGCGTTCGACCCCGAAGCGCCAGCAGCAGCACGAACCCGCCGAACGAAGGCGTGGCGCTGCTCAGTTCCCGTAGCGGCCGCTCGGCCGCCGGGTCATCGATGAGGTGGCCGTAGACGGCGCCGGCATCGGCGTTGGCCACCACGATGTCTGCGGCGAGGTGCTCACCCGAGGAGAGCCTCACGCCGGTGACGCGACCCGCAACAGTGGTGATGCGTTCGACCTCGGTGTTGAGGCGCACCTCCACGTGCCGCTGGGACAACCGGTCGGCCAGCGCGACTGCGAGGTTGGCGAGGCCACCGCCGAGGTGCCAGGCGCCGAAGGTCTGTTCGACGTAGGGCACGGTCACCAGGGCAGCGGGTGCCCGACGGGGGTCGGAGCCGGTATAGGTGGCGTACCGGTCGAGCAGGGTGACCATCCGCGGGTCCCGTAGCCGACTCCTTCCGAGACCACGAAGAGACTTCCAGGGCGCGACCTTCCCGAGGTCAGATGGCCGTCGCAGGAGCGGCAGCAGATCGCGGGGACCGGCCAGCGGAGCCTCGAGGACCGGTCGCCGGGTGAGGCGCCACACCTCGCCGCCGTGTCGCATCAGCCCCTTCCAATCCTCGGCTGCAGTGCCGCCGAGGGCGTCGCCCAGAGCGGTTGCCACGGCACCGGTGCCGGAGCCGGGAAGTGTCGCCCGAGCGCCGTCTGCCCAGGTGTAGCTGAAGGCGGGCTCGACGGGCTGTAGATCCACGCATTGCTCCAGCTCGGCCCGACCGGTCTTGATGAAGAGGTCCCGATAGACCGCGGGCAGGGTGAGCAGACTCGGTCCGGTGTCGAAGACGAAGCCGTCACGGGAGTAGCTGGCCAACTTGCCTCCGGGGGTGGCGCTGCGCTCCACCACCGTCACCTGGTGACCTTTGACCGACAACCTTGCGGCCGCGGCCATGCCGCCCATCCCGGCACCGACCACCACGACTGTCGCCATGTCAGCCAGCGTGCCAGAAGCGTCGTGCGCCACGATGGTTGCCATGGCTGTCGAATCGTCCTCGCGCGCGGGCATCGCCGATTTCGACTGGTGCAGCGTCGATGTGAGTCCACCCGGGATTCCGCAGGCACCGGCACTGCCGACACTGCTGGACCCGGAACTGGCCGGTGTGGTCGAACCACCAGTCGTCGCCGTGGACGCGCCCGGGGCAGGGGAGCCCCTGCTACGACTCGACCATCCCAGAATCCGGACGATGGCTGTCTACTATCACTGCGGAGTCGACGGCACAGTCCCCTCGACGTGGCTACGCGCAGGCGCCGTCGAACGCCTGGTGGGGGTAGCCTCTGCCCTGCCCGAGGACTGGGGCCTCGCCGTATGGGACGGGTGGCGCGACCCGATGACCCAACAGATTCTGTATGACGATGCCTACAGCGAGGGGGATTTGCCGCCGGGCTTCGTGTCTCCGCCGTCCACGGACCCAACGCGGCCCTCCCCGCACAGCACCGGCGGCACCGTCGATCTGACCCTGACCTACGCGAATCAGCCGTTGAGGATGGGGACCGGATTCGACGAGTTCTCGCTCCGAGCCTTCAGCCCGGCACTGGAGGGTGAGTCCGACAACTCCGCTGCTGCGACGGCCCGCGATCTGCGCCGCTACTTGTTCCACGTGATGTCCTCCGCCGGGTTCGTGGTGCTGGCCCGCGAGTGGTGGCACTTCGAATACGGCACCCGGCTGTGGGCCGCGGTGAAAGGGGAGATGCCTCGATATCCGGCAGCGACCCGCCCGAGGGGCGACTGACGTCACCTCTCAACCGACGACCCGTCCCCGCCACCGCAAGGTACCCGCCCGGTGCCGACGCAGTGAATCCGTCGTGAGGGCGACGAGCGCCAGGATGCTCACCGGATGGCTCAGTGGGTCGGGGAACGCACGGCCCCGGGTGCGGCGGGCGACCAGCACGCGCCCAGCGACAGCAGCGCCGTAGCCGAACAGGCCGACGGTCCGCAGCTTCGGCCGTCCGCCCACCAAGGCCGCCGCAGGAGGCACCACATACACGAGCATCAGGGACGCCATGGCGACAACGGCCCCCGCCGGCGACCCGAACGCGGACCACAGGCTCTTCGTGTAGCCCGCGACCAATTCGGCATCGCTGTCGTACATCCGGCACTCGGCGACCGTGGTGCCGTCGGCCACTCCGCCGTGACCGCCGACCGCCTTGACCGCCCGTACTAGGGCAACGTCCTCGACCACGTCGGACCGCACCGCTGCGTGGCCTCCGGCGCGCCAATAGGCGTTGGAGTCGGCCAGCAGTAGTTGGCCGTTGCCGGCCGTGAGTGACGGTCGAGGGCTGGTCTCGGCGATTCCCAGCGGCAGCGTGGTGAGCCAGGACCACTGCAGTAGCGGTTGCACCAGCCGGCCAAGGAGGCCGGCGGTGATTTGTCGGGGATATGGGCAGACGACCGACAGCCTGGCTTCGCGCAGCAGCGCCACTGATCGAGCTATCCCCGAGTCATCCAGGACCACGTCGGCATCGATGAACACGAGCACTTCGCCGGTGGCCGCCTCCGCAAGCCGCTGGCAAGCCCAGGGCTTGCCCAGCCATCCCGGTGGCGGCTCACCCTCTCCGTCGATGATCCGGACGCGTGGGTCGTGTCCGATAGTTGCCCGCACCACGGCGGCGGTGTCGTCCGAGGAGGCGTCGTCCAGGATCAGCAACTCGTCGAAATCCTGCCCACCGAGGGCAGTGAGGCATGGCTCGACCCGGTGGGCCTCATTGCGCAGCGGGAGCAGCACCGAGA
>CAYMPK010000125.1:7488-8017 GCA_964392145.1 uncultured Actinomycetes bacterium | reverse complement strand
CCGGCGGTCTCAGTTGGGCGATCTCTTCCTCACCCGCATCCAAGCGAGGGCAGGTGATGGGCACACTGCTGGCCGCGTCTGTGGCCGGCGAGTTGGTAGGACCACCCGTGGGCGCCTTCGCCGATGAGATCGGGACCGAGAAGGTCTTCGGGAGCATCCTGCTGCTATCAGTCCTGCTGGTGGTTCTTGCCCGAAGTGTCCCACCCGTCGCCGAGGCCGACGGCCAGACAGCGCGCCAAGCATTCCGCGCTGTGAGGGACTCTGGGATCTCGGCGTGGCCCCTGGCGCTGCTCGCCGTACTCGGGCCGTCTATCGCGCTCGGGTTGATCTTGCTCCTGGCTCCCGTGCGCTTCGACGAGTTGGGGCTGTCTGCGTGGCTCCTCGCGGGCATGTTCCTGGCCATGTCGGTGATTGAGATGTTCACGGGTCCGATCGGCGGCCGCATCAGCGACCGAATCGGGCGAACGAGGCCCTACCTGATCGGCCTGACGATCATGGCCGCTTGCCTCCTCGTGGTTGCGTTCGCACC
>CAYMPK010000125.1:0-7478 GCA_964392145.1 uncultured Actinomycetes bacterium | reverse complement strand
CAAGAGCTTACGCAGTTCCCTCCCACCCACGCCGGGGTTCGCCTTCACCACCTCGATGACGAGGGTCACCGACTTGGCTACCGGTGCCGGCTTGAACCAGGGGTACTCCTCGGCGGCATCGGCGATCGGCTGGGCCGGCGGGGTGATCGTCGGCGCGGTGCTGGGCGGCATTCTTGTGGAGGTGACCGGCTACTTGGGCTGTGCGATCCTCATGACGGCGCTGCTGGTGCTGATCGGGATCGTCACCTACCGAAGTGCGGCAACGGGCACCGTAGCGGCTGCCGAGGAGGACGCCAGCCTGTGAAGGCTCGGACGCCGCCGGGGCGTCGTGGGCCCGAGATCCGACGGTCGATTGCGCAGACTGCTACTGTCGGCTGCTTATCCGGTGACCTCCTCGCAAAGGTCAGGGTGAGTTGACGTGCACTTCACATCGCTGGGCCAGGGCGATCCCGCCATCGTGTTCGTGCACGGCTTCGCGTGCGACGCCACCGATTGGCAAGCCATCCTCGCGCGACTGCAGGATGAACTCACCGTCATCGCGTGCGACCTTCCCGGTCACGGGGCCTCGCCTGGGTCGGTCGCCGACTGTTCGATCGAAGCGTACGGAGCCAATGTCGCGCAGTTGCTGACGGATCTGAACCTGAGGCAGGCCGTCCTGGTCGGACACAGCATGGGATGCCGGGTAGTGCTGGAGGCCTATGCGGTGGCCCCGGAGCGGGTTGCGGGCGTAGTGCTGCTGGACGGGAGTTTCATAGGTACCGGAGACCGTCGCGAAGCCGAACTGGGAATGGCCCACCAGTTGGAGTCAGATACCTACGAGGGATTCGTGCGGGAGTTCTTCGGTGCCATGTTCGTCGACTCCGCTGATGAGGAATTCAAGGCCGCGATAGTCGATCGCGCTCTGAGACTGCCGAAAGCGTCCGGCAGCGCGCTCATGACGAACCTCGCCGGGTGGGATGCGGCCCGCATGTCGGGGGCCTTGGCAGCAGTGCGCTGCCCACTGATGGTGATTCAATGCACGAGCCTGACCCCCGAACGGCTTCGCGTCTCCCTCACCGCCGGAGAGAGTTCACCGTGGCTGGACTTGGTACGCCAGCATGCTCCAACGGCTCACCTCGAGATGCTGCTCGACAACGGGCACTTTCCCCACCTCGAGGAGCCCGAGGAAGTGGCCGACCTGATCAGGGACTTCACCTCAGGCCTCAAGCCCTCGACCTCCTGAGCTGCGGCCGCCGCCCGACCAATCCGGGTTCCCCGGCCAGGGCGGAAATCAGTTGCCACTCTGCGGGGCGTCCACTGACTAGGAGTCGGAGGGATGAGGGCCGAACTCACCGGAATCGTCGGCACTGCGATGTGCCTCGTCCCGTAGCCGATGATTGCCTATCGACAACGGCTCCAGGCTGTGGCCGAAGCTGGCGAACCCGAAGCGCTGCCGACCGTGGTGGTGGCGCAGGACGCGATCCGCAGCCGTGGTCTCGCCCCGGTCGGCTTCGGCAGCGTCGAGATCAGCGAACCACCCACCTCGGTAGGCGACGAACACCAGCAACCCTAGGACGATCCCCTCCACCGCCAGGATCACCCAGATCGACACCACCGAGACCAGCGCGCTCAGAGCGAGGGTGCCGATGAACCCGACAATCGCGATCGCGCCGGCATAGATCGCCAGGATCGCTGGCTCTCTGGTGTCCGGTGAGCCAACCTGCATACAGGCCTGCAGAAGTGCCGCGGCCAGATTCACAGCGAGCCCGAAAGGCACCAGAATCAACATGATGGCTGCGAGCTGCAGAACGCCCGACGGAAGGACTCCGGCGACACCTACGAAGATCAGTGCGAGCACGAGGACCAGGGAGGCGCGCCGCACGATCGACGAGTAGCTGGCGCGTGATTTGCTCAAGTTCAACACCGGAGCGACCAGCAGAGCGCCGATCTGGAACGCCACGAGCAGCAGCGAGAACGTCACCGGACTGTCGAGTACGAGTTTGGCGACGTGTTGGAACACCCGTGTGAGTGGCCAGGCAAGCAACTGGAATATCAAGGTGAACAGGACGACTCGTCGAAGCAGTGCAGTGTCGGATATCTGCGAGATCGTCGCCCGGAGGTTCATCTCCGAAGCGTGATCGGTCGCCTTGCGGGCATCCAAGGTCGGCAACGCGAGGAACACGATGATCATGGGTAGGTAGCTCGCCGCGTTGATCATGAAGACCGCCGGAGCCCCGAGGGAATTCATCAACAGGCCGCCGCTGATGAGTCCGACAATCGTTGCCCCGGCCGTCCAACTGGCCAGTGTCGCGTCCAGTTTGTCCAACTCCCCCAGCGGTGCAACCGAGCGCAGGATCAGGTTGTAGGCGGGGGTGAAGAGTGCGATGAGCACGCCGAAGAGCAGGGCGCCGAGCAGTAGCAGCCAGATGGAGATGTAACCCAGCCACAGCAGCGCGGCGAGCAGCACGAAGACAGCCACTTTGATGCTCAGCAACACGGCGCACAGCCGACGCGGGTCGAAACGCAACGGCAACTGCGCACTCGTCTTCATGAGGAACAAGGAGGGCAACGCGCCGGCGGACAGCACCAATACGGAAACCAGGATCGACCCCGACACTTGATACGACAGCCAGGCGATGCCGAACATGGCGAGCGCACTGCCGAATGCGCTGATGGCCACCGTGATGGTGACGTTTCGCGTGCGTGCTGGCGTGCTATCGGTCGACGACGTCGCGGTCGAGCCATCCATTAGCGCAACCCCACGTTCGTCGCCCGGCCGAGGACGTATCTGTCATCGGCTATTGCATCCTGCTTGGGAACCTATACGGTTGGGCGCACATTCACAGTGCGGTCAGGTTGAACTTTCGCCAATCGTGCGGTCGTCCGTCTGCCCCAGCCGAACCGGAGACGACCTTGCCCGACATGCCGAGCGATACTGCTTCCGAGACCGTACCGATCCCCGCTTTCACCGGCTTCTCGCTGACCGCAGCCCGGCGCGCCATGAAAGGGGATCTCTACCAGTACGTGTTGAATCTCGCCGAACAGAACAGTCCAATAAGCCGCTACAACGAGACGAACGTCTTCGTCACCACTGCGGCACTGGCGGCCGAAGCCTGCGATGAGACTCGCTTCGAGCAATCCAGGCTCGCTGCCCTGGGCCGCGACGAGAAACAACCGCAGTCCAACAACACGGCCACACTGCGAGGCTTCCTCGGCGATGGCTTGCAGAGTGCGTTCACCGACGAACCAGCTTGGGGACGGGGCCACCGAATCCTGGCCGACGCCTTCTCACCGGGGGCGGTGAACGACCATGTGGAAGCCATAACCGATTGCTGTGCCGAATTGGTGCTGCGCCTGGAGAGTGTGGACAACGGCAAGGACGTCGCAATACCGGCGATGGCGGGTGGACTGTTCTTCGAGATCATGAGCCGGTACGCGTTCTCGCAGGTGATGGGATCCTTCTACTCCGATCAACCCTCCGAGGCGATCGTGACCGCCAAGCGGGTCGTGCACGAGTTGGTGCTGCGTCGGATACTGCCGCCGGAGATCATGAAGTTCGACGTTCGTGGCAATCGGGAGATCAACCGCGACATCGCCACGATGCACGCCTTCGCCGACCGAATCGTTGCCGCCCGCCGCGCCCTGGGACCGGGTAATGAAGGCACCGACGTGCTGGGGCACATGCTCACGACGCCCGATCCTCAGACCGGCGAATTCCTCTCCGACATCGCGATCCGATATCAACTCCTCACCTTCCTCGGGGCGGGTCAGGAAGGGCCGCACAACATGCTGTCGGTGGCGCTTCACGTTCTCGCGTCGGATCCGCAACTGCTGTCGCGCGTTCGGGCACAACTGGATGACATCCTCGGACTGGATGCAAGCCGGATGCCGACGATCGAGGACCTCCCCCACCTGACCTTGGTGGAGGCGGTGGTCAAGGAAACCCTCCGCATGTACCCGTCCGCGGTCGGTTTTGCCCGAAGCGCGCGAGAAACCACCGTCCTAGGCGAGAAGTACGAGATCAGGCCGGACACGTCTGTCGTGGTGTTCATGGCCCAGGTCCACCGCGACCCGGCGGTCTGGACCGACCCGAACACCTTCGACGTCGATCGCTGGACCCCCGATCTCGAAGCGACCCTGCCACCGGGGGCCTTCAAACCTTTCGGAACCGGGCCACGTGCGTGCATCGGTCGATTGCTTGCGATGACGGAAGTCCAACTGGCGCTGGCAACGTTGGTGCACAGGTTCGACATCAGTGCTCCGAGTCGACCGCTGGAGTTCGGGTTGACACTGACGCTCCAGCCGAAGCCCTTCACGCTGCGGTTCACACCACGTCCCGAACTGCATGTCAGTGGCCGGGCAGTAGACAGACCAGATGCCGCGCCAGCCCCCGTCCAGAGGTCACCTGAAGCGGACGCCAGCGACGCCCCGGTCCCCGATAACTCTGAGGCCTCCGGGCCAGCGCCGACACCGGGGGCAACCGTCTCGATCTGGCACGCATCGGACGGCGGTACCGCATTGACCCTCGCCCGCCGGGTGGCCGCCACAGGCCGCAATCACGGGTTCGAAGCGCAGGTAGCACCGCTGAGCGACGCGGTGGATGCCCTGGACAGCGAGCATGTCAACGTGATCATCGCCGCCTCGTACAACGGCGAACCCGCGCTCAATGGCGCGGCCTTCCTTTCGTGGCTGAAAGAGCGGCCCGACGGGTCCCTCGCTGGCAACGAGTACGCCGTCTTCGGGTGCGGAGACCACAACTGGACCGACACCTACCAGGCAGTGCCGACCGCACTGGACACTCTGTTGGCCGCTGCCGGCGCCACCCGCGTGATGGAACGGGGGGAGGGCGACGCATCGGCTGACATGGACGCGGCCTTCAACGAGTGGGTCGGGAACTTCTGGGCGATGTTGGCCCCGGACAGCGGGGAACACACGGATTCGGGAGCCACCCTTGTCGGCGGAGCCGATCCCGATCAACTCGCCCGTGACCTGGACCTCACGATGGCAACCGTGGTGAGCTCGACGGAACTCCAGCGGCACTGGGGAACGGACATCTCAGAGCATTCAACAGTCCATCTGGAGGTCGACCTGCCCGCGGACTGCACGTATTCGCCAGGCGATCACATGTTGGTGCTGCCGCGAAACCGGGCCGGCGACGTGCGGGCAGCGGCGGCCCTCTTCGGGATCGAGCCGGGCACACTGGTCCGAGTCCATCGGCCTGCCGATCATGACGGCGATGGCTCTGAACTCATTGATGCCTATTCGTTGCTGCAGCGCCACTACTACCTTGCGGCCCCCGCATCACGCGAGGCCATCGGACTGCTGGCCCAGTATGTCGATGGCGACGGTCACGCAGACCGTTTGACTCAACTGGCAGGGGATGCGGATCGCTACCAGACCGATGTGCTGGACAAGCGTGTGTCCCTGTTGGATCTGGCCGCGGACTACGCGCCCAGCGAGACCCTGCCCGTGGCGCATCTCGACCAGGCGTTCCCGCCGATCGCACCGCGCACCTACTCAGTCTCCAGTGCGCCGTCGGGCGCCGGTACCCGGGCCAGTCTGACGGTTGGGGTGCTAGCGGGTGATGCTCGGTCAGGGCGGGGCAGGTTCCATGGGATGTGCTCCACCTACCTGTCCTCGTTGCGCGAGGACGATGAGTTCTTCGTCAAACTGAAGCGTCCCGGTCCGGGATTCACGCTGCCCGACGACGATGCAACCCCCGTCATCATGATCTGCGCCGGGACCGGCATCGCACCCTTCCGCGGTTTTCTCCAACATCTGGCGGCGCGGCACGAAGCCGGACAACCCGTGCCGCCGGTGGTTCTGCTTCGGGGTTGTCGCCGAAGCGATCATGACCACATCTACGGCGATGAGATCGCGACCTGGGTCGAACAGGGTTGGCTACGCTACTTCTGCGCGTACTCGCACGAGCCGGGAGCAGATCCCCGCCATGTCGAGGATGTGATCCTGGAGCAGGCAGACCTTCTTCGACCGCTGTTGGACAGCGGCGCCAAAGTTCTGGTGTGCGGCGACGCACAGACGTTCTACGACGACATACAGGACACCATCGTGGCGCTGGGCCCCGGTGGTGCCGGCGACGTCGATGAAGCACAGCGGTGGCTGGAGGAACGGAAATCCGCCGGTCAGTACGTCATCGACATCTGGGCATGATGCGAACTCGCCTGCTTCTCCCCGGCGATCTCCAGCAACCGCTGCACCGCGAGCGACCAATCCGGCCGTGCCACGACACACCGCGGCCGAGACCGCCCGGTGACTGAAGATCCAGATATTGATGTAAGCGCTATTGACATCAATTGATATTCGCGTTAATACTGCTTACATGGATTTGCGACGACGGACCCGTGACGGCGCAGTCGGATGACGCGCACCTACGACATGAGCCGTCGGTCTGTCCAGACTGAGCAGACCGTCGAGCGCATTGTCGACGCGACGGAGAAGCTCGTGGCGGCTGGTCCGATGGCAGACATAACCCTCTCCGCCATCGCCAATGACGCCGGGGTCACCGTCCAGACCGTCCTGCGCCACATGGGATCACGTGAAGGCTGTCTGGAGGCCGTCGGTCGTCGCGTTGAAGCGAGGGTTCACCTTCAACGTGGCCACACCAGGCCTGGGGATGTCAGCGCTGCTGTCACTGAGCTCGTCGATCACTATGAGGCTGAGGGTGCCCTCGTCCTCAACCTGCTAGGGCAGGAAGACTCTGCGCCTGCCGGCGCTGCTCGTGCCGTGGCCGAAGGTCGCGCATTTCACCGGGACTGGGTACTGCGCTGCTTCGGCCCAATGATGCCGGACTCGACTCAGGCGACTGTGGACACGGTCGTCGCAGCCACAGACATCTACGTCTGGAAACTCATCCGACGTGACCTCGGCCGGTCCCGTGCCGCAACCGAGGCCATCATCAACCGACTCGTCAGAGGGGCCTGGGAGGATTCATGAGTGACATTCTGATCTACACCTCACCCGCGCGCGGCCACCTCTATCCGATCATGGACACCGCTCTCTCACTTCAGGCGAGCGGTCACCACGTGACCATCCAGACGCTGCCGGAGGAGCGCGAAGCCGTCACCTCGGCGGGGATCGAGCATCGATCGATTTCACCGGCCGTGTCGAGCCTGAACCTCACCGACTACGTGGGGTCGAATCCGCTATCGCAACTTCGCCGGACCCTGGCCTGCTGGGCGCAGCGGGCACCGCACGAGGTCCTCGACCTGCGGACGTCCTGCGCCATCTCTCCCCCGGACCTCCTGCTCGTCGACGCCAACTGTTGGGGCGCCGCTGCGTTCGCCGAGAGTCTGCCAGGACCCTGGGCTATGTTCCTGCCGTATGTGCTGCCGGTTCCGTCACCGCAAACCCCCGCGTTCGGCCCTGGCTTCGCGCCGCCGCGCAACGGCGTCGACCGGATGCGCGACAGGCTCGTATGGGCGGTCCAGCGTAGAGCCGCCCGCCCGGCCCTGAGGCGCTTGAACGACCTTCGTGCCGAC
>CAYMPK010000124.1:0-8168 GCA_964392145.1 uncultured Actinomycetes bacterium | reverse complement strand
TGCCAGAACCACGAAATCGGCGGGTATCGGCTTCCCAGCGGAGTTGACGAGGGCCAACGAGGACGTCCGGACGAGTCCCAGGGACTTGGGCAATGGGACACCCTGTCGAACGATCTCGTTTGTGCGAGGTATCCCCGCCGTCTCGCGCACCTGCAGCGGCAGCCGATGAACGACCGAGGTCACACCCTTCGGCGTCGCGGCCGAGCCGGTGCCGGGTATGCCGGCGATCACCATGACGGCCCCCAGGAGCAGCACGATCGCCCGCGCAACTCGCCACACGGGACGACGACGCAGGGGAATGCCTGGAGCCATATGTCCATGATCGGACTACCATCGCGCAAGTATGAGCCAGATCACACTTCCGCCCGGGGCCACTCAGGCCTGTCCGGCCACCCGTCAGCGGTGCCCCACCGCGGTGCTCGGTCTGCGAGGATACGTGGCGTGCAAAGGATCGCTCTTTTCCATGGCTACGAACTGACGGGTTCGGGTAGCAACGAGTACACGCGGTACCTGGCGCGGGCCTTGGCTGACACCGGGCAAGAGGTCCACGTCATCTGCCGCGAGCCACAGCCGACAGACGTCGTCGGTATCTCGGCGGCGGTCGCCTGGCACATCGACGGAGGCCATGAAGTCCTGTTCGGTACACCGAGCGGGCCGGGGTCGATCATCCTTCACCAATTGCCGCATGCCGGCGTTCGACCGGTCTATGTGACGGACAAACTCCGTGAGGGCAACGTCAAGGCCTTCACGGACCTCACGGATGCCGAACTCGCTGAGGTTCGATCGGTCGCGGCCGAGAGTCTGCGCCGGGTCCTCACCGCCTTCCCGGTGGACATCCTGCACGCGAACCACACGGTGCTGCAGCCGACGATCGCGGCAGATGTCTGTCCCTCACTGGGGATCCCATTCGTCATCTACCCCCATGGCAGCGACATCGAGTACACGATCCGCCAGGACCAGCGCTTCCATCAGCTGGCCGGGGATGCGCTGGTCGCCGCCTCGGGGGTCATCACCGGAAGTCGTGAGATGTTGACTCGACTGCTCGGCCTTTATCCGGAGTTGGGGGAGTCGATTCGCGCGAAGTGGTCCCTGGTCGGCGTTGGCGTGGATGTCTCCCGGTTCGTCCCGATCGCCCACGATCAGCGCAGGAGTGCCATTGAAGCTTTGGCGGCGACGGAACCCGGAGGCGGTCGAACACCTCGGGAAGCCGCCGACCTGCATCGGCGCCTCGCGGCGGAAGGGGTATCGGCGCTGGAGTCGACGCCGCACTACGCACCGGAGCTACCCGACGATGACGTCGTGTCCACGCTGCTCGACCTGGACTGGGAGAACGACCACATGGTGGTGTTCGTCGGAGCGCTAACCGTGGGCAAGGGCGTGCAAGGGCTCATCGCAGCATTGCCTTACGTGCTGCAACAGGCACCGGACACGCAGTTGATCATCGTCGGTTCCGGACGATACCGCGACGTACTGGAGGCACTCGTCCATGCCATCGCCACCGGCGATGAGGTCCTTCTCGACGAGTTGGTGGCCCACGGTAACGACCTGGACCACGGTCCGGCAGTCGGCGGATGGGCAGATGTTGCCGACTACCTCACGGACCGCGAGCACCGGCGTCTCGTCCTGACTGCGGGCCCGGAGTTCGCCGAGCACGTGCACTTCACCGGTCGACTCGACCACACCCGCTTGAACATGCTTTTCGGCTGCGCCGACCTCGCGGTGTTCCCGTCAGTCCTGCCCGAGGCATATCCGCTAGTACTGATGGAGTCACTGGCCATCGGGGTGCTGCCCTGCGCATCGGATCTGACCGGTCTCGGCGAGGGGCTGCGCGATCTGGAACCCGAACTCGGCGCGGCACTTGTTGATCGGCTCCGGCTACCGACGGACCCGGCCGCACGCGTGGCGGGAATAGGCCAGCAGCTCGCGTCCCTACTGCTCGACCCCCAGCTGCACGACCAGGCCGAAACCCTGCGCCGCATCGCGGTGGAGCGCTACGACTGGAATGTACGCGCAGTGCAGATGCTGGAAGCCTACGAGAGCGCCATCGAACGATCGGCTGACATCCCCCTGCGGTCCTGACTGCGCGGTGCGATCGAAATAGCTGCGATGCCGACGTGGCGCACAGTCTGTGACGACTCGGGTAAACCTCACGATCCCCGGCTAAAGCGAACCGACGCGGGCGCCGATATCACGGGCAACAACTTTGCCGTTACCTAAATGACATACCCGCGGCCGCCTGCCAGCATCAGAACAAGGGCCGCGGTCGGGGACCGAGGAGAGGACCGAGCATGCAAACGACACCAGTGCAGGAGAGCGATCCTCCAGTCCTCGCGGAGGGTCCGACAATTCGCGAGGTCCTTGAGAGCAACGGCATGGCCCGTCGGGATTTCCTGCGCTACTGCGGTTTCCTGACGGCCGCCCTCGCCCTGCCGCAACTGCCGTATCGCGAGGCGGTGGCGGCGGCTCTCACGGCGAAGCCACGGGTCCCGGTGTTGTGGCTCAACGGTCAGGACTGCAACGGCAACATCGAGTCCCTGATCCGCTCGGGGTCGCCGACCCCGAGCGAGTTGCTGCTCGACCACCTGGCGGTCAACTACGTCGAACTGCTGATGGCTGCCGCCGGTTCAGCTGCTGAACGATCGCGCACCGCGACGATCGCCAAAGGCGGTTACGTGCTCGTGGTCGAAGGCGGAATTCCGACTGGGGCCAGTGGGGCCTACTGCACCGTCGGCGGCCGAGCATTCACCGATATCGTGCGCGAGGCCGCTGGGAAGGCCGCGAAAGTCATCTCGGTGGGTACCTGCGCCTCGTGGGGAGGCGTTCCCGCCGCCCGAGGAGGGGTCACTGGGGCCGTGGATCTGCAGACCTTCCTCGGTCCCAGCAAGCGCATCATCCGATTGCCCGGGTGCCCCGTCAACGCCGTGAATGTCGTGGGCACGATAGTCCACTTCATCACCTTCGGGAAGTGGCCATCCGTCAACCAGAACGGCCTGCCCTTCTTCGCCTACGGCGAGGAGATCCATGAGGACTGTCCCCGCAAGGACTACTACGAGGACGGCAAGTTCGTACTGGCCTGGGGAGATGAGGGGCACCAGAAGGGTTGGTGCCTGCGCAAGATGGGTTGCCGGGGGCCCGAGACCCGGGCGAATTGTCGAGAGAAGAAATTCAACGGCGGGACTTCGTACAATATCGCTTCCGGTGCCCCGTGCTACGGCTGCGTACTGCCGAAGTTTTGGGACGCCCCGGGTGGCCTCATTCAGGCGCTCCCCGCTGACGATGAAGGCGACGACGACTGATGGCAACTGCGGCGGAGGAGGCCTGACATGACCCGATACGCGATCGACCCGGTCACCAGGATCGAGGGCCACCTACGGATCGAGATCGAGGCCAGCGGTGGCTACGTGCGTGATGCCTGGAGCACTGGAACGATGTTCCGAGGCATCGAGAAGATCATGGCGGGTCGCAATCCGCTGGAGGCCTGGATGCTGGCGCAGCGGGCCTGCGGGGTGTGCACCCACGTCCACGCGATTTCAAGTGTCAGAGCAGTGGAGAACGCCTTGGGGATCAGCATTCCTCCAAACGCCCGCATCCTGCGCAATCTGATGTGCGGGACGCAGGCAGTGCAAGACCACGTCGTGCACTTCTACCATCTGCACCTGCCCGACTGGGTGGACGTCACCAAGACCTTGACGGCCGACCCGGCCAAGACCGCTCAGCTGGCCGCAGCCACTAATCCAGGTTGGACCAACAACTCCACCGCCTGGTTCACCAAGGTCCGTGATCGTTTCGCCAACTTCGTCAAGTCAGGGCAACTCGGTCCGTTCACCAACGGCTACTGGGGCCACCCGGCCTACACGTGCACCCCGGAGGAGTCACTGCTGCTGTACGCGCACTATCTGGAGGCCTTGGATTTCCAGCGCGAGATCGTCAAGATCCACGCCTACATCGGCGGCAAGAACCCGCATCCGCAGACCTATGCGGTGGGCGGGATGGCCACCACCTTCGGGCCCAGAATGAAGTCTGGGGTCAACACCGCGAACCTGCAGACCATGAGACGTATCGCGCAGGCGACCCGCACGTTCGTGGACAAGGTGCTGATGGGTGACCTCGTGCTGTTGGCCAAGCGCTACCGGGGCACATGGTTCAAGGTTGGCGCCGGGGTCGGCAACCTGCTCGCGTACGGCGATATGCCGCAGAGCGATGCACCTGGAACATCCTCCTACGCCTTCCCAACAGGTCGAGTCGTGGGGCGCGACCTGACGCGGGTCCTACCTGTCGACCAGGCACGGGTGGCCGAAACCGTGGCGCGGTCGTGGTACTCCTACGCCGGCGGGGACGGTGCCCTGCTGCAGCCGTACCAAGGGGAGACGACACCTAACTACACCGGACCGAAACCGCCCTACGCCATGATCAATCCCGGCGGGGGGAAGTACTCCTGGCTCAAGGCGCCACGATATGACGGACGGGCCTACGAGGTCGGCCCCCTTGCACGGGTGATGGTGGGGTTCGCGGCGGGGGTACCCACCTTCACCTCGGGCGTCAACGCGTTCCTCGGGAAGGTGGGAGGGCTTGCTCCCTCCGACATGTTCTCGACGATGGGTCGCCTCGCTGCACGAGCCATCGAAACCCAGATCATCGCCGTGCAACTCGACCGCTGGTTGGCTCAACTACAGGAGAATCAGGCCAAGGGCGACCTTCGGGTGGCATCTCCGGTGCCGCCGTCATCGCAATGGGGAAAGGTCTCCGGATTCGGGACTACCGAGGCGCCACGTGGTGCGCTGGGGCATTGGGTCACCATCGAGAACGGCGTGGTCAAGAACTACCAGATGGTTGTCGCGACGACGTGGAACGGCTCTCCCCGCGACGCTGGGGGCAACCGAGGGGCCTGGGAGACCGCGTTGATGGGAAATCCTCTCAGCGATCCGGCCCGGCCGGTTGAGTTGCTTCGCACGGTGCACTCGTTCGACCCGTGTATGGGTTGCTCGGTGCATGTGCTTGATCCACAGGGCGGCGAGCCACTGTCCGTGGTCACGGTGGTCTAGCCAGGTGCCGGATTACGGCGCCGAGACCGCGATACGGCCTCGTGTCATGGTGCTCGGCGTGGGCAACCTACTGCTGTCCGACGACGGGGTGGGCGTCTCCGTGGCGCAGGCTCTTGCCGAGAACCCCGACAGACTCCCCAGCGGCACGACGATCATGGACGGCGGAACCTTCGGGCTCGATCTGGCCCCGCACCTGAGGGATGTCGACCGGCTGGTGATCGTCGATGCGGTGGCGCATGGTTCTCATCCTGGGCACATCGGGGTCTGGCGCGGCGAGGACGTGGCGCGGCTCTTCGGCAATCCGTTGTCGGTCCATCAGGTCGGCGTCGACGCCCTGCTGGGTGCGCTGACCCTGCTCGGGGCCGTGCCGCCGGAGGTCTACGTCGTCGGGGTGGAACCGGACAGCGTCGAGCCAGGTGTTGGGCTGTCCGAGCCTGTGGCAGAGGCGCTGCCGAGGCTCCTCGACGAGGTGGCCAGGGCCGCGACTAACCCGGGTTCGGACTCCTCGCCGGACTGATCGGCGAGGAGGTCCGCGTGCTGTCAGTCCGATGTGTGCCCGGATGAGGCCGCTGACTCTTGCCGAACCTGTGCTTCGAGCAGGTCGGCAATCACGGTGGCTCCTCGATCGTTGAGGTGGATGTTGTCCGTCAGCACGGTAAGGCCGTTCCGGCGTGAGACCTCGTTCCATGGCCGCCGCAGCAGGATGTGGCTCGCGGTGGACGACACGATCAGATTCCTGTCGCTGGCGTAGTCAGGCGGCGTCCCGTCCTCGGGCAGCAGAGCGACCAGGCCGTCATGCAGGGGCAGGCAGGGCACGTCCCGCTCCGCGCAGACGGAGCGCAGGGCCGAGTTGTACTCGTCGACGCGCCGATTCATCTCGCCGTCCAGGTCCTCACCCAGAATCGGGATGTCGAGCACGATGAGCCGAGCGTTGGTTTCCCGTTGCAGGGAATCGAGGATCGCCTCGACGTTGTGCGTGTACCACTCCAGGCTGGGTCGCTCAGGTAGGTGCTGTTCTCGTCGGTAGCGCCGCTCGGTCTCGATGTCGAAGGTTGCATTGACGTCGTTCGTCCCGATGAGCAGGGTCACGATATCCGGTCGACAGGCGATCACGCTGTCGATCCGCTGCAGCACGTTCCAGGCGAGATTCGCGTTGATGCCGGCATTGATGAACCGAAATCCTTCGGGGCCGAGACGTTGCTTGAGCAGGTCGACGTAGTTGGCGCTGGCGAGTCCGTTGGTGATGCTGTCTCCGACACAGACGACCACCGGTGAGGCTCCAGCCCGGCGTCCTCCCGCCCGGAGGAAAGCTTCGGGTGAGTCCGCGCGCCTACCGAGGAGTCGGTCCCGGAGTGAGTTGAGCGTGTCCGTGATCTCCATCAGTGCTCCGATCGTTCGTCTAACTGTCAACTCGTGCGTCGCGCCATCATCCACAGGAACTGCTGCTCCGAACCGCCCGGGGTCCGGTGCGGGACTTCCCCTGTCTGCATAACTTCGAATTCATCGCCGAGGAATGTCGACAGCGCCTCACCGTCGTAGCGAACAACCGTCAGGCCGGAACACCGCTCGGGGCCCTGAGGACCGAAGACCGCAATCATGACGAGGGAGTCGACGGACGTCGCCCTCAACAGTGCCCGCCGGTAGCCCGCCTGCTGATGACGATCCACCATGAAGTGCAGAACAGCGCGATCGTGCCAGACACCGTAGCTGCGCACGGGCTGCCAGGTCTCGATGTCGTCGACGATCCAGTTGACCCGGGCGGCGAGGTCAGGGCCCAAGCGTGTGCGGGCCAGGGTCAGCGCCGAGGGTGCCACGTCCAACACGGTCACATCCGTGAAGTTCGCTTCCAGTAGGTCATCGACCAGCGTTGAGGCTCCACCGCCCACATCGACGATCGCTGTGGCGGGTGGGACGGCGGCGCGCGTCAGGAGGTTCATCGACACGGTCGCATGCGGTTGGTACCAGCTGCGTGAAGCGTCACCGTCCGCGTAGGCGCCCTCCCAATGATCAGTCCGTTCGTCACCGGCTTGCACTCGAGATCACCCCCAGCGAACGGTGCGAATCTTCGGTGGGCTGCTTGCGATGCGCACGGGCGCCGCAGCGAGCGAGTGGAGAGACGTTCCGGCGGCCGGTCATGGGCCGGATCCTACCCACGCCGCCCGGCAGCGGTCGGCGGACCAGCATTGCCTCTGCATCCTGATGGCGGTGCTCACACTCCTGTAACCTGTCAAGTCGTACGTACGCGAGGCGGTGGCGCGCGACATGCTGTGCAATGGAGTGTCACGACCGTGGTGCTGCGGCACCGACCGACGGCAATGAGCGCATCGACTGAAGGACGGCAACCAGATGGCAAGCGGCGACGAGGCTGCTGACCACCGGCTGTCGCCCGATGCCCTGATAGCGACCGCCCAGCAGGACTACCTTGCCGCTGTGTTCGACGGCGATCGTCGTCGCGCCGTTGCCGAAGTGCTCGCCCTCTTCGACGGTGGCATGCGGCCCGAGGACATCATCAACGACGTCCTGGTGGGAGCGCAGCGGGCTGTTGGACGCGGGTGGCAGGAGGGCCGCTGGAGTGTGGCCCTGGAGCATCGTGCCACTGCCATCACGGAGTCGGCGCTTCAGACCTTGGTGGATACTGCGATGCGCGGCCCCGCGGTACCGGCGGAGGGCTCGGCTGGACGGGCGGTGGTGGCCTGCAGCGAGGGGGAGTGGCATGTGCTGCCCGGTCTGATGGCAGCGGGGGTCCTTCGACTGCGCGGCGCTGAGGTGGCATTCATCGGACCCTCAGTACCCGCCCATGAGTTGGCGGCCTTCCTGGGAGCCGATCCACCAACGGCGGTTGCGGTGACGTGCGCCATGCCGATGTCACTCTTCGGATCCTGGCGGACGATCAGCGCCCTACGAGAGTTGGGAATGACGATTGTGTGCGGGGGCCGCGGTTTCGGCGCGCACGGTCGCTGGGTGGCGCCGATCGGCGGGGACGTCTGGGCACCTTCGTTCACGATCGGCGCGGACCTACTGCTGGCCGCCATCGAGGGCGATCGCCCTGGACACCGCGAGCCGGGAGGGATACCGGCCGCGGCGGTCGAGGTCAGACGCATCAACCGCGACCACCCCGCCATCGTG
>CAYMPK010000123.1:1448-8188 GCA_964392145.1 uncultured Actinomycetes bacterium | reverse complement strand
CGCGTAGCGGATCTGACCGAGTCAGGGTCAGCAGTTGGCCGATCGCGAAGGCAGCCAGCAGGGTTGCCGTCCCCACAAGGGGCAGGTGATGCCTGGTCTCCGGAAGTGCCATGACCAGGACGAAGAGTTGGACGGAGATGGGCACCAACAGAAGTGTCTGGGAGCGTCTTCGCCAGACAACGAAGACCGCGCCGATGAGCGCCCCCACCGCAAGGATCCGGGTAGCCGCCTTCCACGGCCCAGACCAATCCACGACGGGCTCTCCGTAGAGCTGCATGTTGGGTGGTATTCGAGTGAGCACGTCGAGGCCGAAGGCCACTTTCGCGGGCACCTGCGTCCAGTGATCGCGCAGATTCGCCAGACCCAGGGCGTAGTAGTCCCCATCCGAGATCAAGGATGTCGGCTGCTCCGAGAGCTTTCGGGCGAGCAACTCCTGCATGTGACGGTCAGTGGTGATCGCGCCGTCTCGCACCTTCAGTGCGGCCTCTCGCACCGACTCCGGCTTGGTCAGATTGGCGAGTTCCGCCAGATCCGGATTGCCGTGGAAACCCGTGTCGGCATTGCTGCCCGCCCAGAATGTCCAACCTCCTCCCGCGCCGTACCCCCTGGAACCCTGGCCTTGCCCGGGGAGATCGTTGACGCTGCGAAACACCTGCACGGGCACCGTGACAAGCACCAGCCCCAGAGCGACGGCTATCGCCGCCGTCCGGGCCTGGCGGGATCGCAGACCGTAGCCGAACAGCACTGCCAGGATCACGACGACCCCGACCACCTGGAACGCTGAATGCGTGATGGCCATCAGTCCGAGCAGCAGCCCAGCAGCACCTGCCCAGGTCCACGAGCGATCCCGCGCGACGTGCGCGAGCAGCCACAGCAGGACCGCCATGAGAAACGCCAGCAGGGTCTCCTGCATCAGGTAGCCCGTGTAGATCGCTGCCGGCAGCCACAGGGCGTACGTCCATGAGGCGAGCAATCCGACCCTTCGGGAGAACGCCACCGAACCGGCCAGGAAGAGCACGAACACCGTCGCAGGAAGAATGATCAGACCCTGTAACCAACCAACAGTCGCGTCACTCCCGCCCAACGTGAGTACGGACGCGATCAGCGCCGGATAGGTGAACCCGCGCATCGACGCAGCTCCCAGGCCCCACTCCGGTGTGCAGAGGTCCACCTGCCACGGGACTCCTGCCAGTCCGTGTCCGGCACAGGTGTAGGTGGCGGCGTCGGCAGTCGGCGCGGTGATGGGATGACCGGCGTGCACGATGACCCCGATCACCACCGCGACCACGACCGGAAGTGCGGGCCAGATCCATGGCGTCATTGCCGCCAACAGCCCCCGCCGATGCTCCACGAACGCACTCTACGGGCTCGGATGCAGAACCAGTGGGCATTTCCAGCGCGGACGATCGAGCTCTGCGCTCGGGTGCAGCTAGGCTGCCGTGATGAGCCACCGGACGGGAGTACTGGGGACTCTCGTGGCAGCGCTCGTCATCGGAGTCCTCACTGCCTGCGGCACTCCGACCGCCGACCTGCTGGCGGCGCCGGTGGCCCCCAAGGTGTCGACAGGACTACCACAGGATCCGGAGCAGGTACGCGACCTCCGCACACGGCTGCGCCAGACCCTCTTCGGAACACCGGACCTGTCGGGTGCTCGGTCTGGTCCGCCGACCCGAGTGGAAACGGGTATCAGCCTTCCCGAGCCGATCGCCCGTCGGACATCTGCCCAGATCACGAGCGCCCTACCACTCCGGTTCGATCTGACCTCCACGGTGACGGTCCTCAATCCACTCCGGGATGCCGGCTGTGCGCTGGTGTGGCACGCAGGACACGGTGATGATCCGTTTGCCAGCGGGGGCGGGGCCGTCATCGTCTCGGCCCTGGATTCGGGTTGCCGGGTTGCTGTCTTGGAGATGCCATTGCGCGGCTCGAACCGGGGGAAGATTGCCTCCCTGCCCGATGGTCGCAAGATCGATGCCTCCCGACCGGCACCCTATGTTTGGCACAACCAGATGCAGTTGCTTGAGTCGGGTGGCCGCAACGTCTTGGACCTATTCATCGCCCCGGTGATCCAGACGGTGGACCTGCTGCTGCAGGATCGACCAGCCTCGCGACTCGTGGTAGCGGGCGTCTCAGGGGGCGGCTGGACCGTTACCGTCGCTGCGGCAGCAGACGACCGGATCAGTCGAGCGATGAGCGTCGCAGGACTGCGAGGGCGACTACGAGCAGTGCAACCCTCAACTCCTCGCCACGACCTCGTTCCAGCAACTCTATGTCCTGGCCGCGGCGGCACCGGCCCGAACGTTCGCCCAGGTGCTCAACTTCTATGACACCTGTTGCTACCAGGGCGTCGACGGCAGCACCTACGTGCCCGCGGTCCGGGCATCCATCGCGTCGTCCGGCGGCGGCCAGTTCCTCTTCACGGCCGACAGGAGCGTGAAGGACCACACGGTTCCCCCCAGCGCCGTGGCAGTACTGAGCACGTGGTTCCGAACGACCGCATAGCCCCTACCAACGCGCGGTCCCGTACGTTCGGGTGACACCAAGAGTTCGCGGCGGCACCGACCGGAAAATGCAGAACCGGGTCCCCCGCGCGAGGTCCAGACACGCCTCCTCATTGAGTACTCGCTCGGTCGAGAGCCGGAAGCCGCTGACTTCGTCGGTGCTGGCGATCGCCCAGTCATAGTCCTGCACGATCCCGGTGTCGATGCGGGGAAATGCCAGGCAGGACGACCACATCGCGCTGTAGGGCGAGCGCCAGACGGGCCGGCCGCCCACTAACGCATTCAGGTTCGTGGACGCGACAACCGCGACCGGGCTCAGGACCGCCACCGGCCCCTGCGGCGAGGGCCACTCCAATGACACCGCCGCGGCGCCCTCAGGAGGAGCCAGCTCGATGACCTGCCAGTAGCTCTCGGAGGCGATGCGCTCGATCGTCGTCGTCGGAAGCTCGGCCCCGCGTGCGTCGCGCCACCGCACCCGTACCGAGTAGGGCAGCCCATTTGACTGCACCCACGTCCGCATGGGCCGACCGGCCGACACGTCGTACCAGTCGGTTGCACCGCTTGCCTGACCGTCGACCACCGTCCACACTGGCACGTCGGCGGGTTTGAAGAATCCGACCCGGTCGAACACGAGCGGCTGGGACTTCGCCGGCACCGATGCCGGCATCTGATCGGTACTCCGGGGCAGTGCTCGCAGCGCGGTGGGAACCTGCAGTCCACCCGCGCCGGCGACTCCGCAACTGCCTTGTTCCATGGACGTTGCGACCACGTCCGGCCACGCTGCCGCCGCTCCCCGGGTGGCGTCAGTGACCATGGGGGCCAGCGAGGAGGCCGCCACGATCACGAGGACGGCGACGCCGGCACCCAGCGCGGGCACAGCTGACCGGGTGGACCCGTCTCGGGCGCCGAGGCGTGCGCCCGCCATCAGCATCAACCAGGTGCAGACCGCTGCCAGTGGGATGCCCACGATCACCCAGAAGATGGGCCTTCGTGCCATCAGATCCCAGGCATGGGTGTTCGTCAGGAAGGAATCGACCTGGCCCCACACCCCCGGATAGAGACTGGCCAGGAATCCCGTGACGAGGACGGCCGTCGCCCCGACCAGAGCAACTGCCCCGGTCGCCCCGCCTCTGTCGCGTGCGAGAGAGACCGCCGCCACGCCCATGAGCGCGGCAACGGCAGGCCACACTGCCGCGACATGCCAGATCCACTTGCTCGACGTCAACAGCAGCCCGAGGAGGCTCCACAATGCAACCCGGCCCAGCAGGGTGGCTGCCGAATCGGGTTTCCGCGGTACCCGAACCAGGAATCCGACTATTGCCAGCCCGACCAGCGCGAGGCACAGGACCCTCAGCGGGGCCTGCCCGCCAGCAAAGGAGTCAAGGCGCTCCAACTCCTTGAACATCAGGTCGTGAACGCCCTCACGCGAGAAGGCGGTGTTGCTCCATGAAGCGACGGCGAAATTGCTGTGCAGCATCAACAGGCCGACGACCAGACCTGCGCAGAGCATCGCGATCGACACCACCAGGAATACGCTCGCTAGCTTGTTGCGCGAGGAGCGCCACCATCGCCAGAGCGGCGCCACCATCGCTATGCCCGCTGTGACGACAACCCAGCCTGATTGGTGCAGCGAAAACGCCAGGCCCGCCACGAGACCCGCGAGGAGAAGCGTCGAGGGTGACTGTGACCGCGCGTATCTCAGAACGAGGATGAACTGCAGGACAAGCAGGAGCGCCACGACGGGTTCCGGTCGAAGCGTCGGGGTCCAGGACAGGATGAAGGCCCCGAGGGTCACCGCAGCTGCAGCACGTGCGACAGGTCGCAGGTTGTCCGGGAAAACCCTGTCGAGCAGATGCCGACGGAACACCCACCATGCCAGCAGCACCAACACCAGTGAGGGCAGTCGCATGACGAGAAGCGGGGTGTCGGGGTCCCGCAGCCAGAGTTGCTCGATGAGTGCCCACCAGAACCCCTGCGGTTGTGGTGCGGCGGATGCGGTGAAGTAGTTGGAGAAGAATCCGAGGCTGGAGTAGTTGCGACCAGTGGTAAGGACCCAGCCGTCGTCCGATAACGGCGGAACCAAGAAGAGCGCTGTGATCGCCACGACCAGCAGCAGCGCGTCCGACAGCGTGACCCATGGGGAGCGTTTCGACTCGCCGTCGATGTCGCCCGCGTACCCGGAGGTCGGACGGTAGCGCACGAAGGCAAGTTGAAGCCAGGCCAGGAAGGCAGCCGCGGCGATGGTCGCGATCAGCAACCAGCGCCACATTGGCCATGCAATCGTCGCTGGCCGGGTTACGAGACTGACGCGAAGACCGTCCGGTGCACCCGGACTCGTGGACTTCAGTGCTGGATCCGTGTGAAGACCCTCGATTGCGAAGCTCTTCAGGTAAGCCCCTGGCACCAAAGTGGGCGGCGGCGTGAGTCGCGCTGACAGCACCTGACTTCCGGTGTCCAGCGTTGCACTGTCAGTCCCCTCCGCGTAGTGGAACCGGACCGTGCACGGGGCATCCCCTATCGGGCCGCTGAGCTCCGGCACCGCCTTGTCGTCCGACTCCACCCACAGTCGCCCTCGCGTCATCCCGAGGCGCAACGGTCGGGTTCCGGTGGTGCCCAGGATCTGAATCGCTCGCCCGTCTCCGAGGGTCCTGCTCTGCAGCGTCCTGCACGGTATCTCTGCCGTGAGGTCGTTCGGGGCGCCGGCCGCGACGTCCACTGCGGCGTCGGCCGGATCCACCAGGGTGGGCGTCCAGGTCCAGGTGGTCGTCCGCCCGTGCAGGGGCAGGATCATGAGCGCGACCGCGCTGACGAGGGCGACCAGTCCGCAGACCGCCACTCGCACAACGAGTCCCGTCGAGGTGCTCACGGTCGCTGCGTTGGGCGCCGAGACCGTGGAAGTTGCCTGAGGATCACTCATAGCCACCCCACTTCGTCCCGATGCGGCCGGATCGCTAGGCCGCCCGGGTTGCCGGTGCCGAGTCGGTAGATGCAGCGACTTGCGGCATCCGGCTGCTCGACGGCGCACGCGAGTTGGCCGGCAGGCACCTCGGAGAGATAGCCACGGCCGTTCAGGATCGGACGCCCCACCGAGTAACTGAATGGCGCAACGATGCCGCGGCGAATGCTGGGCATCGGCAGGCAAGCCGCCTGAAGATGCGTCTGGGGGTTGTTCCATGCAGGGTCCGAGCCCACCAGCTGCGCCACGGAGGCGGTCGATAGGACTCGCTGAGGTGCTGTGACCGCGATAGGCCCGCTGTCGGAGAACCACCTCGCCGAGACCTCGGCCGCACCTTCGGGTGCGACCACGGAGAATGCCTGCCAGGTGTTCAACTCCCCGTCACGGATGAGGGTCCGGGTACCGAGGGCAGCGCCGGAGGAATCCCGGTAGTTGAGTTCAAGGGACAGCGGACCCGCACCACTCAGCGCCCACAACGTGACCGCACCACCCACAGGCACCTGGTACCCGGGCGTAGTGACCGCCCCGCTGCCGCCGATCGGGGCCGCCAACACCTGCATATCCGGGATCGGAGTCTCGGCCTGCTGGTCGGTGAGCGTCCCTGCCATCACCGGTACGGCCAGCCGACCAGGCGTTCCGGTTACCTGCGCTGGCGCACCTGGTTGCCGAGTTGATACCGCGGGTAGTTGCACCACACCCGCGGGCACTTTGACGCCGCCGTCGCCGGCGAGGCCACAGCCCTGGCCTTGGAGGGCGGAGAGATTCTGGCCGAGCCAGGACACGCCGCTTGACCCCTGCACGATCGTGGGCACGAAGGTCGCGGCCACGGTGAGGCCGACCGCCGCGCCCGCACCCCAGAGCAGCGTTCGCCGGGCCCGATTGGCATCGTCAGCGTCGGCCCCCGAGTCGGCTCCACCGGACTCGGCGACGCCCGATCCTCGGTCGGGTTCGTGGGACTCAGCAACGCCTGGGCTGGCATCGGGTCTGAGATGTTCACCGGATGCTGACGCCACGTGCCGACGCCGCCACCCGAGCCAACCCGCCAGAATCGCCGTAACCGCCACTACCACCGCCACCCAGCCGCCCGACCACCAGGATCGTGCGCCGGGTCCCGCCGATGGCACTTCCTCCCAAGAGAATGTCGCGAGCGGAGTGATGCGTGTCGCGAGGTAACTGATGATCACGACACCGACGAGCCCCACCACCAGCCTCGTTCGCCGCGCCCGGGCGACCCCGAGGTCCGGTTGCGGGTGCTGCGCGATGCGGGCCGAGTGGCGGTGCCG
>CAYMPK010000123.1:0-1438 GCA_964392145.1 uncultured Actinomycetes bacterium | reverse complement strand
CGCCGCGGATGCCGTCACCACGACGGCGCCAGCCACCACCGCCAAGCCGGCCATCAGCAATGCCACCGCGGGGACGACCGCCGCGGCATGGGAGGGCAGCTTGTCCGCGGTCAGGGCGAGTCCCAGCACCGCGAGCGAAGCGGCCGCGCCAGCGGCGCTCGGAAAACCCACGCGCAAGATGGGGCTCCGCACGAGGAAGGCCAACAACCCCATAATGGCGACGCCGAAGAACAGCACGCGGGAGGGCACCGCGCTGAAGCCGGCCGTCAATCCGTGCAGTCGCGTCACCTCGTCCAGCACCGAGGAGTAACTACCGTCCTGGGTGAAATTGCCTACCGACTCCCACCACAGCCAGACGTTGCTGCCGGCCAGCAGCAGGACGACGAAAATGGCCAGCGGCCCGATCACCAGTGGCAGGAGCTGCGTCCACGGCCGTTCCGCGGTCTTCCCCCATCGCAGGACCGCGGGTACGACGGACAGGCTGGCCAGCACGACCGCCCAGCCCGTCTGGTGTAGCGAGAGTGCCAAGGCGCACAGCAGCGCCAACAGACCCAGTACCCAAGGGTCCGGTCGCCGCGCATATCGGACGCACAGGGCCAGGGTCGCCGCCACCAGAATGGCCACCACGGGTTCCGGACGTAACAACAGGATCAGACTCGGCACGGCGGCGATCACCACCATCGCCCCGGCCAACCTGGCCAATCGCAGCGTGGGCGCGGGCAGGCTCTGGTCGATGACGCGTCTGCGAAGCAACCACCACCCACCTACGCCCAGCAGTGCGGCAGGAAGCCGAAGCAGGAACGCGGGCGTGCCCGTCGGCACCAGCCAGAGTTGCTGTAGCCACCCCCACCAGAATCCCTGCGGCTGGGCCGTGGCCTGGTTCTGGTAGTAGTTCGAGAACACCCGCAGCGGCGTGAATTCCCGAACCGTGGTGAGTACCCAGCCATCGTCGAAATCGGGCAGGGAGAGCACCAGGCCGACGCCGACCGCCACGGCGACCAAGGTGTCCGAGCCCGTCCAACGCGGCGTCGCAAGGCCGGGCACCGCGCCCGAGTCGATCACCCGATCACGGCGATAACGCAACGCGATTACCGCCACGCCGCACAGCAGCACGAAAGCGCCCAGGATGGGCCGCCAGCCGGGCACCTCATGCCCGATGGTCGCCGAGGCAACCCGCACGTCCAGCTTGCCGAGCAGGGTGGGACTCGTGCTCAATCCGGTGATCGAGACGACCGAAGGCGGCACCTGCGGGTCTCGGGCGCCTAACGTGGCCGGAATCCCAGCACCGGAGGCCTGCCCGGCGGCCAGGGTCAAGGTATTGCCCGAGGCGCCGTAGTTGATGCGGAGAGTGCAGTCTTCGGCCGGCAGTTCGAGGCGCGCCCCTGACACCGGGTTCCCGCCGAACTCGGCCCAGACGAGGGAGCCCTGCGACAGTATG
>CAYMPK010000122.1:0-8200 GCA_964392145.1 uncultured Actinomycetes bacterium | reverse complement strand
CGCGTCGGCCTTGCCCCCGGTCGCCTTCATCACGGATCCGATGAGGGCGCCTGCAGCGGCAGGCTTGCCGCCTTGCACCTTCGCAACCACATCGGGCTGTGCGGCGATCGCGTTGTCGATCGCCGCCAGCAGCTCGGAATCGTCCTGCATGAGGACCAGGCCCCGCGCCGCCACCACCTCGTCCGGGGTTCCCTCCCCGGCCAGAAGACCGGCGAACACCTGACGCGCCAGTTTGTCGTTCAAGGCCCCGGAATTGATCAGTTCCTCAACCCGGGCAACATCCTCGGGGGTCACCGGCAGATCGGTGATCGGCAGCGATCGTTCGTTCGCCTCCCGAGCCAGTTCACCGAGCCACCACTTCCTGGCCCCTGCGTGATCCGACCCCGCCGCGATCGTCGCGACCACCAGGTCCAGTGCCCCTGCGTTGATCACAGAGGCCATGTCGAACTCCGAGATGCCCCAGTCGGCCCGCAACCGCTCCCGACGCACCGCGGGGGGCTCGGGCAACGTGACCCGCAACTGCTCGATCCATTCGACGTCGGGTGCGACCGGAACCAGATCTGGTTCGGGGAAGTAGCGGTAGTCCTCCGCCTGCTCCTTGGAACGGCCCGGCGTCGTCGTTCCGTCATCCTCGTGGAAGTGTCGGGTCTCCTGCACGACTCGGCCGCCCGACTCGAGGACCGCCGCCTGACGGGTGATCTCGTATCGAACCGCGCGCTCGACGGAACGCAACGAGTTGACGTTCTTGGTCTCCGTCCGGGTACCCCACTCAGCGCCGATGGGCGCGATGGACAGGTTTGCGTCGCAACGCAGCGATCCCTCTTCCATCCGGACGTCGGAAACACCCAGCGATCGAACCAACTCCCGGAGTTCGGACACGTATGCCTTGGCCACGGCCGGTGCCAATGGGCCGGTCCCCGTCACCGGCCGGGTGACGATCTCAACCAGTGGCACCCCCGCCCGGTTGTAGTCGACCAGCGAGTAGTCCGCACCGTGGATGCGCCCGGCTGCACCACCGGCGTGCGTGAGTTTGCCGGTGTCCTCCTCCATATGGACGCGTTCGATACCCACACGCACGGTCTCGGTCCCGTCGTCGGTGGGCACGGACACGTCCAGGTACCCATCGACGCAGAGTGGCACGTCGTACTGACTTATCTGGTAGTCCTTGGGCATGTACGGGTAGAATTATTTCTTCCGCGAGAACCGCCCCCACTCCGCAATCCGGCAATTCAATGCCAGGCCGATGCGCACGGCAGCTTCTACGGCGGCCGCATTCACCACCGGCATCGACCCGGGAAGTCCTAAGCAGGTCGGGCAGACCCGGGTGTTGGGTTCCGCGTTGAAGTCGACGGCGCAGCCGCAGAACATCTTCGAGTTGGTCGACAGTTCGACGTGCACTTCGAGACCTATCACCGGCTCGTAGGTCTGGAGAACGGTATCGAAGGCGATCGTGGGATCAGGACTCATAGTGCGGGCGCCTCCTCGAGCAGCGTGTGGCCGCGGGACGCGTCCAGCGCGGCCTCCAGGGCGGCCCCGACGTTGTACAGCCGGTCGTCTGCCATGGCGGGTGCCATTATTTGCAGGCCGACCGGCAGACCGTCCTCGGGTGCCAAGCCAATGGGCAACGACATTCCGCAGATGCCCGCGAGGTTGACCGGGATGGTCGCGATGTCGTTGAGGTACATGGCCACCGGATCGTCGAGTTTCTCACCGAGCGCGAAGGCCGTCGTGGGAGACGTGGGCGAGATCAGCACGTCCACTTCGGTGAAGGCCTCCGCGAAGTCACGCGCGATCAGGGTGCGCACCTTCTGGGCCTGGCCGTAGTAGGCGTCGTAGTACCCGCTCGACAGTGCGTAGGTGCCGATCATGATGCGACGCTTCGCCTCGTCGCCGAAGCCCTCTCCGCGGGTCAGCGACATCACCTCGGCGACGGAGCGTTGGCCGTCGTCCCCGGCACGCAGCCCGTAGCGCATTCCGTCGAACTTGGCGAGGTTGGACGAGCACTCACTGGGCAGGATCAGGTAATAGGCCGCCAACGCGTAGTCCGCATGCGGCAGATCGACCTCGACCACCTCGGCACCCAGCCCGGACAACACCTCGACCGCCTCATCGAACCGACTGCGTACACCAGCCTGGAACCCGTCACCGGAGAGCTGTCTGACCAGGCCGACCCGGAGGCCCTTGACGTCACCGGATCTGGCTGCCTCGACGACCCCTGGGACGGGTGCATCGATACTGGTGGAATCCTTCGGGTCGTGGCCACCGATGGCCGCGTGCAACAGGGCGGCGTCGAGCACCGTGCGCGCGCATGGGCCCGCCTGATCCAGCGACGACGCCAGCGCCACCAGCCCATAGCGGGAGACGCCGCCGTAAGTCGGTTTGACGCCGACAGTCCCGGTCAGGGCAGCAGGCTGCCGGATCGACCCCCCGGTGTCGGTCCCGATGGCGATCGGCGCCTCGTATGCCGCAACAGCGGCCGCAGAACCACCGCCGGATCCGCCCGGGGCGCGGTCGAGCCGCCACGGATTACGGGTAGGCCCGAAGGCCGAGTGCTCGGTCGAGGAGCCCATCGCGAACTCGTCCATGTTGGTCTTGCCGAGCATCACCGTGCCGGCATCCTTGAGCCTGGCAGCCACCGTCGCGTCGTACACGGGCACCCAACCGGCCAGGATCCGAGAGCCGCACGTTGTGGGGACTCCCTTGGTTGCCACCACGTCTTTCACAGCGATGGGCACCCCCGCCAGCGGACCCAGCGGCTCGCCGGCGGAACGCAGCCGATCCACAGCCTCGGCCGCGGTCAATGCCGCTTCGCGGTCGACATGCAGGAAGGCGTGCACCTCATCATCGACCTGGGAGATCCGGGCCAGGTGCGCCTCGGTGAGTTCCCTGGAACTGAGATCGCCAGCGGCCATCGACGCGGCCATCTCGACGGCGCTCAGCTTCGTGATGTCATCGCTCATGCCTCGGCGTCCAGGATTCTCGGCACCCGGAATCGGTCATCCTCCACCGCTGGAGCGGCCGAGAGGACTTCTTCGAGGGTGAGGCTCGGCGTGACGACGTCGGGACGCATCACGTTCGTCAGGTCCTGCGGGTGGGACATCGCCGGCACATCGGCGGCTGCGACCTCGCCCACCCGGCTCACGGCGTCCAGAATGGCGCCGAGTTGCTCCGCATAGTGGGAAAGGCTTTCCGCCGGAAGGTCCATCCGCGCCAGGTGCGCCAGATGGGCGACATCCTCAGGTGTGAGCCCCGCTGGGGCGTCCGTATCGGGCATGGCCTCGAGTCTACGGAGCGGGCTGCGCCAGGCTGGCAGCCGCCTCTGGCCCCCGCTCCAGCAGCACCCGCAGGCCGTCGACGTCGAGGATCGCGACTCCGAGGGCGACGGCCTTGTCGTGCTTGCTGCCCGGATTGTCGCCGACCACTACGAAGTCGGTCTTCTTGGAGACCGAACCGCTGACTTTGGCGCCGCGTGCCTGCAAGGCCTCGGTGGCCTCGTCCCGGGTGAACCCCTTCAATGTGCCGGTGACCACGACGGTGAGCCCGATGAGCGGACGCGGACCCTCGTCGACCGCATCGGCGAGGCTGACACCCGCCGCCGCCCAGGAGTCGACGATGACACGGTGCCATTCGACCTCGAACCACTCCACGACCGCCTCGGCGATCACCGTGCCGCCGCCGGCGGTCGCGGCGAGTCGCTGCACGCCCGCCGCTCGAATCGCCGCCAGCGAGCCGAACTCGCGCGCGAGTTCCCGCGCGGCCGTCGGACCCACGTGTCGGATGCTCAGCGCAACCAGGACCCGCCACAGCGGACGCTGCTTCGCCTGCGCGAGGGACTCCAGTAGCTTCCGGGCGTCTGCTGTGAGTACGGACTCCTTGGCGCCGGCCGCGACCGTGCGGAAGAACGGCGACCGTGCCAGGTCGTGCTCGTCGAGATCGAACAGCCCGGCCTCGTCGACCAGGATTCCGTCGTCCAGGAGTGCCGAGGCGGCCTTCCATCCCAGACCCTCGATGTCCAACGCACTGCGAGATCCCAGGTGGAAGAGGCGTTCCCGCAACTGGGCTGGACAGGAGCGCGCGTTGGGACAACGGATGTCGGCGTCACCCTCCTTCTCGGGGCGCAGTTCGGTGCCGCAGGCAGGGCAATGGGTGGGCATCACGAAGGCCCGCTCGGTGCCATCGCGATCCTCCACCACCGGGCCCAGGATCTCCGGGATGATCTCGCCGGCCTTCCGCAGGAAGACCATGTCGCCGATGAGAACGCCCTTGCGCTTGACCTCGGCCGCGTTGTGCAGGGTGGCCATCTCCACGGTGGTGCCCGAGACCTTGACTGGTGCCATCACACCGTACGGGGTAACCCGTCCCGTCCTGCCGACGTTCACCCGGATATCCAGCAGACGCGTGCGGACCACTTCCGGCGGGTACTTGTAGGCGATGGCCCAGCGGGGGGCACGAGAGGTGGCTCCGAGTCGACCCTGGGTCGCCAAGTCATCGATCTTCACGACCACCCCGTCGATGTCGTGGGCCAGATCGTGACGGGCGGCGCCGTACCGACCAATGTAAGCCAGGACCTCGTCGTCACCGTCGACCACCGCTGTGGTGTCAGCCACCGGCAGTCCCCAACTCGCCAGGGCGACATACGCCTCGCTGAGCGAATCCGCCGAGAACCCTTCGACCAGTCCGAGGCCGTGAACCACGAGTCGCAATCGGCCCAATGTGCCGGTGGCGCGGTCGAGTTCGGCCTGCAATCGCGACACCCGCTCCCGCGCCCTAACGGCCCTGGGCCCATCCCCAGGCTGGGCGGCCAGAGCTTCCTCGGCAGAGGCCAGCTCCTCCTCCCGCCGGTCGATGCGCTGGCGCAGAGTGCCCGCCCCGGCGTTGCGGGGGTTGGCGTAGGGGCTGCGCCCCAGGTCGAGCATCTCGTCATTGAGTTCGGCGAAGTCGGCCAGCGAGAAGTAGACCTCTCCCCGCACCTCCAACACCTCTGGCAAGGCCGGACCCGCGGTCGAGGCCGTCAGCCGCACCGGAACGTTGGGTAGCCAGCGGACGTTGGCGGTGACGTCCTCGCCGACGCGACCATCGCCGCGAGTCGCCAGCGACACCAGCCGACCTTGTCTGTAGACGATGTCCACGGCAAGCCCGTCGACCTTGAGTTCACACACCATGGCGGGTTGCGTGCCCAGGTCTCGGGCGACCCGCTCGAGCCAGGCCCTCATCTCGTCGTCACTGAAGGCGTTGTCGAGGCTCAGCATCCGCTGCAAGTGGGTGACCGGATCGAACATGTCGGAGCGATCGCCGCCGACGGACTGGGTGGGTGAATCACCGGTCGCCAACTCTGGATGCTCGGCTTCCAGATCGAGCAGAGCACGAAACAGGGCGTCGTACTCCTCGTCGGAGATCGTCGGGGAATCCTTGAGGTAGTAGTTGCGACGAGCTTCGTTGATCTGGTCGACGAGTCTCTGCCAGTCCTCGCGTGGGTCCGTCATGCGACCTCCTTCCGAAGGATCGCCGAGACCTGGGCCAGCGCGCGCACCGTGGACCGGGCTCCAGCCGGCGACAGGCCGGCCAGCCCACACGGCGTGCTGACAGCCATCCGGGGCAGTGCCGCATCCAGCGGAATCCCGAGACGTTCGGTGAGGGCCATCACGGAGTGGACGCTACCCGCGACACCGGACTCCTGCACGGTTCCATGCCCGGCTCCCCCGGTCGCCACGGACCCGGCAGGATCGCGCCAATCGAGCACTCCGGCGAGCACGCCAGTGTCGGACTCGAGCAGTTCGCCCACCTCGTGTTCGTCCTGACCTGCATCGCCGGCTGCGGATTGGGCGGTGAGGTCGACGGCGACCGCGTCCGCGCCGGTCTGACGCAGCATCCCGATCGGCGCAGGTATCGCGCAGCAGTGCATCACAACCAACGCTGACCGCCGTTGCGCGGCCGAGACAACCCGGGCCAGGGCGTGGCGTGCGACATCCGGAGAGACGGCGCGGTAGTAGTCCAGCCCGCTGACGGTGGGGATCCGACCGGCAACCACCCCCGGCAACGAAGGCTCGTCCACCTGCAGCACGACGCCGGCACCGGCGAAACGGCGTGTCAGGCGAACCACCTGCGCGTCCACGGCCGCCTCGTAGGCCGACTCGAGATCCCGCAGCGCGCCCGGGTCGCTCAGCAATCTGTGGCCGTTGGCCAACTCGACGTTCGCAGCGAGCGTCCATGGACCGGACTGCGCCCACTTGACCATGGGCGCTCCCGAGTACACCTCCTCGGCTATGTCGAGGTCTTCCGCCAGCCAAGCCAGCGCCCGGCGCATATCTCGACTACCAGGGTCCGAGGTGCGCCCAGCCAGCCGCCAGCCACTCGGGGTCGTTTCGCCGGCGAACTCCGGAGCCACCTCGGACAGCAGGGCAAGTGCGCGGCCGACCAGATCCGCCCCGGGTCCACGGGCCGGAAGTTCCGGCACGCAGGGAAGGTCCGGGGTCTCCCCGGTCATGACGCGGGCAGCTTCCCGCGCATCCACCCCGGGGAAGGATCCTTGGCAGACCGCGGCACCGTCCGGCGCCCATTCCCGGCGGATGGGCTGCTGCGGCGAACTCGCGGGCGCGCCAGTGTCGCCCGCCGGCCCAGCCGGTGATACGCGCCACGAGTCTTGATCCACGATGCGAAGGGTAGCGCCGTTCGCGGGCTACCCTCATACCTGTGGCAGCCGTGGACGTCGTCAACTCGTTGGCGGACCTCCCCCCGTGGAGTGCGTATGCGGCCGTCCTGGTCGGCGGTGTGGCCGGCGCCTCGCATGCCGCCCGACGCGGCTTCGATGTCATCGGTGTCCTCGGGCTGGCGATCGCCGGCGGTCTGGGCGGCTTGCTGGCGCGCGATGTCCTGCTGCAGAAGGGCACACCCGTCGTCCTGACCGACCCGCGCTACCTGTTGGCAGCGTGTCTCGCCGCGCTGCTGGGCTTCTTCTTCGCCGGGCTGATCTCACGGGCAGGCAAGGTGCTGCTGGTGTTGGATGCGCTCGCCATGGGCCTGTTCGTCTCCCTGGGCGCCAGTGCCGCCTTCTACTACGGCATGGGGGTGGCCCCGGCGATCTTCCTCGGGCTCATCACCGCAATCGGCGGCACCATCCTGCGCGACGTGCTCAGCGGTGAGCCGCCATCGGTCATGCGCCCAGGCGTGTACGCGGGACTTGCCGCCCTGATCGGCGCCTGCGCGTTCGCCATCATGTGGAAAGCTGGTCTACCGAGCGGGTGGGCCCAGTTGTTCACGATCGTGATCGTGTTCGGCCTCCGACTGCTCGCCGTCTGGCGACGGTGGGAGTCCCCCACCTCGGTGGACCTGACAGACCGGATGTGGGACTACTGGCACCGCAAGCGCCGGGACGAGACCGCACGCACCGATCAGAGTGGGTCCGCCCGCCACTCCGCCGACGCGCTGCAGACCACCTTGACCGCTCAGCCGAGCGTTCAGCGTCAGCCGCCTGAGGAGGACTGATGTTCGCCCTGGTGTCCGGCACCGGACTGCTGCCCGGTACTGCCGATTTCCCGGTGGCCGGGGAGCCCGTCGTAGCGCTGCCACTCGCGTTTGACGCCGTTGCCATCACCGTCGGGGCTCTGTCCGGCGCCCTGCACGCCACCCGCAAGGAACTGTCGGTGATCGGCGTACTCCTGGTGGCCCTGGCCACTGGTCTTGGCGGAGGGCTGATCCGCGACGTGGTCCTGGAGCGAGGTACCCCGGCATTCTTGACCAACCCCTACTACCTGCTGTTTGCCGCGGTCGGATCCCTCGTCGGTTTCTTCTTCGCCAGGCGAGCGCGCAACTGGACCTGGGCCTACGAAGCCTTGGATGTGGGCACCTTGGGCGTATGGGTGCTGCTGGGATGCCAGAAATCCATCGCCGCCGGGCTTCCGGCCATCGGCGCCGTGTTCGTCGGGGTGCTAGCAGCGGTGGGCGGTGGGTTGATCCGGGACGTGCTGTGCGGCGACGTGCCGTCTGCCTTGCGGCCCGGCCAGTGGCTGGCCTTCGCAGCCCTGCTTGCCTCCATCACCTACGTCTGGATGAACCGTCTGAACACACCGGTGTTCGTCGACGAGGTCACGACCCTGGCAGTCGCCAGTTTCCTGCGCTTCGCTGCCATTCGTTGGGACATCCGAACGCCGATGCCGCTGGACCTCAGTGCTCGACTGGCGCGTCCAGCCGACGCGTCGAGGTG
>CAYMPK010000121.1:0-8214 GCA_964392145.1 uncultured Actinomycetes bacterium | reverse complement strand
AGGTGGAGGTCGGGCCGCGCGTGGCCATCCTCGGGGCAGGCGGGATTGGGTTCGACGTGGCCGAGTTCCTCACCGACGCCGGGCAGCACACGAGCACCAACGTGCCCGCCTTCTTCGAGTCTTGGGGGGTCGACACCTCCTACCGCGAGGCGGGTGGTTTGACCACGGCTGAGCCCGAACCCTCCCCTCGGGAGGTGACGCTGCTGCAGCGCAAGACGACCAAAGTGGGTGCAGGCCTGGGTAAGACGACGGGATGGATCCACCGGATCGAACTGATCAAGCGCGGCGTTGTGATGCAGCCGGGTGTGGAGTATCTCGGCATCGACGATGAGGGCCTGCATATCTCGGTCGACGGCAACGTTGCGACGCTGGCGGTGGACAGCATCGTGCTCTGCACCGGTCAGGAGTCACGTCGGGATCTGTACGACGAACTCACCTCCGCCGGCGTCGAGACCTACCTGATCGGGGGAGCCGACGTTGCTGCCGAACTGGATGCCAAGCGTGCGATCAAACAGGGTACCGAGGTTGCCGCTTCGATCTGATTGGAAACTTCGGTTTAAAACGGACACTGTCCGGGTATAACTTCGCCAGTCGCACCGACAGCCGGTGTGAACCTGACTGGAGGAGATCCTGATGAAGTTCGGAACTGAGTCGCGTACCCGTGCCGGAATCGGCAGAGGAGTCGCTGCGGCTGCGATGGCAGCGGTGGCAATCGTGGGTGGGGCGGGCGCTGCGAGCGCGGCGACCGCTGACTCGCCGCAAGAACAACAAGAACAACCAGCCAAGTTCGTTGCCGGGGATAGTCGCTGGTTGGTCTTCAACGAGACCGACAGCAACATCAGCCTGTACGACTCGAGCAAGTGGACGACCGGCAACTACTACTGGACTCTTCCGTCCGGATGGACCCACGCCGGTCAGGACAGCAGGTGGGGAACCGACCTGACGACCTGGATCAAGTTCGGCGACGGCACCAAGGTCGACATGGAGTTCGAGAACGCCGCCGTGGGATGGCCGAGCGCGACGGTGGACGGCCACAGTCACAACTACTCCGCACTGGAGCGCAAGACCTACACGATCAAGGGTCACACCATAGAGATCATGAGGAACGTCGACACCTCCGATGGTGCCAAGGACTTCTACGTGTACGTGAGGTCCTGACCCTCGCCGAACCGGCGGCACGCTTGAGGATCGAGGTCTCAGATGGTGAGCGCGACCTTGCCGCGTGCATGGCCGGCGGCGACGTAGCCGACCGCCTCGGCGGCCTCGGCCAGGGCGTAGGTCCGACCGACCAGAGGCGTGACCTCCCCCGACTCGATGAGGCGGGTCAGGACGGCCAGGTCCTCGGCTCGCTCCTTGGCCACCAGCGCCTTGAGCTGCTGGCCGACGAGGAGGGAGGCGATCGGTGCCCTGAGTTGCCGGTCGAAGCCGCCCAGCAGCGGGCCGCCGCCGTGTTCGCCCCCGACGAGCACCAGCGTGCCCTTGGGGGTCATGGCCCGGCGGAGCAAGGACAGTCCGCGATTGCCAGCGGTGTCGATGATGACGTCGTACCTGGCGCCGTCGTCGCCGATGTTGTGGCGGGTGTAGTCGACGACATCGTCTGCACCTAAGGACCTCACCAGGTCGAGTTTCGCGGTGCTGCACACGCCGGTGACGCGTGCGCCCAGGGACTTGGCGATCTGTACGGCGAAAGCGCCCACCCCACCGGCGGCACCGATGACGAGAACCCGCTGGCCCGCCGCCACGGCACCGCTGTCGCGCACAGCCTGGAGGGCAGTGGTTCCAGAGACCGGAGTTACGGCCGCCTGCTCGAAAGAGGTGTTCGTCGGCTTGCGGGAGACTTGCTTCTCGGGGGCCGTCGCGTACTCGGCGAAGGACCCGCTCTCGCTGGTGCCGTAGACCTCATCACCGGCGGAGAACCGGGTCACTCGTGTCCCCACCTCGGCGACCACGCCGGCGACATCTCGTCCGCGAACCGGGACCTTGGGTCTTTTCATGCCGAATCCCATAGCGCGGATCATGTATGGCTTGCCGGTCATCAGATGCCACACCCCCGGATCGACTCCGGCCGCTCGGACTTCGATGAGGACTTCGTCATCCTTGATCGTGGGGCGGGGGACGTCCCGCAACTCCAGTACCTCCGCCGGGCCGTAGCGGTCCTGGGTTATCGCTTTCATTGTTCCCTCCGGGAGCTGCATCCGGACCGCATCCCGGGGCCGGATGGAAGTGTTCGGGGACATAGTGGGCCGCGCAGCGTCGGCCAGGTGAAACTCGGTTCAGGTCGTTGGCGAGGCATCGTCACCCCGACCATCGGATTGCACAGCACGGAACTCCTTGCTGGCCAGGGTGGGCCACATCACCGGGGTGTCAGGACGGCGAGGTCCCGACCACGGCGCGGGGGCCGCGTACACCTCCTGCGCCATGGCGTAGGCGTTGTTCGCGTAGGAGGCGCGGATGGCGCTGAAGGCCTGCCAGGCCGCCTCCGAGTCCGGCTGCAGGTTCATTCCCGCGGCGCTCAGCAACTCGCAGGCGTACGACCACTGGTCCCGTGTGATCCCTGGATCATCGACACGGCGTGCCGCCTCGGCTGCGTTGGGTCCGATAAGGGAGGCCTGAGAGTCCGCACTGATCGCCGCCAGGACGGCGGACTCGGCCGCGCTCGAACCGGACAGCAGCCAGCGGGCGGCTGGATCGGGAGAACCGTCGGAGGGACCTTCGTTTGGCGTCGCTGCGACGGGTCGAGTGGCCGCACGAAGGGAGCTGAGCGTCTCCGTCCCCTCCGCGAGCACCCGAACCAGCGCGGTGCGGTTGGACGTCGGCTCGAGCGTCGTGAATTCCAGGGCGGCCGCGTCCAGCACTGCGATCAGCGTCGCGAGCCAGTGGCGTCTGGGTTGCGAGGAGCGGAATTGGTTGAGGATCGGGTAGAGCACATGGCTCAGCCTCACGTCTGAGATCCAGTCAGTCCAACTGTCGTACAACTGGGATCGGTCGGTATTGCCGAGCAGCGTCGACCGGCATAGCAGTTCCGGACCCCAGGCGGGTTCCCCGGCCAGCAGCCCGAGCTGGGCGACGGCACTCTCGCGCTGGGAGTACGCGGAGTACAGGGTCATCAGGTAACCGATGAGGATCGCGACGACGACCAGCCCCACGAAAGCAGTGATCAGCCCCACGGCGATCGTCCCGGTGTTCGCCGGCTCGACGATCCCGAGGGTGAGCAGCGAGGAGCCAGCCTCGTACACCGAGTGGGTGACGCCACCACCGGTGAAGCCGTACACGAGTAGCGCGGCGGCAACCACGAACGAGATGACGAATACGACCAACTGGACGAGCACAGTGACCGGTCCACTGGCGGCGAGCAGGGCGTCGCGGCTGACGTAACTCGGCCGCCGGAACGCCAGCCAGCGGAATGCGTCCCGCGTGGGCGCGGTGGCCACTTTCCCTATCAGTGCCTGCCGGGGTCGAGGCACGAGCATGTTGGCCAGGATCGCGTGAACCGTCGCACCGAACAGGGCTGCGCCGGCCACGACGGCTAGCACCCGGACGAACGTCGACATGACCACTCCTCGCGATCCTGGGCCCCACCAACGCGGGCGATCGGCGGCGCCACTCTAGGGCATCGACCCGCCGTTATCGCACCCATGTCGTGACGGCGTCGTCCTAGGGTCCTGTCATGGCCATCGAGACGGTGCAACTGAGCAGTGTGGACACTTCGACCGAACCCACCGAGCGGCTGATGGGTTTCAGCGACGCCCTGTTCGGCATCGCCATCACGTTCCTGGCGCTGGACCTCGGCGATGTCCCCGAGTCCGTCGTCCAGCACGAGACCTCGGTCTCCTCATTCCTGCAGAGTCACGTCAGCGACTATGCGGCTTACGCGGGGACGTTCCTGATGGTGGGCTTCTTGTGGTCCCGCCACCACCAGATGTTTCGATTCATCAAGAGACGCTCCAGTTCACTGATGGTGCTCAACCTGGTGCTTCTCGCCTTCGTCGCCTTGCTGCCGTATCCGGCCGGGATCGTCGGGCGAGGTTTCGGGCTGGGTCTGGCCTTCGTATGTCTGATGGTTCCGCTGCTCGTGATCGCCCTCATGCTCGTCGCCATCTGGGAGCTGGCACTTCGGCAGGACCTCGTCATCCCTGAATTGCCGTCAGAGACGAAGGCCGCCTTTCGCGCCTACTCCCTCGGCGTGGTGGCTGTGCTGGCCCTAGCCCTGGTCTTCGCCATGGTGAGTTGGCGTCTCGACAGCGTCGGCTGGTGCTATGTGGCGATGGCCTGTGGTGCCTTGTTGATCGTTGTTCCGGGGCTGGTGAGACTTCGGTGGCCGACTCCGAGCCAGGCGGTGTACTCACCGCCGGATGCTGACGATCAGGCGCGGCTGAAGGAGCAGAAGGATCTGCGGGTCCGCAGCCTGCTGGAGCGGGTGCGCAATGGCAGTGACATCGCTCGGCTGTGCGCATTCACCGACGGCGTCTTCGCGATTGCCGTCACCGTCCTCGCTCTCCAGCTCCAGCCACCGGCGCGCGGCGTCACCCTTACCAACGAGGCCATCTGGGACAACGTGGGTACGGTTCCCTGGGCCACGTATCTGACGACTTTCGCCTTCATCGGCATCTACTGGATCACCCACGTCCACACATTCGAAGTGGTGCAGGGTACCGACTCGATCCTCATCTGGCTCAACCTGTTCTTCCTGCTTTTCATCGCGGTGCTTCCGCTGCCCGTCGAGCTCGTCAACCGCGTCAGTGACAGCGCCCCGACATGGATCTTCTACTTCTCCATGCTGTTCCTCGTTTGTGTCTTCCTGACGGCTATGCGGGTGTACGGCGCGCACACGACGGCACTGACGTTGACCCGCGAATTGCCCGCTGTGGCGCGCTACTCCATTGCTCGAACCGTGTGGGCTGCGGTGGCCTTCCTGGTCGGGATTGTGATGGTCTCGATCTCGGACAACCCCGGATACGCCCAGGTCGTGCTGGTGATCATCCTGCTGCGGGGTCCGGTGCTGGGAAGGTTCTTCCCTGGCGCTCACAAGGCCATGTGGGCCAAGCACGGTGAGGCCAATCACGAGGCCAATGCGCAGACCTGAGGCGCTCACCCGCCGAGCGGTGGGGCGATGGGAACGACTGGCGTGACGCGCAATCAGCGGAAGTCGAAGCCACCGAATGGGCCGGTGTGCCACGTGTAACGCAGCCGGGGTGAAGGAGTCATGGTGCCGGCGACCCAGTCGGTGTCGTAGGTGAAGCTGCCGACGAAGGCGACTCCGCCATCGTCTTTGACGATGATGGTGTCGCGACCCGAGTAGTTCGACTCCGGGTACCATCCGCGACCGGGGTCGACGACGCTGTGCAGTGTCGTGCCGTCCCCTGTGGTGACGGTCATGTCGAGTTTGTGGCCGCTCATGTTTGCCACGATGAGCTGGTTGATCGGTCCGCGGGGTGTCTCCGTCACGCGGGCGTGCGATTGCGGATGCGCGGGCGGACGGGCCGCGGCGCCTGCCGGGTTCGCGATGGCGACGCCGATGCTGACGGTCGCGCAGGCGACGACAAGGCCCAGGGAGATCGCGCGGGTGCTGTTCTTCATTTCAATGTCCTCACTGCTCGAGCGGATGGAAGGTTCACATCGACACTCGGTTGGGGCACCGGATGAAGCGGTGGTCCGTGGTGACAGGAGCCTTCTACCCAACCTTCAGCGGGATATACCTGGAGCGCAGGTCACGTTTCGGCGCCGTGCGCGAATCAGCGATGGCGGACTTTCAAACGTCCGTATTCCATCCAGCCGGAGACTCGGATCAGAGGTCCGCCGGCTGGTGGATTCCGCGGGGTCCGGTAGCGGGGTTGCTTCCACTCCGTCTGCAATCCCTCGAGGTCGACAAGCGCGTCGTGCGGGACTGTGATCTTCGCCCGGCCGAATCGGAGATGCAGTTCGATATCGACGGTCGAGGTTTCGATGACGGCGTGCGAGAGGTCAAGCGAGACCGATCCGTACTCCGACTCGACATACAGACTCCGTGGCACCGGCCATGGACCGCGGCGACGGATCTTGCCGTTCATGGCGACGATCCTGACGGTCCGTTCCTCGAACGGGACCGGGAGGGACTCCACAGCGCTCGACAGGTCGCCAGGGGAGTTTGCCGTCATCACCGCGTGCAGGCGTCGGTCGAACTCCTGATAGCTGAGTTGCCCCTGGGCAAATGCCTCCCGAAGGCGTCCGAGCGCCACGTCACGCTCGCCGCCATGCACCTGCGACGGTAGGGGGGACTCCATTGCCACGGCTCCGAGCCTAAACCTCTGCTCCGATCGGCGGGTGAGGTGGAGAGCCCAGCCCGCCCGGAAACAGGGAACATGTGCGCTCGATCGGTGGTACCCGGATAATCGCAGGATGGTTGCCGATCACAGTGCGGAAGTCGCCAGCGAGGAGGATGCGCTGGAGTGGTTCCACGAGGCGCTGACAATGGCGTTGTACGTTTCGCTGTCCCTGCTGGCTGTCCTGCTTGCCCAGCCGCCCGGGGCGAGACTCTCCGAGTCGAATCTGTGGCTGACTGTCCTGATCACGGCCATCGCGCTGCTGTTGGCGCACCAGGTCGCCTTCCGGCTCTCCAGCCGGCTGGTCAACAAAGGCCTACTGGACCCGGCCGCTTGGCGGTTGCTCGGTGCCCAGACCGCGGGTGGGTTGTTCGCGGCCGCCGTTGCGTCGTTGCCCATCCTGCTACTCGGCGACACCGGGGTGATGGTGTCCGAGGCGCTGATCCTGATTCTGTTCGCGGCCACCGGCTATCGGGCGGCACGCTTGGTTCCGACGAGTCGTCTGCGGGCCGTCTTGTACGTCGCCGTCATCGTGGTCGCCGTCATAGGTGTGTTGGTGGTGAAGGGTCTCGTTGCCCACTGATGGTCATAGTGGCAACGTCACGATGTTCCTTCCACGAGGGTGCACGCCTATCGTGGTGTGGCGGTCCGTGGGCGCGTGGGCGGGCGTGATCAACCGTCGTCTCATCGATCTCGGCAGCGTCGCAAAGGGCGGCGTCGCTCTGAAGGATCGTCGGCGTTGTTCGGATGGAAAGGTGGAGACATGGCCAAGTTGCTCTACGTCGCCAACGTGTCCCTCGACGGCTTCATCGAGGATGAGGACGGCAGTTTCGAGTGGACCGCGCCCGATGATGAACTCTTCTCGTTCATCACCGATCTCATGAGGCCGTTGGCTGCCCACCTCTACGGCCGGCGCCTGTACGAGACTATGGCTCTGTGGGAGACCGAGCCCGCACTGGTGCAATCGGAATTAGACAGCGACTTCGCCAACCTCTGGAAGGCGGCGGACAAGGTCGTCTACTCCAGAACCTTGGAGACCGTGCCGACTGCCAAGACCCGGATCGAGCGCAACTTCGACCCCTCGTCGGTGCGCGACATGAAGACGACGGCCTCCGGTGACCTGATGGTGGGCGGGGCACAACTGGCTGCGCAGGCCTTCCGGCACGGATTGGTCGACGAGTGCCATCTGTTCATCCGCCCCGTCATCCTGGGAGGGGGGAAACCAGGCCTTCCCCGTGGCCCGCGAATCAACCTCGAACTGCTCGAGGACAGGACGGTTGGCGCGGGCGTCGGCTACTTGCGCTACCGAGTCGCGAACTGAGGATGCCGAGGGATCCTCGGCGTGGGGAACGCGGATAGACGGCTGCCGTCTGCGTCGCTCAGGTCACGACGGCCCGTGCGCTCCGGAGGTGCTCAGGGGCTAGATTCGAAGCATGGGCGCAGAGGATGGGACAGGTCCTCCGTCGGCTGCGGCGGTGCAGGATTCCGAGCCAGGTCGCAAGGAGTCCTCGGCAGGCCGGCGACGACAACTGATGCGTGATCGGTCGCGTCACCTGACCTGGGTCGTCGCGGGTTTGGTAGCGGTGCTCTACGTGCTCGCAGCGTGGGCCTTCGGGCAGAGCCTCGCGGAACAGGAGGTCACGGCGGCTCAACCCCCGGACAGAGGTGTGGCCGTTACCATCGTGGAGACAACGATAAAGCCGGATGAGCCCTACGCAAGCGCACTTCTGCTGATGACCCCCGGTCGAGACCTCGTCAACTCCGAAGGTCTGTGCGGGAGTCCATCCAGGTGTCGATTCAACCGAGCCTGAACGCGGAGTCGTTGAAGTACGAGGCCGGAACGGTACCCAGTGCCCGAACGGTGAATCTCCCGCTACGCGGCCGAGTTCAGAACTACCCGTTCGACCATTACAAG
>CAYMPK010000120.1:0-8271 GCA_964392145.1 uncultured Actinomycetes bacterium | reverse complement strand
CGGGCGTTGCCAGTCACAGTGTCCGGCGTGGGCGACCGAGAAGCCACTGTCGCCGAAGCTGATCGTCATGGACCTACGTGATCACCTGTTCTCCAGCGCGCCCTACCTACTGGCCACATCGGGCGCCGGGAAGCGCGACGAGATGGGGGAACGCAACGAGGAGGTCCTCGAGAAGGTCGGCGCCACGGTGGCGGCCGAGGCCACCCGACCGTTGGTCGGTCCGCGCGACGAGGACCCGAGGAGCATCGACGACGGCTACGACGCCGCCGGGCACCGCTCCCACGAGGGTCCGGTCATCGACACCGACGCCCTGTGGTCCTGCACCACCTGCGGTGCCTGCGTACAGCAATGCCCGGTGGACATCGAGCACATCGACCACATCGTCGACATGCGACGCAACCAGGTCATGATCGAGTCCGAGTTCCCGACCGAACTGGCAGGGCTGTTCAAGAATGTTGAGCAGAAGGGCAACCCCTGGGGCATGAACGCCTCCATGCGCAACGCCTGGATCGAGGAGGTCGACTTCGAGGTCAAGGTATTCGGGATGGAGGGCGAGGACGAGATTCCCGAGGACGTGGAGTACCTGTTCTGGGTGGGTTGCGCGGGTGCCTATGAGGACCGTGCCAAGCGGACCACGAAGGCGGTCGCGGAACTTCTCCACCTTGCGGGCGTCAACTTCATGGTGCTCGGCGAGGGCGAGACCTGCACCGGCGATCCGGCCCGGCGTGCCGGCAACGAGTTCCTCTTCCAGATGCAGGCCATGCAGAACGTCGAGGTGCTCAACGAGATCAAGGCCCGCAAGATCGTCGTAACCTGCCCGCACTGCCTGAACACCATCGGCCGCGAGTACCCGCAGGTCGGCGGCGACTACGAGGTGGTCCACCACACGCAACTGCTGGGCACGCTGGTGAAGGACGGGCGGCTGACTCCGGTGACCGGGGTGGAGGAGAGCGTGACCTATCACGACCCCTGCTACTTGGGCCGCCACAACAAGATCTACACACCGCCGCGTGAGCTGGTGCAGAGCGTTCCGGGCGTCAAGTTCGTCGAGATGGAGCGCCACGGCGCGAAGTCCTTCTGCTGCGGTGCCGGCGGCGCCCGCATGTGGATGGAGGAGACGCTGGGAAACCGGATCAACGTCAACCGTTCAGATGAAGCCATCGGCACCGGCGCGACCAAGATCACCGTGGGTTGCCCGTTCTGCTCGGTCATGCTCAACGACGGTGTGACAGTGCGCAAGCAGGAGGGGGTCGCACTGGAGTCCGTCGAGGTGCTCGATGTGGCATCCCTGCTGCTGGACTCGGTGAAGAAGTAGTTCAGGCGGCCTCGGCCGCTTGGCACTGCTCCGTGATCCGGTTAGCCACCGCACCCATCGCGGAAGCCAGCATGTCGAGTTCCGCGAGCCACATGTACGTCCAGTACAGCCGGTTCGTGGTCGACGCCATCTCGGCATCCCGATGGGCCGCCCAATCGGTCACCGCCGTCTCCATGGAAGCGTTCAAGGCGACGATCTGCGGTGACGGGGTCAACTCGTCGGGCGGATCCGGAAGTGGTGCCTCGGTGGGGAGTCCTTCCGCCGCGGAGATCAGCCGTGCCACGTTGCGCGCCTGCCGGGCGGCGACGCTGTCCGCGGCCACGACCAGATCGCCTACCACCCGCTTCATCCCGGGCCCACCCGGATAGTCGAAGATCTGCACGTTGATCGCCTCGGCCACGTAGGCGACGTGGGAGGTCACCGAGATGGCCCGTGCCCAGGCGAGGGTCTGCGCCCCCAACGGCAGGCCCTGAGCCAGTGCAAGGTCTACTGTCTGGTCGGCCAGTTCGACGGCGGTCCGGGCGGCCTGGGCTTCCTCCTCACAGTCGCGCAGCAGTTCGACATCCGCGCCGACCAGGGCACCGCCCAGCCGTCTGATTGCCGCCTTCAGATAGTCACCCGCCGCCGCGTTTGCACGGTTCACGGCGGCCTCAACCTGTGGCACGAGCCCTCTCGGCATCACCAGCAGGCTGACGACCACTGCGACAACGAGGCCGAGGGTGGCATCCAACAGCCGCAACTCGGGGAAACCCGTGCCTGCTGGGGACACCACCGCGAGCAGGTTCATCAGAGTGACGGTGAAGATCGCCTGCATGTAGATGGTCTTCACGGTGTCGGTGGCGTAGCCGAGGATACCCACCGTGATCGGCAGCGTGACCCAGGTCAGCTCTGGGAACCGATGCAGAAGCACCAGGAGGAGCGCCCCTAGCACGAACCCCAGCAGCTGCCCCAGGAAGACGTCCAACGCGTTGTGTCGGGTGGACTGCCGGTCTAGCCGCAACACACTCATCGTCGCCAGCACGACCCAGTAGCCGCGCTGCACCCCGGTGATATCGACCACCAGCAGAGCGATCGCCAGTGCCAGCCCGATGCGGGCGGCATTGCGGAACCAGGGCGCCCGCAGGTTGAGTTCGACTCTGATCTGATTCCAGGGGGTGACGACCCCGACAACGCTCGGGATGACGCGGTCGCGGAACTTCAACGGCGGTACCGGCGTTCCGGGCGGGGCGTTCACCAGCGCGGCATCGCGCACTGCGCTGACCGAGAGCATGCTGCAGACCCGCGCCGAGAATGCGGCCGGCACCCGGCGCAGCAACCGGTCCCGGTCCCCGGCCGCTAGCAGGTCGTGGGTCTCCGCCTCGATCTCCTCCCAGTGGGCGCCGCGGGCAGTCTGCAGCACCTCGAAGTCGGAGAGTCCGGGGGACTTCGAAGGCAGCGAGTCAGCCGCCTGGCTCAGGGCCGTTGCGGTGACCCCCGCGAGTTGCCTATCTGCCGCGAACGACGAGTCCACGCCTTGCCGCCATTGGCTCCTCAGACCCAGGCGGAGCCGCCGCACTTCCTCCACGAGCCGAAGGAAGGTCCGCTCTCGGCGATAGGCGCTACCGGGTCGACGCAGTTGGCCGGCATAAAGGGCCTCAAGGCCGGCTGTGGTGCTCCCGACGGCCTCGACCGATTCGTCGATCGCCGATGTGGACCTCGGCTCCGCCCACAGCGCGGCGATGGCACGGGATTCCGCGCGCATGACCTGCTGAACGGCCTCCGTGATGCGCGCGCGGGCGAAGTACGGCCACATTACGATCGCGGCCACCAGCGCGATGGCGCACCCGACCAACCACCCGGCGATCATCTTCCCTGCAGAATCCATCGCATTGGGTGTAGTCGCGGTCAGGAAGTACGGCAGCAGCAAGGGCGCGGAGGCGCGGGCCAGGAACCCGCGCAGGACCCCGACCAGCGATACCGCGAAACCCACCAGTAACGCTGTGAGGATCGACAGCACCGGCGAGAAGTGGGTGACGGCCCCCAGCAGCATGGTGAAGGCACCGGCGAGCCCGCTCAGCGTGATCGACGCGGCGCGCTCCCGCCGAGGTCCTGAGAAGTCCGCCAGGACGAGCATGCAGATGACCGCGAACGCCGCCATGAACGCAGCAGTTGGCTGCTTCAGGTAGAGCATCGTCCCGAGGGTGGCTGGGAGCACGATCGCGACACGGATCGCCCGCCGAAGGGCTCGGTTTCGAGCCGCCGCGGCCGCACGCTCCGGCGTCATAGTCTCCGAGGGTTCCACTGCTGGGCTCTGTGACGGCGGGGATGGCGCGCTCGCCGCTGCGGAACCTGCCACGACCTCGTCGCCCACGCCTCGGCTTAGCGCACGTTGCGCTGGTACTGGGAGGCCACTGGTCCACTCTGGCCGACGTACTTCGAGTTCAAGTCTGGGTGACCGTAGGGTCGTTCGGCCGGTGCATCCAACATGTGGAAGGACAGTTGGCCGATCCTCATCCCGGGCCACAACTTGATCGGCAGGGTGGCGACGTTGGACAGTTCGAGGGTGATCTGGCCCCGGGTCCAACCGGGGTCGACGAAGCCGGCGGTCGCGTGGATGAGCAGCCCGAGTCGTCCCAGGCTGGATTTCCCCTCAACCCGCGCAACCAGATCATCGGGTAGTCCGATCCGCTCCAGCGACGTTCCCAGCACGAACTCTCCGGGATGCAGCACGAAGGCCTCACCCTCCGCCACGACGACCTTCTCCATCAGATCCGACGGTTTCTGGAACGGATCGATGACTTCACAGGTGTGATTGCGAAAGACCAGGAACTCCCCACCTAGTCGCACGTCCACGCTCGCCGGCTGAACCTGGCCAGGCTCCATCGGGTCAATGGTCAGGCGGCCTTCATCGATCAGTCGCCGGATCGTGCCATCAGAGAGGATCACCCGAGCGAGGGTACCGTGCTTGGGAGGGGGACCACCCATCGGCTCGCGCCATACGGACACTTTGGAACAATCTCCCTTCCAGAGTCCACTGATACGGAAGATTTCCCTGAATTGCCCGTCTTGCCTGGAGATTATGTGCCATTTGTGGCATAATTGTGACTGGAAACAGGAACACCGCACCACTGAGAGGACGTCGGCAGATGACCACTCGCCGCATCAGGAACACGATAAGCACCCGGGCCCGTCGAATCGGGGCCCAGACACTGAAGGCCAACGCAGCCGTGGTTGGCTCGACCCCCATGGGAGAGGCGCCCCGCGAACGGCCGCTGTCGAAGAGTTGACCGAGGGCGCCGACCAACCGGCCCAGTCGCCGCGTCGATCGCTTACGCCCGGGGCCGATCCAGGGCACACTTGACATGTGACGGAGCCAGCACCCCCACGCGTCCGAATGTCCGGTTCCGAAAGGCGCGAACAACTCGTGCGGGTCGGACGCACCCTCTTCGCCGAGAAGGGTTTCGAAGCGGTCTCCGTGGAGGAGATTGCCTCTGAGGCAGGGGTCTCCAAACCCGTGGTCTATGAGCACTTCGGAGGCAAGGAAGGCCTGTACGCCGTCGTCGTAGACCGCGAGATGGCCGACCTCCTCGGGCGGGTGCAGACTGCACTGCACCCCGACCATCCCAAGGCCATGCTGCAGTCCGTTGTGCTGGCATGGCTCGACTACATCTCCACCGAGACCGAGGGCTTTCGGGTTCTGGTACGCGACTCGCCCCCGGGCATGTCGGAGGGGTCCTTCGCCTCGCTGCTCCGCGACATTGCAGCACGAGTCGCTGGGACGCTTGCCGATGAGTTCGACAAGCGCGGCTACAACAAGAAGCTCGCGCCGATGTATGCACAGATGCTCGTCGGAATGGTGACGAACACGGGCATGTGGTGGGTCGATGTCCGACGCCCGAAGCGCGATGAACTCGCCTCCCATCTGGTGAATCTCGCGTGGAACGGCCTGGCTCACCTCGAGGGGAAGCCCAAACTCGAGCACGAATCACGTCCACGCCCCGGGAGCAACGAGGGCGGCGGCAAGACAACAACCTGAGCACCGACCCTGTCCCGGCAGTACTCGCCTCGGGTGGCGGGTCAACGCACCCGCATCACCACCGAACCGTTGCCGACCGACACCCGCACTCCGGTGGCCGGGGAGGAAGCGTGGATGACAAGCCCCTGAGAGATTCGCATCATCACATGCCCGGAGTGGGGGAAGACCAGGTCGCCGGGTCGGCCGGCTCCGGGGACCCGGTAGGTCCCGCCTTGACCGTCCAACAGGGTGTAGGTCGTAGGCCAGTAGGGAGAACGCGACTCCCCTTGCCGCATCGCGGTCACACCCGCCGAGAACCACGCCCTGGACACGAGACTCGAGCAGTCATAGACCCCGACACCGCCTCGATCCGCCTGGCTGTAGCGGGAGCCGACCGCCCGAAAGGCGTAGACCACCGCTCTCGCGGCCCGATCCGATGGCGCCTGCACCACCGACTGAACGCAGAGCGCCCGGAAGTGAGTCCGAGCCCGCTCGACGTCGAAGAAGAAGGAAGCCGGTGGGGTGCGGGGACAGCGCAGCGCCACAGCGAGCCGACTGAACCTCGAGAGGACGCGGTGGGACGGCATTGTCCCGCCCACCACGTGCTGGGACGGCGGGCTTCCTGGAAGAACGCCGACAGCAGCGACAAGTACCAATGAATCGATCATGGATCCCCCCAGAATCCGCGGCCGACCGGATCGGACGACGCCAATCTAGTTTTGGTCCCGGCGAGGTACATCGGGCCCAGAGGATCTGTGGATCGCGCCGTTCGCGGACGTGGCGTCGGAACCCAGAGGGCGCGCCAGGCCCCGCAGGGGTCAGTTCTTGGGAGGTAGATAGTCCTCGAGCCTGGCGATCGTGAAACCCTGTCGCTTGATCTCAGCGAGCAGGATCCCAAGATGGGGAATCAGGTCGGAACGGTAGTGGCTCAGGATGATGTCCCCAGGACGGAAGCCGGGACCGACCTGGTACTGGATCTCCTCATCCGGCAGCGAGACACTCCAATGAACGACGTAGTCCAGGCCGCAGTCCCCGGCAGCAGCAAGAGTGGACTGCCCGTAAACGCCGTACGGCGGTCGCAACATCCATGGTGTCTTGCCTAGGTGCGTGGCGATCTCCTCGTTTGCCTGGCAGATCTGTTCCGCAGCACCGCTTTCCCCGAGTTTCGTCAGGGTGGGGTGGCTCACGGTGTGGTTCTGGACCGAACCCAACTGCGAGATCTGTGACCAGTAGTCCCAGTTGCCCCGGGCGTAATCGGTCGTCAAGAAGGTCGTGATCGGCACTCGGTTGGATCGCAGGTACGAGACGAGTGCCGGATCTGCAACGGCGCCGTCATCGAGGGTCAGGAAAACCACCCGGTCGGCTGTCTCCACTCGAGGTACGAACTGGGCCGGCCCCTTGGGTTCCGGGTTGGCCTTCGCGGTGGGGAGCGGGCGGGTGGACGTAGGGCTGGGTGTCGGACTGGCCGACTGCGAGGAACCGGGGCTCCCGGCGCCCGCGGGCCCACCATCCTGAGCACCGGCGGAACCGGCACCCGTCGTCGGCGTGGGGGAGGCGCTGTGCTCGGCAGGCCGCAGGGCCGCTATTTGGGCGCAACTCGCCAGTGCCACGAGTGCGGCACATGAGCCGACAGCGACGGCTAGACGAGACATCGAACAACCGTAACCAACAACCTCGGATATTCCGCCGAGAAACCCGCAGGCGTGTGATCCGGGCCACGATTCCATCGCCACCGACCGAGGTGCATCCAGCCCACGATTGCAATACGTTTCGGAACATGACACGTGACGAGGCTGCTGACGAATTCAGCACGAAGAAGACCAACGTCGAGCAGACCGGTGACATCACCCTCGCATTGGCGCAGAAGGACTATGACACCGTCATCCAGCTTGTCCGTGAAGCGTTCGCCGAGGACCCCGAAGCCGCCCTCGCCGATCCGGTGATCAACGACTGGGTCGGCAAGCGCTACCGGAACATCTTCATCCAGGAGGGCCTCGCCAACGCCGAAACAGTCAAGCACTCACAGGCATCGTTCCCGCTGAACCTGGTCGACCCCCGCAGCGACCGGGAGCGGGTGGCGAAGCGGATGATCAAGGACATCTCGGACGAGGAGATCACCACCGAGATGCCACGGGCACAGCCGGTGGGGTTCGACAACGTGACCTTCGTCTTCGCACCGGGACTGCTGACAGGGCTTCTGCCCAACCTTGCATTCCAGTCGGTCTGGCCCGCCATGATCGAACGGTTCGGTGTCAAGATCCAGGTCGTGGACGCCCACCCGATGCGCTCCGCCGAGGCCAACGTCGCCGACCTGGAAGACACCCTCGAGCGCGGCATCGGTGTCAGCCCGATCGACGCCTCGTTCATCACCGCCGAGGACGACCCGACACCTCCTGGCGATGTGATCCTGATGGGCTACTCGAAGGGCGCGCCGGACATCCTGAGCCTGCTGGCCGCCCGACCCGACCTGGCGCCCCGCATCAAGGCCGTCATCGGCTGGGCCGGGGCGGTTGGCGGTTCGTATCTGGCCGATGGGATCTACAACCAGATCAAAGACATCCCGAAGTTCGACGTCGTCGAGGACATGTCCGGCAAGATCGGTCAGCTCATGCTGCAGTTGGCTCCCGTCGTGCAGATCAACAACATCAACCGACGGCTGGACGAATACGACATCAAGGGGGCCATCCATTCGCTCACGACGACATACCGCGAGGGTTTCGTCGAGGAGAACGAGGATCTGTTCGCCAGCCTCGGGATTCCGATGTTCTACTTCACCGGGGCGACCCACCTGATGGAGGTGCCGTACTTCCAGCGCAAAGGCACCCTCGACCTGCTGAAGTACGACAAGTTCAACGACATGCAGCTCACGCAGTTGCAGGCCAAACTGCCTCTGCCGAACGCGCCTCGCCTGTCGATGTTCCACGCCAACCACTGGGACCTGTCCTACGACACCTTCCCCTGG
>CAYMPK010000119.1:3073-8399 GCA_964392145.1 uncultured Actinomycetes bacterium | reverse complement strand
ACCAGCGACCAGGAGGCGTTCATCAGCGCAGAACCAAGGATCAACGAGCGGATCCGTGTGCCCGAAGTACGGTTGGTGGGCCCGGCCGGTGAGCAGGTGGGGATCGTCCGCATCGACGATGCCCTGCGATTGGCAGAGGAGTCCGACCTCGACCTCGTCGAGGTTGCGCCGATGGCCAAGCCCCCGGTCTGCAAGCTCATGGACTACGGGAAGTTCAAGTACGAAGCGGCGCTGAAGGCGCGTGAGTCACGTAAGAACCAGGCCCACACGGTCATCAAGGAGATGAAACTCCGCCCCAAGATCGATCCGCACGACTACGGCACGAAGAAGGGCCACATCGAGCGGTTCCTCAAGGCTGGCGACAAAGTGAAGGTCACGATCATGTTCCGTGGCCGGGAGCAGTCCCGCCCCGAGCTCGGCTACCGGCTGTTGGCGAAGTTGGCGGAGGACATCGGTGAACTCGGCATAGTCGAGTCAGCGCCGAAGCAGGACGGCAGGAACATGATCATGGTTATCGCGCCGACACGGCGCAAGGCGGATGTCCGACCGGACACCGCAGAAGGCGAGGAGTGAGAAGTGCCGAAGATCAAGACCCACAGCGGGGCCAAGAAGCGGTTCAAGGTGACCGGCTCCGGGAAGGTCATGCACGAGCGGACCCACAAGCGCCACCTGCTCGAGAGCAAGTCCTCGCGCCGCACCCGACGCCTCAGCGGCGAGGCCGAACTCTCCAAGGGCGACGCGAAGAAGGTCAAGCGAATGCTCGGAATGCGCTGACCGGTTTCCGCCCACCTCAACTGAACAGGGCCCTTCGGGTCCGTCCCACGTCCACCTAATGCAAGGAGAAATCTCGTGGCTCGCGTCAAGCGCGCAGTGAATGCGCACAAGAAGCGTCGTGCCGTACTGGAGCGCGCCAGCGGCTATCGCGGCCAACGCTCCCGGCTGTACCGCAAGGCGAAGGAACAAGTCACCCACTCGATGGTCTACGCCTACGGTGACCGGCGCAACCGCAAGGGCGACTTCCGCCGGCTGTGGATCCAGCGGATCAACGCGGCCGCGCGGGCCAACGGCATGACGTACAACCGCTTCATCCAGGGGCTGCGACTCGCCGAGGTCGAGGTCGACCGTCGGATGTTGGCCGAATTGGCCGTGAACGACCCAGCCGCCTTCGCGGCTTTGGTCGAGGTCGCGCGCGCCGCCGTGCCCGCCACCGACGCAGCCTGAATCCGTTAGGACCGCGTCCGCGCGGGGGCTGACATGGAAATCACCTCGGCTCGATCCGCGCCGGTCGCTCGTGCCAGACGCCTGCACAAGCGGGCTTTTCGGGCGGCCGATCGTCGGTTCCTGGCCGAAGGGCCGCAGGCGGTGCGCGAGGCGCTGGCGGGTGGCGACCACGTCGTCGAGGTTTTCGCGACGGCGGAGGTCGGTAAACGCTATCCCGAGTTGCCGGCAGCGGCGGCCGGGGCGGACGTCCCGTGGCATCTCGCCTCGGGCGCTGTCGTGGGCGAGTTGTGTTCGACGGTGACCCCGCAGGGCGTCGTGGCTGTCTGCCGTATGCCGGAGGCGACCCTCGAGGAGGCGATGGCCAGTGCCCGCCCGATGCTCGTCGCCGTATTGGCCCAGGTCCGGGATCCGGGTAACGCGGGTACGGTCATCCGGGTGGCGGATGCTGCTGGAGCCGACGCGGTGGTGCTCACGCACGGCAGCGTCGATGTGTACAACCCCAAGTGTGTCCGGGCCAGTGTCGGGTCGATCTTCCACCTGCCGGTGATCGCGGGCGGAGAGCCGGCGGAGGTTGTGGCCAGACTCGCGGCGCGCGGCTGTCAGATCATTGCGGCGGACGGTGCCGATGGTGAGTCGTTGCCGGAGGTTCGTCGCGCGGGCGACCTCGCCCGGGCCACGGCTTGGCTGTTCGGCAACGAGGCCTGGGGCCTGCCCCCGGACATCGCCGGACTCGCAGACCGAAGGGTGGCGGTACCCATCTACGGCCGGGCCGAGAGTCTCAACCTTTCCACCGCCGCAGCGGTCTGCCTGTACGCGAGCGCCGAGGCCCAGCGGGCCGACGACTAGACTTCCCAACCGCATCCCCACCTTCCCCGACGGTTCGAAAGACGAGGAGATATGTCCGCTCCGAACTCCGACTACGACCCTGTGGAGGTGTCCACCCTCTCCGCGGAGAACGTCCAGGCGCGCACCGACGAGGCGCTCGCCGCGATCGCCGCGGCGACCACGCTGGAGGACCTGAAGGCTGTCCGACTCGCTCACGCGGGGGATCGGAGCGCGCTGGCGTTGGCCAACCGGGAGATCGGGGCACTGCCGCCGGCGGCCAAGGCCGAAGCCGGCAAGCGGGTCGGATCGGCCCGCGCGTCGGTCAAGAAGGCGCTGGCCGAGCGGCAGGTCGAACTCGAGGCCGAGCGGGATGCCCGTGTTCTCATTGCCGAGCGCGTCGACGTCACGCTGCCCTACGACCGGGCACCCCGCGGCTCCCGTCACCCGCTGACCACCGTGAGCGAGCGAATCTCAGACGTCTTCGTGGCGATGGGATACGAAGTCGCCGAAGGGCCGGAGGTGGAGGCCGAGTGGTTCAACTTCGATGCCCTGAACCTCGGCCCCGACCACCCGGCCCGCAGCATGGCCGACACCTTCTTCGTGGAATCCGCCGACAGTGGCGTGGTGCTGCGGACCCATACCTCACCGGTGCAGGTCCGGACCATGCTCGCCGAGGACCCTCCGGTCTACGTTGTCTGCCCGGGTCGGGTGTACCGATCCGACGAGCTGGACGCCACCCACACGCCGGTGTTCCACCAGGTCGAGGGCCTTGCCGTCGACGAGGGGATCACGATGGCGGACCTGCGGGGAACGCTCAACCACTTCGCCGCGGCCATGTTCGGCGACGGTATCGTCACCCGGCTCCGCCCGTCGTTCTTCCCGTTCACCGAGCCCAGCGCCGAGGTCGATCTGCAGTGTTTCGTCTGCCGGGGGGCAAGTGTGGGGGACCCCGAACGGCCGTGTCGAACCTGCGGCAGCGAGGGATGGATCGAGTGGGGCGGCTGCGGGATGGTGAACCCGCGGGTGCTCATCGCCTGCGGGGTCGACCCTGAGGTGTACAGCGGGTTCGCTTTCGGGATGGGCCTGGAGCGCACCCTGATGTTCCGTCACGGGATCACCGACATGCGCGATCTCATCGAGGGTGACATCCGGTTCACCGAGGCCTTCGGAATGGAGATCTGATGCGCGCCCCGCTGTCCTGGTTGGCCGAGTACGTGGACCTTCCCGAGGGGATCACCGGCCGGGAACTCGCCGCAGCACTCATCGGCGTGGGGCTGGAGGTCGAGACGGTCGACATGATCGGCGATGGCACCAGCGGCCCACTGGTCATCGGCCGGGTCGAGGCGATCGAGGAGTTGACGGAATTTCGCAAGCCCATCCGCTTCTGTCAGGTCGACGTGGGTTCCACCAACGGTGGCGTGCGAGGCATCGTGTGCGGGGCCCAGAACTTCCAGGTCGGAGACCTCGTCGTTGTTGCGCTGCCAGGAACGGTGTTGCCAGGCGGCTTCGAGATCGCCGCACGCAAGACCTACGGCCACACCAGCGACGGCATGATCTGTTCGGCAGCGGAGTTGCAGTTGGCCGCGGACCATTCAGGGATTCTGGTGCTTCCGCCGGACACGGCCGAGGTCGGTGCTGCTGCTGGACCTGTGCTGGGGTTGGGCGACGAGGTGCTCGACATCGCCGTCACCCCCGACCGCGGCTACTGCCTGTCCATTCGGGGGGTTGCCCGGGAGGCTGCCACCGCGCTCGGCGTCGGCTTCGCCGATCCGGCCCAGCGCGCCTCCGGCCAGTACCCCGACCCCAATGCTCCCGCGCCTTCGGTGGTTGTGACCGACACCGAGGCCTGCCCGCAGTTCACAGCGGTACGACTGTCCGCAGTGGATCCCAACGCGGTGTCTCCCTGGTGGCTGCAGCGTCGATTGCTCGCCGGCGGGATGCGTTCGGTTTCCCTCGCGGTCGACGTCACCAACTACGTGATGCTCGAACTGGGGCAGCCACTCCATGCGTTCGACGCAGACAGGATCGCCGGTGCCATCCGGGTCCGTCGGGCCGTTTCGGGCGAGCAACTCGAGACCCTCGACCATGTCCGCCGCGAACTGGACCCAGACGATCTGCTGATCGCAGACGACTCGGGTCCGATCGGCCTGGCTGGGACCATGGGCGGACTGTCCACCGAGATCTCCGAGGGCACGACTGAGGTCGTGTTGGAGGCTGCCCACTTCGCGGCCGACGTGGTCGCACGTTCGGCGAGGCGCTACAAGTTGCCTTCGGAGGCCTCTCGCCGGTTCGAGCGCGGTGTCGACCCGGCGCTGCCCTGGGTCGCATCGCAGCGAGCGGCCGAGCTGCTCGTCGGCCTCGGCGGCGGTCGGATCGGCGGCGGCACCGGCGTCGGCGGAACGGCAACACCCACCGTGATCCTGTTCGATCCCACCCTGCCCGAGCGGGTCGCAGGCACTGCCATCGATGGCGATCAGGTGACCGCGGCCCTCGCCGCTGTCGGTGCCGAGATCGTCGACGGGCCGACAGCCGGCACCTGGGCGGTCAGGCCGCCGAGTTGGCGTCCCGACCTGCGCGATCCTGCCGACCTCGTCGAGGAGGTGCTGCGGCTGCACGGCTACGAGAACTTGCCGGCGACGCTGCCCTCGCCTCCGGCCGGTCGGGGACTTACGGCACCGCAGCGACTCCGACGTGAGGCGTCCCGGTCGCTGGCCGGCGCGGGCCTGGTCGAGGTGCTGAACTACCCGTTCGTCGGCCAACAGGATTACGACCAGCTCGGCTTCGACGCCGACGATCCACGGCGCTCGAGTGTGACTCTCGCCAATCCACTCTCCGATGAGCAGGGGCAACTGCGCACGACCCTGTTGCCCGGTCTGCTCGCGGCAGCTCGGCGCAACCTCAGTCGGGGTGCCGACGGTGTCGGCATCTACGAGACCGGTCTGGTGTTCCGTCCCGGCGCCAGGCATATCCCGGCCCGGGTGGGTGTCGACGGCAGGCCCGGCGACCATGAGTTGGCGGATTTGGCGAAGGCGTTGCCGGTCCAGCCGCTGCATGCCGCTGCCGTGCTGGCTGGAGTTAGGGAGCCGGCCGGCTGGTGGGGGCCCGCGCGCGAAGCCGGGTGGGCTGACGCCGTGGAGTCCGCTCGGGCGTTGGCCGCCGGGCTTCGCGCAGAGGTGACCGTTGCGGCGGCCAAGACCGAGATCGCACCTTGGCACCCGGGTCGCTGTGCCGTGCTGCGCCTCGACGGCCAAACGATCGGATACGCCGGCGAACTCCATCC
>CAYMPK010000119.1:0-3063 GCA_964392145.1 uncultured Actinomycetes bacterium | reverse complement strand
AGGTCTGCGGCGATGGAGGTCGACCTCGGAGCCATCATTGATGCCGCCCAGGAGCTGCCGGCCGCTCCGGCGCTGTCCACCTATCCGGTTGCCAAGGAGGACGTCGCCCTCGTCGTCGCCGAGGATGTGCCCGCGCAGGACGTCGCCCGGGCGCTGCGCATCGGCGGCGGAGAGTTGCTCGAATCGGTGCGCCTCTTCGACACCTACGTCGGCTCCCAAATCCCCGAAGGAGCGAAGTCGTTGGCGTTCTCGCTTCGCTTCCGGGCGCCCGACCGGACGCTGGCCGATGCGGAGGTCTCGGCCGCTCGGGACGCAGCGGTTGCCCGGGCGAACTCGGCCCATGGTGCGGTGTTGCGCTCGGCCTGAGGAGAACCACGTAGGTCACCTCACGGCCAGCACCCGAAAGTAGTCGAGAGGAGGGGGGTGTTGCGCCTCAGCGGCGGATCGGCCATCCCGCCGCGACGATCAGTACCACTCCGGGTCGTCCAGGGCGTCGGGATCCACCAGCGCCCGTCGGCGCAGTTTGCCCGACTCGGTTCTGGGCAATTCGTCGGCCACCCGGATCTCTCGCGGCCGGTGCCTCGGGCCGAGACGGGTCTTGGTGAACTTCTTGATGTCGGCCACGCTCGACAGCGGAGCGCCGTCGGCGAGCACGACATACGCCTGTACGACGGCTCCGTACACGCTGTCCGGTTCCCCGATGACAGCGGCATCCTTGACCGCAGGGTGCCTGAGCAGCACCTGCTCGACCTCGACGGGGTGGACCTTCTCACCGCCGGTGACGATGACATCGTCGGCCCGACCCTCCAGGGTGAGCCGTCCTTCGGCGTCCATCCTCCCCAGATCGCCGGTGAACACCATGCCCCTGACCCGATCGCGATCGGTGCCGTCGGTGTAGCCGTCGAACGAGGTGCGGGAGAGTACGTAGACCCGGCCGACCTCGCCTTGCTTCACCGGGCGCCCTCGCCGGTCGAGGATCTCCACCTTCACCCCGACAAGAGGTCGACCGGCGGTCGCTGGGTCGATACACAGGTCGCTCGGGCTGGCGACGGTGGCGAAGGCCGCCTCGGTGGAGCCGTACAGGTTGTACAGGATGTCACCGAACTCGTTCATGAAGTCCCATGCGAGTTCGCCGGGCAACTCGGATCCGCTGACCGCCACGAACTCGAGACTGGAGGTGTCGTACTGCGCTCGCACGTCCGAGGGCAAGTTGAGTATCTGAGCCAACACGGTGGGAACCGTGATGAGCGAGTCGATCTCATGGGCCTGGATCAAGGCCAGGATGCGCTCCGGGTCCGATTGCCGCACGAAGACCTGAGTGGCACCCAGTACGCAGGCGATTCGATGGTTCATCCAGCCCCACGCATGGAAGAGCGGGGCCGCGATGAGTACCCGCGCACCGACGCGCATCGGGAAGGCGTCCAGGATTGCGGCAAGGGCGTCGAAGTTCATGCTCGCGCGCGCGGTGCCCCGCGGGACACCGCCGGAGGTGCCGGACGTGAGGATGATGTGCTGACCCACCCGGTCCGGCTTGGGGACCCCCGCGCGGGTTGGCAGCGAGTCCAGCAGCGAGACCCCGGCTGGGTCATCGGTACCCAGGCAGGGGATACCCGGCGGGCAGAGGTGGGCGAACTCGGTATCGCGCACGACGAGGTCGACCTTCTCGTTGCGCAGCACCTGGGAGATCTGATCGGCGCTGGCTCCGGTGTTGAGGTAGACCAGGTCGGCGCCGATCCGCGAGACAGCGACGATGACCTCCGCCATCGCTCGTGAGTTCCGGGCGAGAATCGCGACGGTGTCGGCGCTCCCCAGGCCGCGATCAACGAGTCCCTTGGCCAGTGCATCGCACCGGTGCTCGATCTCGGAGAAGGTCACTTCCGGATGCAGCGCGTCGTCGACATCGATGATGGCGAGCTCATCGGCGAACTTGGCCTCACCCAGCCGGTACCCGATCGCCGGACTGGTTCCCCACTTGCGGAGGTCCTTCGACATTCGCAGGGCGACCCGCGGGTGAGACGGTCGCAGCAGGCCGGTCGAGGAGGCCCCGCGGACACCGGAGGCCGCCACGCGCATCGTCTCGGGGATCTTCCGCAGGCCAACCACCCCCCCATGGTGACCAACGCCACATCGCCCGCGACAGGGACCCCCCGATCTAACTTGCGCGTATGCGCATATAGTAGGTGCATGGTGATCGCATCTGTGGCCGGCGCGAGCGGATATGCGGGTGGAGAGCTGCTGCGGTTGTTGCTGGCCCACCCCGAGTTCCAGGTGGGTGCGGTGGCCGCCGGGGGCAAGGTCGGACGCACCCTCGGGGAGGTCCACCCGAATCTGGTCGGCCTCGCGGATCGGGAACTGGTCGGAGCCGATCCGGATACCCTCGCCGCCGCGGACATCGTGTTCCTGGCACTCCCGCACGGCGCCTCGGCCGAGATCGCCAGGGCGCTGCCGACCGAACTCCCGGTCGTCGATCTCGGGGCCGACCACCGTCTCGCTGATCCCTCGGCGTGGCAGTCCTACTACTCCGGAGACCACGCGGGCAGCTGGACGTACGGGCTGCCGGAATTGCCGGGTGGCCGGGAGCGGATCGCCGAATCGCTGCGGGTGGCGAATCCGGGCTGCTACCCGACTTCGGTCATCCTGGCGCTCTCGCCGCTTCTGGCGGCCGGGCTGGTGGAGCCCGACGACGTGGTCGTGGTTGCCGCCAGCGGCACCTCCGGGGCCGGGCGCAGTGCCACTGAGAGTCTGCTCGCCAGCGAGGTCACAGGGTCGGTGTCGGCATACAAGGCCGGTGGTGTCCATCAGCACACGCCGGAGATCGAGCAAGCGCTGAGCTGGGCCGCCGAAGCCCCGGTGACCGTCTCGTTCACCCCGCTGCTGGCGCCGATGCCGCGAGGCATCCTGGCGACCACCACGGCGCCGCTGGCCTCGGGGGTCGACTCGGACATGCTTCGGCAGGCGTTGCATGACGCCTATGCCCGTGAACCGTTCGTCAGGGTCGTGCCGCCAGGGCGATGGCCCGCCAGCGGTTGGGTCGCGGGCAGCAACGGCGTCGCCATCGCGGTC
>CAYMPK010000118.1:0-8432 GCA_964392145.1 uncultured Actinomycetes bacterium | reverse complement strand
CGGCGGCCATGCCGGCGCAGTCGCCGACGTTGTCGCCCACGTTGTCGGCGATGGTGGCGGCGTTGCGGGGGTCGTCCTCGGGGATACCCTGCTCGACCTTGCCGACGAGGTCGGCGCCGACGTCAGCAGCCTTGGTGAAGATTCCGCCCCCGACCCGCATGAACATAGCGAGAAGCGCGGCTCCGAAGCCGAAGCCTTCCAGCACCTTGGGCGCCTCACCCTTGTATACGAGCACCACGATCGAGGCACCCAGCAGGCCCAGGCCCACTGTGAACATGCCCGCAACGCCACCGGTGCGGAATGCGATCCGCATGGCCTTCTGCTCGCCTGAATCGTTTGCGGCCGCGGCCATCCGGACGTTCGCGCGCACGGCCAGCCACATCCCCACGTAGCCGGTGATCGCGGAGAAGACCGCGCCGACCACGAAGAAGATGGATCGTCCGATCCGCTCACCGGTGGTATTCGCCGGCAGCAGGAACAGAACGAAGAAGACGATCACGGCGAAGATCGACAGGGTCTTGAACTGGCGCGCCAAGTATGCGGCGGCGCCCTCCTGGACCGCACTGGCGATCTCGATCATTTTCTCGGTTCCCTGCCCAGCGGCGAGGACCTCACGTACCAGCAGCCCAGCTACAACCAGAGCGGCCAGCGCAATCAGCGCTACGACCAACACAATGGTGTAGTTGCTGCCTGTGAGTTCCACCACCGAGGCGGCGAGACTGGCAGACGACATGCACACTCCTCAGGTCAATTTCCTCGGGTGACCCCCGGCACCATCCGCAGCATCCAGAAGGCGGGTCGGGAGGGAGTTTACGCAAAGGCAACATTCGGATTGCGCAGACCCTGCCGGAAACCGGGGCGCCGCCCGGACAGGCGCCGGTGAAGCCCTCGCGACCCGACGCCTTGGAGGCCAGTCTCAGGCGACCGGCCAGGACATCCGCAGACCGCGCTCGGAGACTTCGAGTTCCGCAGCCAGGGATTGCAGCACCACGAGGCCGAGATCGTCGCTGTCGGGATCGAGGATTCCGTCCGAACCCACCGAGATCCACAGGGCAGTGTCCTCCGAGTTGAACACCAGGCGGATCGTCTCGGCACCCTCGAGGGCCAACGAGCAGGCCTCGCCGACAGCGAGACGGATGTCCTCTACGTCCGAATCGTCCAAGCCCGCTTGACGGGCGATAGCGCCGGCAACAAGTCTGGCGGTGCGCACATTGACCGGCTCCGCCGGAAAATGAAGCTCGCTGACCGACATCTCGCTAGCCGCCCAGGGCTGAGGCAAGGTCACCGAACAGTGGCAGCGCCTTGTCGATGCCGGTGATCCGGAAGACCTTGACCACCCGTTCGCTGCTGGCGACGACGGAGAAGCTGCGCGCAGCGTCCTTGGCGGACTTGTACGCCTTGATGATCACCCCGAGACCGGTGGAGTCCAGGAAGTCGACTCCCGCCAGGTCGAGGACGATCGGTGAAGATCCCGCGGCGATCACGCGGGTCAACTCGTCGTCGAGTTGAGGCGCCGAGAGGACATCCAACTCGCCTGCCACGGCGACGACCAGCACACCGCCGTCGGTCTCCTCACTCACGATGCTCAGTTCCACGACTCTCCCTTTCGCATGCCCCGATTGTGGTGTCGGCCAGCGCACGGCGCAACCCTCGCAAACGAGCGCCAGGACGCCCATCGGCGCCCACTCTTGCACACCATGGATCATTGCGTCATGCGTCAGGATGACGGCACGCCCGCCGATGCCGCACCGGATCTGGTCGAGGATCACGAACCGGGCGGTGCAGCCGTTCGCCTCCGCTCTGCCATCGCGGCCCTGCTCGGTGATCTTCGGGAAGACGCGGACCCTCTCCATCTGGAGGTGCTACCGAGGAGTTCCGGGGTCGCGGTTGGCCTTCCGGGGTGGCTCCCCGAGTCGCTGGCAGGTGACCTGGATCAGGCCGGCATCACCAGCCTGTGGCAGCACCAGCACTTGGCGCTGATGGCGTTGCGGCAGGGCGAGGATGTGGTCATTGCCACCGGGACCGCATCCGGGAAATCGCTGGTTTACCAGATCGCGGCCCTTGCGGAGACCGACAATGACGATTCGGCGACGGTGCTGTACCTATCACCGACAAAGGCCCTGGGACACGATCAGGCGCGCGCCATGCAGTCGCTCTCCCCGCGCCTTCGGGTCGGGGTGCTGGACGGCGACACCCATCCTGACGAACGCGACTGGATACGCAATCACGCCCACTACGTCGTGTCCAACCCCGACCTGCTCAACGCCTCATTGCTGCCGCGGCATCAACGGTGGCAGCGCCTGCTGTCGAACCTGCGCTTGGTCGTTGTCGACGAGTGCCACAGCTACCGGGGGGTGTTCGGGGCGCATGTCGCCCTCATCCTGCGTCGACTCCTGCGCCTCGCCCGGCACTATGGGAGCGAGCCGCTGGTTGTGGCCGCCTCGGCCACGACCGGTTCCCCAGCTGAGTCCGCCGGCAGGTTGTGCGGTCGGGACATGACCCCGATCACGGATGACTACTCCGCGCACGGGGTCCGCACCATGGTGCTCGCGCAGCCCGCGGTCGACTCCAGGCTCACGACCACCACCATCGCTGCGGATCTGCTTTCCGACGTCGTGGCCGCGGGTCTGCATGCGCTGGCGTTCGTACCATCCCGACGAGGTGTCGAGTATGTCGCCCTGCGCGCTCAAGAAACCCTGGAACATCGCAGCGGATCGGCATCGGAGAGGTCGGCGGTGCTGGCCTACCGGGCAGGTTTCCTGCCCGAGGAGCGTCGTGAGATCGAACGACGCCTGCGCGAGGGCACCCTTCGTGGCGTCGCGACGACCAACGCACTGGAACTCGGCGTGGATATCTCCGGACTCGACGCAGTCATCATCTGCGGCTGGCCGGGGCGGCGGGCCTCGTTCTGGCAGCAAGCCGGCCGCGCGGGCCGCGGCACCTCGGAATCGGTCACGGTTCTGCTGGCCGGTGACGATCCACTCGATGCCTTCTTGGTCAGCCACCCCGAGTCGGTATTCGGGCAGACGGTCGAAGAAACAGTCTTCGACCCCACGAATCCCCGGGTGCTCGGGCCGCACCTGTGCGCCGCCGCGGCAGAGCTTCCCTTGAGTGATGATGACCTCCGACTGTTCGGCCCGACGGCGGAAGCCGTGGCCGCGGATCTCGTCGCCGACGGCAAACTGCGCGCGCGTCCACGCGGTCTGTTCTGGACACAACGGGAGCGTCCCAGCGGCCTCGACGACTTGCGGTCCATGGGAGGAAGCGGCGTCCGGATTGTGGAGCGGGACACCGGCCGCCTGCTTGGCACCGTCGACAGGTCGCAGGCCGGACGAAGCGTCCATGCGGGGGCCGTCTACACCCATCAGGGCGCGACGTATCTCGTGGCGGAGTTGAACCTGGCTGATGGCGTGGCGATGGTCAGTGCGGCGACCCTCGACTTCACGACCTCGGCGTTGACGCAGATGAGTCTCGGGGTGCTGCGCGAGACCCATCGCCGCGTCCTTGGGGCAGGCATGCTGCACCTGGGCGAGGTGGCGGTGACATCGGAGGTGACCGGCTATGTCCGGCGCCGCGAACGATCGGGGGAGATACTCTCCTCCCACCCGCTGGACCTGCCTCCCAGCGAACTCGTGACCGTGAGCTGCTGGTGGACCGTACCTGGCCCGGCGACCGAGAGTATGGGTGCGGCACACCTCGCGGGAGCCGCTCACGCTGCGGAGCACGCGGCGATCGGACTGCTCCCGTTGGTTGCCAGTTGCGATAGATGGGACGTCGGCGGCCTGTCCTGCGAAGTGCACCCGGACACCGGGGAACTGACGGTCTTCATCTACGACGGTTACCCAGGCGGCGCGGGATTCGTCCAGCGGGGGTACGAGGCGGCCGAGACCTGGCTGACCGCTACCCGCTCGCAGATCGAAGATTGCCCCTGCGACGGCGGCTGCCCGCGCTGCGTGCAGAGTCCCAAGTGCGGAAACGGGAATGAACCGCTGGACAAGACTGGCGCTGTGGACCTGTTGGGCCTTCTGGTCACGTGACGGACGACGACTGGGTCGTCCTTCAGGGCGGGCCCGCACGGGAGGTGGCGGTGACCTCGGGTCCGTCGGCGGCGAAGAGTCGGCGCGACATGACGACCTGGGCATCCAGGCCATCGAGTCGGCAGTCCACCACCCGCATGCCCGCTCGGCGGCCCAGTTCTCGCGCCGCCGAGCACGCCTTATCGGGCCCATCGAGTACCCGGTCGGCGGCACTCAGTGCGCTGAGGTCCGCAACCTCCGCGACGTTTGCCTGGGCGCCCAGAACCATCGCGAGTACAGAGGCGATGAAACCTGCAAGCACCAGAAGTCCGATCAGACCAACGACGACCAGGGTCGCAGACCCTCGGTCCGAGCCGACCGGCTTGAGACCGGGCCGACGGATCGACGTCATCTCGGACCGCCCGAGAGGGCAGTCGTCGATCGCTCAGTCATGGTCCTCGATGTCGCCCGAACCGTCACCGACGGCCCGATGGCAAGGGGTAGAGCCGAGGAAACCGTTACCTCGGTGACCCCGTCCACTGCAGAGATGTTCACGCGGGCTCCGGGCAGCGCCTGCTCAACGTGCCTCGACACTCCCCCGGGGTCGTCGCCTCGGGCAACTTCCCGTGCGGCCGCGCGGGACAGCTCACCGACCCGGGCGTTTCCCACTACCACTTCGATCCCCGATATCAACAGAACGACGACGATCACAGCGCCCACGATCGCGAGCGCAAGTTCGAGGGTGGCGCTGCCGCGGGTGGGGGCCAGCGCCAGCCCCCACCCCGGCCTTTCGCCGACTCTCAGCCGAACACCCACGCCAGTGCCCGTTCGATCAGTCCCCAGAGAAGCTTCTGTGCCTCCGGGCTGGAAAGAAGCTTCACCAAGATTCCGCCGAATCCGACCGCCGCCACCGTGCCCACCGCATACTCGGCGGTCGACATCCCCCTCTCGTCCTGCACCCGTCTGACCACATCCGCTGTCATGTGACCCCCTTGTGCTCCAAGGCCGATTGGCCATCGCCGCAAGTTCCCTTGCGGGCGGCGGGTCGCCGCCGCGCACCAACGATGCGCCGTCAGCCCGGACACCCGGAACCACCCGTGGTACATCTGTGGATCGTCGGCACCCGCATGCCAAGAAGCTGGACTCCTCAGTTGTGCACGCTGTCCGCCGGGGGCACGTCAACCCGCTGGGGTTCTTCGGCATCAACCCAGCAATGGACCGAGCGACTTCGTCAACAGTCCAGCAACCAACGGCACTACTCCGAGCAGCAGGAATGCGGGAAGGAAACACACCCCCAACGGCGCCACGGACCTCACCGCCACCTGCCGAGCTCGGATCTCCAAAGCCGCACGGCGCCGGTCACGAAGCTCCTCGGCGCACAGTTCCAGAGCGACGGCCAGCGGCGCCCCGGAGGCCAGGGACCGCTGGACCGCCCTCGCGATCGCTGCCGTCGGCGGGGCCGCAGCCAGCCCTGCAAGTGCCTGCTCCGGAGATGCACCCAGCCGCAGTTGGGCGACCATGCCCGCCAACAGTCCGGATAGTGGCTCGGGGCAGGCCGCTGCCACCGCGGTGCCGGCGCTCTCCAGGGTGGCTCCTGATGCCAGACATGCAGCCAGGAGTTCAGCGGCCTCAGGGGCTTGCCGCCCCAACTCCTGCTCGACCCCCGCGCCGCTATCGACGAGTCGGCCCAACAGCCGAATACAGAGGAACACCACGCCCAAGCCGACGATCACACCAACGACGCCACCCATAACGATGCCAACAGCCAATCCAGCGAGGGAACTGACGCCGACCCGCGTCCTTGAGCCAGCCAGCAGGGTTTGCCGTTCACGTTCGCGTGACCGAGGAGTCCGTAGCCGCCGCCTGCTGCCACCGGGCAGCAGCAGCACGACACCCGTACCGATGAGAAGGGCGGCGAGAATGATCACAAGTGCCGCTCCACGGATCGAACCATCGCCCGGACCCACAGCACTCCCAGCACCTCCAGTACGACTCCGACCGTCAGCACACCCAGTCCGATCGGACTCGTGAGCAGCCACGTCACCGGCGATCCGCCTAGACCACTTCCGAGCAGCAGCCCGACAATCGGCAGCGCCGCCAGCACCTGAGCGGTGGCCCTTGGACCCGCCATCTCGGCGGACAACTCGCGCCGTATGCGTTCGCGTTCCAGGGCAGCCCGGCCCAGTCCATCAGCGGCTGACGCAAGACCTGAGCCGGAGCCCTGGGACACCTCCCAGACTGCCGCGAGCGCCCTGAGCGTCTCCGAATCCAGCAGTCCGCTGTCGACCCGAAGGCCCTCCGCCACATCTCCGCCCATACCGGCCGCCGCCAAGGCTGTCGGACAGATCGGGTCGGGTCCGGCAGCACGACGCAGCGCGGGCTCCGGCGCCTGTCCGGTGCTCAACTCAGCGGCGAGGGCGAGACAGAGCTCGGCAGTCCGCAACCGCCGCGCCCGCAGCCGCGCAGTGGATCCGACACGATCTCGAATCCACGTGCCGCACCACAGCAAGTAGCGCGTTCGGCTGTGTTTACCGCCCGCGGCCAGTCGAAGCCTGCCTGCTGAGCCGCCCCGCCACAGCCGGCCCGACACCAGCAGTGCCACCATGGCTGTTCCGGCGAGAACGGGTCTCACGGTGCCCACCTCCCGAGTCGCTCCCGCAGGTCCGCCGACCCCGGGCCCTCGATCAACTCCCCGCCTTGGAATGTGAGGGCGGGGACCGCCCGCACCAGCAGGTCTGCCGCCCGACTAAGCACACACACCTGCGCCACCGCTCGGCTTCCGTCCGCACGCCGTCCGACGTGCACCACCGCATCCACTCCAGCCGCGACCTGGGCGTGCAGGGCCTCCCGCCCCAGCCCTGCGGCAAGCGCCAGAGCCTCCAACCGTGCCGGTACGTCGGCAGCCGAGTTCGCGTGCAACGTTCCGCAGCCACCTTCATGCCCCGTGTTCAAGGCGGCGAGCAGGTCAACCACTTCCGCACCGCGGACTTCTCCGACCACGAGCCGGTCCGGGCGCATCCGAAGCGCCTGCCTCACCAGGTCGCGCATCGACACCGCGCCAGCCCCCTCGACGTTGGGAGGCCGGGACTCGAGCCGGACCACATGGGGATGCACGGGCTCGAGTTCACTGGAGTCCTCGACGATGAGCATCCGCTCACCGGGATCGGCACTCGACAGCAGACAGTTCAACAGGGTGGTCTTACCGGCGCCGGTGCCGCCACTGACCAGGAACGCCACCTGGGCAAGGACCAGCGCCCGCAACCAGGCCGCCCCCGCGGGTGGGAGCGAGCCGGCCTCGACGAGTTCGGACAACGTGAACGCCCGCTTCCGCGGAACGCGGATCGACAGGCAGGTCCCACGCGGCGCCACCGGCGGTATCACCGCGTGGAGGCGCGACCCGTCGGGCAAGCGGGCATCGACGTACGGGGCCGCCTCATCGAGCCGCCGCCCCGCGAGACCCGCCAGCCGCTGCGCCAACCTACGCACGGCCACCTCATCGCGAAGTGTCACCCCCGCGGGTTCCAGACCGGCGCCCCGATCGATCCACACGGAATCGGGGCCGTTCACCAGAACGTCGGTCACGGACTCGTCGCGCATCAGTTGCTCCAACGGTCCCGCACCCGCGAGTTCGGCCCGCAGGGCAGTCACCATCCACATCAGCGCGGAGTCGCCGAGCACGATGCCTTCGGCCCGCAGTGCCTCGGCGACATTCGATGATGAAGGCGCGGAGCCGGTTCGGATCAGGCGCCCGCGCACCCGTTCGAGAACTTCGCCCGACGTCACCGAGGAACCAGCGGTCGCCACACCCCCGGGCGACAGTGCCGTCATGCCGCACCGCGGACGGGCTCGACGGCGAGATTCGCTAGGAGACGTCGCGCCAAGCCCGCCAGCGGTCCGCGCCCACGATGCGCAGGGGCGTCGCCATCGTCCAGATTCCGGTCGAGGCGCATCTCCGCCGCCATGGTCCCCACGAGCGGCATCCCCAGTGCTGCCGCGATGTCGGCGGCTGCGAGTCCGCCAGGGGACGGCCCCCTCACCACCACGGCACTTCGGTAGCCCCGCAAAGCGTCCGCAGCCATCAGCCGACCTCCCGACAACGCGGATCGGACGTCGGCGGGGCAGACCAACACCAGCAACGAACTGCGTGGCAGGACCTCGGCCGCCATCCCACCCGCAGGATCCTGCTCGGCCCGACCGCCCATGGACCAGCGCGGCAGATCCACCACGACGACGTCTCCGTCCCGGCTCGCCGCGTCCACGATAGAGCCCACCACCCCTGGCGGCGGCAGGACTGCCCGAGCGGGGTCGAAGGCCAACAGGCGAACCCCGCCGACGCAGGGCAGACCCTCTCGGAGAGCGCCGGACGGCACCCGGCCGCTCGCCGGCGTGCTGGCGTAGCGCGGTCCGTGCCTCCGC
>CAYMPK010000117.1:0-8481 GCA_964392145.1 uncultured Actinomycetes bacterium | reverse complement strand
GGCCGACGACAAGTACACCCGTGGCGTACTCGGGGTTGTGGCCGGGTCGGAGGACTACCCGGGGGCCGGCATCCTGTGCTCAGGCGCCAGCCGCTTCGGCGGTGTCGGGATGGTGCGATATGCCGGCGGTGCCGTCGACCAGGTTGTGACCCGATGGCCGGAGATCGTGCCGAGCCGCACCATGCCTTCGAAATCCGGTCGCGTGCAGGCCTGGGTCATCGGCTCCGGTGCCGGCGTCGACGACACGGCAAAGGCCAGATTGGCCGACGTGCTGGCCGCCAACGTACCGATCGTCGTGGATGCGGATGCGATCACCTTGGTGTCGACCGATGAGGACCTCCGAACGATGGTTCGCGACCGGACGTCGCCGACCCTGTTCACCCCGCATGCAGGCGAATTCGCGAGGCTCGGCGGGGATCTGTCCGCCGCAGGTGGGCGTCTCGCCGCTGTGCGTCGGTTGGCGGCCGACCTAGACTCGGTCGTGCTGCTCAAGGGGGCCGTAACCGTGATCGCCGGGGCCGACGGCACCGCCGTCGTGTCGGCAAGCGGACCGCCCGACCTTGCGACGGCGGGCAGCGGCGACGTCCTTTCCGGTCTCATCGGGTCCCTGGTGGCGGCGAACCACGTGGCCGACAGCACCGCGTTGGCCCGGGCTGCGGGGGCGGGGGCCTATCTGCACGGGGTGGCTGCGCGGCTGGCTGCCGCCGGCGGTCGACCCATTGTGAGCGAGGACGTCTTGAGGGCGGTACCCGATGCCGTTGCCCTTGCCAGGAATGTGGCGGCCGGCGGATGACTGCCGGCCCAGCGTCGGACGTGGCGGATCGTGCTCACGCCCTGATCGATTTGGATGCTCTGCGCCACAACATACGAAGGTTGCGCGCCGCCGCGCCAACCGCCGAGCTGATGGCCGTGGTGAAGGCCGACGCCTACGGTCATGGACTCGTCTCCTGCGCCCGCGCGGCCCGGGAGGCCGGGGCGAGTTGGCTCGGCGTTGCCCTACCCAGTGAGGCCCTCGAGCTCAGGTCCGCCGGGGACACCGGACGGCTGCTGTGCTGGCTGTCGGTACCAGGTGAGAGGTTCGAGGAGTTGATTTCCGCGGACATCGACGTCAGCGCGTACGACGTCGCCACCCTGGCGGCGATCGCGGTCGCCGCCAGGTCCATCGGAATCACCGCGCGGGTCCATCTCAAAGTCGATACCGGGCTCTCCCGGGGCGGTGCCACGCTCGACCAGTGGCCGGCGCTGCTGGCCGAGACTTCCCGGTTGGTGGCCGAGGGCAGCGTCACGTTGGCGGGGGTCTGGTCGCATCTGGCCTACGCCGATGAGCCGGGCAACCCGGTTATTGCCCAGCAGGTAGCGGCGTTCGAGTCGGCACTGGCAGCAACCCGGGCGGCGGGGCTGGAGCCCGAGTTCCGGCACCTGGCCAACTCGGCGGCCACGTTGAAGCTCCCGGCCACCCACTACGACATGGTCCGGCCTGGCATCGCCGTGTACGGGGTGTCGCCCGGATCCGAGTTGGGGACCGAGACGGAACTCGGGTTGCGTCCGGTGATGTCGTTGCGGGCACGGTTGGCGTTGGTCAAGGACGTGCCGGCCGGCTCCGGAGTGTCCTACGGGCACACCTATACGACCTCCAGCGAGACCCGACTGGCGCTGGTGCCACTGGGTTATGCCGATGGGATTCCGCGTGCCGGTACGAATGTCGGCCCGATTTTCGCCGCCGGGCGGGTGCGTACGATTGCGGGGCGGGTGTGTATGGACCAGTTCGTCGTCGACGTCGGGGACGCAGAGGTGTCCCCGGGCGACGAGGTGATCGTCTTCGGCTCGGCGGAACGGGGCGAGCCGACCGCATCGGACTGGGCCCGGGCCTGCGACACGATCGGCTACGAGATAGTCACCCGGATCGGACCCCGGGTGCCTCGGATAGTGGTCCCGGATCGAGGAGGACAGGATGGCTGACTCGAAGGGCGTGGGAGTCTCGGTTGCTGCCGGGCTCGCCGCGTTGGCCGCAGGCCTGGTCACCGGAGCGGTCGCGGAACGGAAGTTCGTCGCAGACAAGATGGAGATCGACCCCGAGTCGTTCTCCGAGTTGGGCAGGCTGCGCGGTGAGGTCGGCACGGCGCGCAGCGTCGATGGGGTCGGTCTCTACGTGGACGTCGACACTCCCGAGGGTTTTGATCCCGAGCGTGACCTGACCGTGATCTTCAGCCATGGCTACTCCCTGAACCACCGGACCTGGCACTACCAGCGGGCGGCACTGCGCGGGCAGGCCAGGTTGGTGTTCTGGGACCAGCGGGCGCATGGTGAATCCGAGCGGGGGACTCCCGAGAGCCACAACATCGATCAACTGGGTCTGGATCTGGACGCGGTCATCAACCACGTCGCACCCGTCGGACCGCTGGTGCTGGTGGGGCACTCGATGGGCGGCATGACCGTGATGTCGCTGGCCGCCTCCAATCCGGCTCTGTTCTCTGCGAGGGTTGCCGGCGTCGGGTTGCTGGGTACGAGTTCCGGAGGCATGGCGGAGGTGCCTCTCGGGATGCCGGCGCCGATCGCTCGGTTAGCCCACCGCTATGCCCCCTCGCTGGTGCCGACCCTGATCCGACGTCGGGACCTGATCGAGGCGAGTCGACGTAGGACCTCGGATCTCTCGATGCTGTTGGCGCGCCGCTACAGTTTCGGATCCCCGGTGTCTCCGGAGGTGGCCCAGTTCACCCTGGACATGATCAATGGGACACCGGTCGATGTCGTGGCCGAGTTCCTGCCCACCTTCGACAAGCATGACAAACGGGCGGCGCTCGCGACGATGGCCGGCTTGGAGGTTCTGGTGATGGTGGGCCGGGATGACGTCATGACCCCGGTGGGTCATTCGTATGAGATCGTCCGTCGGGTGCCCCACGCGGAACTCGTGGTGATCAACGAGACCGGTCACATGCTGATGTTGGAACGGCCGGAGGAAGTCAATCGGGAGCTGCTCGGCCTGCTGGACCGGGCGAAGCGCGCGATCAGCTGATGGTCGTGCTGGCTCGATCGACGCTGGCCGATCCCGACGCCACCCAACGGTTCGGCAATCGGTTGGCCCAGGCGCTCCGCCCCGGCGATGTGGTACTCCTCGAGGGACCGCTGGGCGCCGGCAAGACGACCCTGGTGCGCGGTCTGGGTGACGGCCTCGGGGTGCGGGGACCGATCACCTCGCCCACCTTCGTCATCGCCAGACTGCATCCCTCCCTGACCGGCGGCCCGGCCCTGGTGCACGTGGATGCCTACCGGCTCGCTGACGCGCGCGACCTGGACCAACTCGACCTGGACGCTGATGTTGAACAGGCCGTGACCGTCGTCGAGTGGGGGACCGGCTTGGCGGAGGGCCTGGCCGAGGACTACCTGCTGGTCCGCCTGCGTCGCCCCGCCGTGGGCGAGGCGTCCAGCCCTGGGTCCGTGGCCGCCGACACGACGTCCGATGATGTCGAACCGCGGGAGGTGGAACTGCTCGGGCGGGGGGCCCGGTGGCAACGAGTCGACTTCGCCGCGCTCCTCGGGTGAGGGCTGCTGCGGGCCGGGGTCGAGAGCGACCTAGCCTTGGGGCATGACCGAAACGGTGCTCGCGCTGGACACCTGCACGCCGGTGCTCTCGGTTGCGGTTGCCGGCCCCGGTGCGCGGGCGTCCATGGAAGTCGACGCCGGACACGGAATGGGGGAGATGCTGGCGCCCACCGTGCAGCGGGTATTGGCCGACGCCGGGGTTGAACGCGACCGGTTGTCGGCCGTGGCGGTCGGCTGTGGACCGGCACCGTACACCAGTCTTCGGGTCGGGATCATGTTCGCCAAGGCGGTGGGATGGGCCTTGGGTATCCCGGTGCTGGGCGCTTGCAGCCTGGATGTGATCGCTCGGGCGGTTCCGGTCGGAGAGCCCTTCGGTGTCGCTACTGATGCCCGGCGGCGGGAGGTCTACTGGGCCAGCTACAACGTCCAGGGTCGCCGCCTTCGGGGTCCCCTGGTCGGTACCCCCGCCACCGTCGCGGCGGAGTGCGATCGTTGGTACGGACCCGGTTTCAGCCAGCATCCTGCTGGGCTGGATCCGCAGTCCGACACGGGCCCGGATGCACTGGGGCTCGCAGACTGGGTGCTGGCTGAAGGGTGGCAGGCTTTCGGCCCCGAGACCCACCTCAGGTTGGGCGACCGTGCCGACGCGACCGTCCCGGCGACCCTGGCACCAGCCGACGGTGACGGCTCGGAGGTTGCTGGGGTTCCGCAGGACTTCTTCGAGCCGGTTCCGCTGTACCTGCGACGTCCCGATGCCCAGGAGCCCTCATGGCGGCCATGACGAGCTCCGGGTTCGCCCGGCGGCCGATGCGCTGGTGGCACCTCCAGGAGGTCGTGGCCATCGAGGATTCGGTTTTCGGAGCCACCGCCTGGACTCTGGAGACGTTCCTCGCTGAACTGGCAGCCCCCGATCGTTGGCTGCGCGTGGCCGAAGGGCCCGGCGGCGAGATCGTCGGCTACATCGATGTCGCCTTGGGAGGTCGGGAAGCCGACCTGATGACCATTGCTGTGCGACCGGACGTTCGTGGCCGTGGCGTCGGCGCCGCGCTCCTGCAGGCTGGAATCGCCGCCGCAGCGTCGGGCGGTGCGCATCGGATGCTGCTGGAAGTGAGATCTGAGAATCCGGCGCGAGAGCTGTACCGTCGGCACGGATTCGACGAACTCCACCTCCGCACGGGGTATTACCCGGACGGCTCGGACGCCGTCGTCATGCGCAGGAGGATCTCAGAAGATGAGGCCGCCCGAGCCCTCCCCGATGGAGCCCGGAATGGCTGACGAACCGCTCATTCTTGGGATCGAGACCTCCTGCGACGAGACTGGGGTGGGGTTGGTACGTGGTCGCACGCTCCTGGCAGACACGGTGGCCACGTCGGTCGCCGAGCACGCGCGGTTCGGCGGTGTCGTCCCCGAGATCGCCAGCCGGGCGCACCTGGAGGCCATGCTGCCGACGTTGGATCGCGCCTGCCGGGAAGCGGGCGTCTCGTTGGCCGACGTCGACGCTGTGGCGGTTACAGCCGGTCCCGGTCTGGCGGGGGCGCTCCTGGTGGGAACTTCAGCCGCCCAAGGGATCGCCTGGGCAGCGGAGGCCCCGCTCTATCCGGTGAACCATCTAGCGGCCCACGTCGCGGTAGATCGGTTGGAGCACGGACCGTTGCCCAGACCCCTGGTATCGCTGCTGGTATCTGGTGGGCATACCTCGTTGTTGCTCGTCGAGGATGTGGCGACCTCGATCACGTCGCTGGGTTCCACCTTGGACGACGCCGCCGGCGAGGCGTTCGACAAGGTGGCCCGGTTGCTGGGGTTGCCGTTCCCCGGCGGCCCGCACATCGACCGGGTGGCTTCATCGGGAGATCCGGCCGCTATCAACTTCCCACGCGGGCTGACCGCAGCCAAGGACCAGGCCACCCACCGACACGATTTCTCGTTCTCGGGGCTGAAGACCGCAGTCGCGCGCTGGGTGGAGACCGAGCAGGCCGCCGGCCGAGCGGTCGATGTCGCCGCGGTCGCCGCCTCGTTTCAGGAGGCGGTCGTTGATGTTCTCACCGCGAAGGCGGTTGCTGCCTGTAGACAACACGACGTGTCGCAACTGCTGATCGGCGGCGGGGTCGCGGCGAACTCGCGTCTGCGGGCGCTCGCACAGGCACGGTGCGAGCAGGCTGGCATCACCCTGCGGGTGCCCCGGCCGGATCTGTGCACCGACAACGGCGCCATGGTGGCTTCCCTCGGCGCTGCCATGGTCGAAGCCGGGGTCCCACCCGTCGGGCTGGGGGTCGCGATCGACTCCAGCGCTCCGGTTTCGGAGGTGCTGCTCGGCTAGGCCGGTTCCTCCGCAAGGCCCGCCAACGCAGCGCGCACCTCCTGATCAGTGGCATCGAGGTCGAGCAGCTTCACCCGGGACCGGGTGCCACGTGCCAGGGTGACGGCAGAGCGGTGCAGTCCCAGGGCCTTGGCGACCGCATCGGTGATCGCGATGTTGGCAGCGCCGTCGACGGCCTTGGCGCGCACCCGTACCAGCAGTTCCGGAAGCTGGGATGCCGGTCTGGCCGACTGGGTGGTCACCGTGGGCCGCCGAAGCCTCGTGACCGAGGCGCGGTGCGACCCGGGCTTGGCACGCACGGTGATGCGGATCATCGGGGTCCCGGGGCAGGGACGGACCCGACGTCGAAGGCGGGTGCCGGTGCTGAGACGGCGCGGGCCAGCGCCACGGTCGTGCGCCGCTCGGTCCCGAGGCCGGCAACGATCAGCGTCCCGGCGGCGCCCGGGCCGCCTGGTAACCCCAGTTCCCGCCGGACCCGGGTCTCGTCAAGGGTGCGGCCCCGGCCGACGACGTCGACGCGGGTGATGCCGTGTTCGGCGGCGATGGCGGCGAGCTGGCTGGGCAGGTAGTCGCCCCAGGAGAGGATCTGCCATACGCGTGACCCGACCCACGCGCCAGCCCGCAGCCTGCCCGGCTGTGCGGTGAGGTACGCCAGCCTCTCATCGAGGAGTCGTGCCCCGACCGCTTCGCCGAACTCGGCCACCACACCTGCTCGGATGATCGCCGGATCGGGTTCGAGGAGCAGGTCGCCAGCGTGGGGCAGACCAGTGACGGGTTCGGCGGGATCGTCGACTGCGGCGGCTTCGACGCGCAGCCGCACACCGCCGGAGGCGTCGAGGAGCACCGCTGCTCGTTGCGGCCCCGCAACGCCCCACCATGCACAGGCCTCCAACAACGACCCGTCCTGCGACAGCCACTCCGTCGACGCCCCGCCGAGTTCATCATGCGCGATGCCCGGGGCCGTCTTGACAACCAGAAGCTCGGTGCGTTCGGCCTGCGCGCGAACCCACTCCCAGGGCGGGGACCATGCCTGCGGATCGTCGATCCGGCGGTTGGATCCGTCCCGACGACGCGCCGCTGTCGGGTCTCGACGGGCAGGATCTATGAACCAGGCCTGGATCGGCAGTTGTCCCAGGATCGCGGGGTCTGTGCAATCCCCGGTAGTGACGGCGATCCTGGTGCCGAGGTTCGCCCGTCGGGCGTTGATGCGCGCCAGCTCGGCCACATCGGGGTCGGATTCGACCCCGACGACATCGAGTCCGGCGCGCGCGAAAGCCGTGGCGTCCGCGCCGAGGCCGCAGGTGAGGTCGGCGACTACGCTGACGCCCAGGGCACGCAATCTGTCGGCCCGATAGCGAGAGACCCCCGGGCGTGAGGCCTGTTCCAACCCGTCGGAGGTCCACAGGTAGTCCGCGGCCAGGCTTCCGAACCGGGTTCGGGCGCGCTGCTCCAGGCCGACCTGGGTAAGAGCCGCCGCGATCAGCGACGCGTCGGCGTCGGGGAAGGCGCGGCGCAGCTGGTCGGAGGAGCGCATGGCGTCGGCGGGTTCCGCCTGTTGGAGCAAGGCCCGGCCGAGGGCGCTGTCCAGCGCCACCATCGCCGCCGCTTCACCCATGGCACGACCCTAAACGCTCGTCGGAGGCGTTTCCCACCCCCGGCCGTTGGCACTCCGATGGCGGGAGTGCTAACGTTGCATCTGGCACTCAGCAGCAAGGAGTGCTAGTGGAGGACCGTCTCCGACACCGCGACGGCGGCGACGATAATCCGCTTGACCATGTCCCAAGTGAATCCATCCGATGCAACCGGAGGTCAGACCGTGTCGGTCGCCATCAAGCCACTCGAGGATCGCATCCTCGTCCAGCCGCTCGATGCCGAGCAGAAGACCCAGTCGGGTCTCGTTATCCCGGACACCGCCAAGGAGAAGCCCCAGGAGGGCAAGGTCCTGGCTGTGGGCCCGGGTCGGTTCGACGAAGGCGGCGCCAAGCGGATTCCGCTCGATGTCGCCGTAGGCGACGTTGTCGTCTACTCGAAGTACGGCGGAACCGAGATCAAGTACGCCGGCGAGGAGGACCTCATCCTCTCCGCCCGTGACGTCTTGGCCATCGTCGAGAAGTGATCCATCAGCGACCAGTGTCGCTCGTGTGACACCGCCCCGTCCGGCCCGCGTTCGATGCGGACCGGCGGGGCGCTGTCACGCTCCCTGAAGTTGTGAACCGTGAGAGATAACAAGTGAGGACATATGCCCAAGATCCTGCAATTCGACGAGGAGGCCCGTCGCTCCCTCGAGCGCGGCGTCAACACCCTCGCTGACACTGTCCGCGTCACCCTCGGGCCCAAGGGACGCAACGTCGTGCTCGACAAGGCCTGGGGTGCCCCGACCATCACCAACGACGGCGTCACCATCGCGCGCGAGATCGAGGTGAGCGACCCCTACGAGAACCTCGGCGCACAACTGGTCAAGGAGGTCGCCACCAAGACCAATGATGTCGCCGGGGACGGAACCACCACCGCGACAGTGCTCGCCCAGGCCATGGTCCGTGAGGGCCTGCGGCTCGTGGCCGCCGGTGCGGCACCGTTGGCCGTCAAGCGCGGCATCGATGCGGGAGTGGCGAAGATCAACCAGA
>CAYMPK010000116.1:3513-8547 GCA_964392145.1 uncultured Actinomycetes bacterium | reverse complement strand
ACATCGTGATCGGCAGTCTGGTGCTGGTCGCCGTGCTCACCGCGCTGATCGGTCTCGTAACGACCGGACGCGTGATCTCCAATCTCACGACCGCTGTCACGATCGCCATACTCATCGTGCCGATCGTCTATTTCTGGGGGCTTTTCGCGAACAAGGAGTCCACGCTCATAGAGAAGGATCGGGTGAAGGCCTTCGTCTGGCTTTTCCTGGGTGCCGCCGCGTTCTGGATGGTCTTCCAGCAGGCGGGGTCAACTCTGAACCTGTTCGCGCAGAACGTCACCAATCTGCAGATTGGCGGATGGACGATGCCGGCGGGCTGGCTTCAGTCGGTCAACCCACTCTTCATCGTGATCTTCGCCCCGATCTTCGCAGCCTTTTGGGCCAAGCTTGCCAACCGAGCTCCCACCACGCCTCGCAAGTTCGCCATCGCGCTCTTCGGCGCCGCGATCTCGTTCCTCATCCTGATCATCCCCATGTCGCAGTATCAGGAGAACGGCCAGAAGGCCGCCCTGTGGTGGCTGATCACGACCTACTTGCTGCAAACCTGGTCGGAGTTGTTCCTCTCTCCCACCGGGCTGTCTGCGACCACCAAACTGGCGCCTGAGGGTGCCAGCGGACAGATGCTGGCGCTGTGGTTCGTGGCCACTGCTGTGGGAACGAGCATCGGCGGTCAGATCGGGAAGTTCACCGCCGACGACCCGGTGAACACCTTCGTGGTGTGCGCCGCGATAACCATCGTCGCCGGTGTGATCATGCTGGTGTTCTCGAAGAAGATTTCCCGGCTCATGCATGGGGTGCACTGACCCACGGCTGGACTCCGATGGCGCCGTAAGGTCAGGCCTTCTTCGCTGGCGCCTTCTTCGCAGGAGCCCTCTTCGTAGCGGCCTTTCTCGCCGGCGCCTTCTTCGCAGGAGCCCTCTTGACGGGCGCCTTCTTCGCAGGAGCCCTCTTGACGGGCGCCTTCTTCGCAGGCGCCTTCCTCGCCGGCGCCTTCTTCGCAGCGGCCTTCCTGGCCGGCGCCTTCTTCGCTGAAGCCTTGTTGGCAGGTGCCGCGCGGCGAGGCCCGTCGCCCACCAGCGGGTCCCAGGAGGCGATGGCCTTGCCGGTGATCTTCTCGAAACCATGCCGCATGCACTCCATCAGGAGTTCGCGGTCCCCCACGGCGGCATCATCCATGGCCACACCGATGGTCGCCTCGCCGTTGTAGGTCAACAGGGCCACGAACACCGCGGCACCGATCGGTGGCGGCAGCGGCACCATCTGCTCCACCGCGGCGCCCGCGAGGTACACCTGGACCGGCGGACCTGGCACGTTCGATGCGGTGACGTCACTGGCTGTGGCAGCGGCGGAAACGACCTCGAACGGGATGAAGCGACTGATCTCCGCTAGTTGGTCGGCCAGGTGGAGAGCCGGCTCCGCCCGCCACGCGGTCACCGTCCGATGGACCTCATCCATCAACTTGATCGGGTCATCCTCAGCTGTGTTGATCTGGAAATGAGCGATCGACACCGCGTTCTGTGCATGGTCGTTGGACTTGCGGAGGCTGATCGGCATGTTCATATTCAGTTCACCCACGGGATGACCCAAACGCCGGTGGTATTCACCCATGGCTTCGGCAACCGCAGCGAGGTAGCCGTCGTTGAGCGAATGCCCGCTGGCCTTGGTAGCGCCCCGTAACTCGCCGAACGGGAGTTGGAAGGCCCCGTAGTGGTAATTGATGCTCCTGCTCGTCATCAGCGGTGAAAGGTGCGCTGTGGGCGGGCGCGCAAACCTGATCACCGAGGAACTGATCTCACCCACCCGGGCGATCGCTTCGGCCGGGTCCTGCAGAAAGGCCACAGCGGTCGGCAGCGCTGCCTCTGCAACTTCCTTGGCAGTGCGCACCAGCCAGTCGACGTTGTCGCGGATCATGAGTTCCGCGAAGGACAACTGTGAGATCGCCTCGCCCCGGGGCGCGCGTGGCATCGGTCCCAGGTCCATCCCTTCGGGCGACAGGTCGACCAGTGCCGCCCCCAGCTGCAACGCACCCTGACCATCGGCGACCGCGTGGTGCAACTTGGTGATGACCGCCGCCTTGCCTCCGGGCAGTCCTTCCAGCACGGTGACCCGCCACAGCGGCCGATCACGATCGAAGTCGGTCATGCTCTGGCGTCGACACTCGTCGAGGACGTCTTCCCAATCCGCGCCAGCGGCCATCCGGAACCGGCGCAGATGGAAGGAGAGGTCGAAATCAGGGTCGACGACCAGTCGTGGATTGGCGATCCGAACGGGGCCCTCGACGATCTTCTGACGGAGGATGGGAACGACCCGACTCGCCCGCTCGTAGCGGTCGACGAGTCTGTCCCAATCAGGATCCCGATCCAGAATCAGCAGTCCGATCATGGTCGAACGCATGATCGGATCCTCACTGGCGGATCGCCAGGTGGCGAAATCCCAGCCGGACAGCCGGATCGGGTCGAGCTTCATATCGGTCATCGAAGGGCCTCTCTTAGGTCGATTCAACGCAACGGCGCCGAACCTTGCTGCCCTCGCGATTCTGCCTTATCGGGGAGTCAGATGGCGTCCGGGCCACGTTCCCCGGTCCGAACACGCACGATGGAGTCGACCGGAACCACCCAGATCTTGCCGTCGCCGATGCGCCCGGTCGCCGCACTCCGCTCGATCACGTCCACCACGTCGGCGGCATCCTCGTCCTCAACAACGACCTCGAGGCGCAGTTTGGGCACCAGATCGACAACGTACTCGGCCCCTCGGTAGACCTCGGTGTGGCCGCCCTGACGTCCATACCCGCTGGCTTCGGACACGGTGAGACCGGTGACTCCGAAGGCCTGCAGGGCGGCCTTGACATCGGCCAACTTGAACGGCTTAACGATGGCGGTGACGAGTTTCACGCGTTCTCCTCCGGTTCTTGGTTGTGGTTTCCTGACCCGTCGTGCGTCCCCAGCAACCCGTGGTGACCCACACCGGCGAACGATCCAGACTGGGATCCGGTGATGTCATAGGCGGTCTCGGCGTGCTCCGACAGGTCGATGCCGCCCATCTCGTCGTCGCGGGATACCCGGAAGCCCATCGTCTTATCCAACACCTTGGCGATCAGCCAGGTAACCCCGAAGGCATACGCCAGCGTGGCGATCGAGGCGAGGAACTGGGTTCCCAACAGTCCGAAGCCACCGCCCGAGAACACACCATCCTTGCCGGCAGCATTGGCCGTCGTTGTGGCGAACAGTCCGATGGCCAACATGCCCACCAGGCCACCGACTCCGTGAACGCCGACCACGTCCAAGGAGTCGTCGTAGCCGAGACGGTACTTCAGGCCGATCGCCAGCGAGCAGATCGCGCCGGCGAGCAATCCGATCACGAGCGCCCCCATCGGATCGACGAATCCGCAGGCAGGGGTGATGGCCACTGCACCGGCGACTGCCCCGGATGCGATACCTAGCGTGGTCGGCTTTCCATCTCGGAAGCGCTCGATGATGACCCAACTCAAGGCAGCGGTTGCGGTGGCGATCTGGGTGTTGATCATCGCGGTGGCGGCGAGGCCGTTGGCTGCCAAGGCAGACCCAGCGTTGAATCCGAACCAACCGAACCACAGGATCCCCGCCCCCAACAGCACCAGCGGCAGGCTGTGGGGTCGCATCGGGTCCTTGCGCCAGCCGATCCGCCTACCGACAACCACTGCCAGCGCAAGAGCCGAGAAGCCGGAGTTGATCTCGACGGCGGTGCCGCCGGCGAAGTCCAAAGCCCCCAACCGATCGCCGATCCATCCGCCGGCCCCATCCTGAAAGGCGAACGCCCAATGCGCGATGGGCAGGTAGACCAGTGTGGTCCAGACGCCGATGAACACGAGCCAGGTACGGGTTCGCACCCGATCGGCGACCGCACCGGAGAGCAGTGCAGCGGTAATTATGGCGAAGGTCAACTGGAACATCGCGAAGGCCAGCAACGGGATTTTCGCGCCGTCCGGTCCCACTGTCGCGTTCAAGGTGTTCTTCAACCCGAGGTAGTCGAGTCCACCCAGCAAGCCCGCCCCGGTATCGGAGCCGAAGGCCAACGAGAACCCGAACACCAGCCAGATGATGGTGACCACGCCGATAGCCAGGAAGCTCATCATGATCATGTTGAGCACGCTCTTGGCTCGCACCATCCCGCCATAGAACAGCGCCAGGCCTGGCGTCATGAAGAGCACCAAGGCTGCGGCCATCAGAACCCAGGCCGTGTCACCACCACTGATCGTGGGCATGGGAACCTCCGGGCGGCAAGAGTGATCCCGCGGACTCCGCGGGATCAGGGGCGTCACGTCTGTGGGGATTGCAGGCAACTCGGTCTTGGGTACATTAGTTGACTCCACCCTCGCGCCTTTCCCGGGGGATCCTGGCGCCGGAGGTGGCCGCTGATGAGGAGCATCCCTTGACGGAACTGACGATCGTCGGTGCCAACCTGGTCACCGACTGGATGTCTCCCAGCCAGGCTCTCGACATCGAAGTGGCCGCGGGCCGGATTCAGGCGCTGCGACCGGGGGGCGGCGCCGCCGCGGGAACTGTGGTCGATGTCGACGGCGCCGTCGTCGCCCCCGCCTTCGGAGACGGACACGTGCACCCGATCTGGGCCGGCCTGCAGCTCCTCGGAGTACCCGTTCGCGATGCCACCAGCGTGGCCGAGGTGGTCGCGGCCGTGGCCGACTACGCGGCCGCCAATCCGGACGAGCAGTGGATCGAGGGCGGCTCCTACGATCCCTCGCTGGCACCCGGGGGGTTGTTCGACTCACGGTGGCTGGATGAAGCCTGCACGGACCGGCCGGTGGTGCTCACGTCCAGCGATCAGCATTGCATCTGGGCCAATACCCGAGCGTTGGAGATCGCCGGCATCGACGCCGACTGCCAACCGCCTCCGGGGGGCGAGATCCCCCTTCGCAGCGACGGTTCGGTGCTCGGCACGCTCCGTGAATGGGAGGCGATGGAACTGCTGAAGCGCCACGTTCCGCGGCCGGATCGCACGGCTCGCGCGAGCGCGCTCGCCCTGGCCACCGCAGAACTG
>CAYMPK010000116.1:1096-3503 GCA_964392145.1 uncultured Actinomycetes bacterium | reverse complement strand
CGCCCAAGGCGTCACCACGATCCTGGACGCGGCAGCGAGTGAGCGAGACGTGCAGACCTACCTCGAGGGCGCCGAGGCCGGGACTCTGAAAGTGCGGGTCGAATTGGCACTTCGAGCCGACCCGGAACGCTTCGACCCGGCTCGCTTCGCGTCGCTGGCCCGCGAAGTCCGACAGTCGGCGGTCCTGGACATCGCCGGCGATCCCTGCGTCACGGCCGGAACCGTCAAGTTCTTCTCCGACGGCGTGGTCGAGGCCGGCACTGCGGCGCTGTTGGAGCCCTACGCGGACAATCCTCACACCTGCGGACTGCCGGTGTGGGACGCCGCGGGACTTGCCCTCGGCGTCGCCGAAGCGGAGGTCGCGGGCTTCGACGTGCACATACATGCCATCGGGGATGCCGGGATCAGAAACGCGCTGGATGCGATCGCGGCGTCACCGGGACGCAGGGATCCACTGCGCAGGCCGACTATCGCGCACGTCCAGGTGGTGCATCCAGACGATCGAGCACGCTTCGCGTCATTGGGGGTCACCGCGAACTTCGAACCCCTGTGGGCCTGTTGGGATGCGTGCCAGCGGGAGCTGACCGCTCCGCGACTCGGTCCTGAACGAACCGCCTGGCAGTACCCCATCGGCTCACTGATGGCCGATGGCGTCGAGGTGAGTTTCGGAACTGATTGGCCGGTGAGCGACGTCGACCCCCTCCGGTGCGCCGCCGTGGCGGTATCGCGTCGCGTCGACGGCGGACGGCCGCTGGTGGCCGCAGAACGGATCACGGCAGCGGCAGCTCTTCGGGCCGCCAGCCGGGGGGTGGCCCGGCAGCTGGGCCAAGCCGATTGGGGACACGTCTCGGTCGGCGCCCGGGCGGATCTGGTCGTGCTGTCCGCCGACCCGCGCAACGTCCCGCCCGATGACTGGACCGGGATCGAGGTGCTCGGGCGGTTTCAGGCAGGGATCCCGGACCGACCATAGGAAGTGGAGCCCGAGCGGCCAGGCCGACTGCGGGACCTACCGACACTTCGCCGTCACAGGGTGCCGTCGTGGCCCTGCTCAGCCTTCGGGTCACGCGACATGAGGTTGCCCAGCATCTCCTTGGGATTCATGCCCTCATGAACGACCTTGACCACCTCTGCCGTGATCGGCATCTCGACGCCGTTGCGAGTGGCCAGGTCGAGGATCGACTGGCAACTCTTCACTCCCTCGCACGTCTGATTGGTCCGTTCGATCGTCTCGTCCACGGTCAGGCCCTTGCCGAGGTTCTCGCCGAAGGTCCGGTTGCGGGACAGCGGTGAGGAACATGTGGCGATCAGGTCACCGATACCTGCCAACCCTTGGAAGGTCAGTGGATTCGCACCGAGGGCAACCCCGAGCCGGGTCATCTCTGCCAATCCACGGGTGATCAGACTCGCCTGGGCGTTCTCGCCGAGACCGATGCCCACCGCCATCCCGTTCGCGAGCGCGATCACGTTCTTCACGGAACCGCCGATCTCGGCGCCAACGACATCGGTCGTGTAGTACGGCCGGAAGTACGAGGTGGTGGTGGCTTCGGCGAGCCGTTGAGCGGACTCCTCGCTGGTACAGGCGACGGTAGTTGCCGCAGGTTGCCGCTGCGCGATCTCTCGGGCGAGGTTGGGCCCGGACAGGATCGCGACCCGAGACTCCGGCACGCCGGCGACGTCGGAGATGACCTGGGACATCCGCATCACGGTCCCGATCTCGATGCCCTTCATCAAACTGACGATCACAGCGTCGGGGTCAAGGTACTGCTTCCAGTTGGACAGGTTCTCGCGCAGGGTCTGGGACGGAATCGCCAGGACGACGATCTGTGCGCCCTCGATCACCTCCTTGGGATCGGAACTGGCCCACATGTTGACCGGCAGGTCCAAGCCGGGGTGGTAGCGCTCGTTGACGTGCTGGGTGTTGATCGACTCCACCACCTCGGCCTCTCGGGCCCAGAGTGCAACGTCGCCACCTGCATCCGCCATCACCATTCCGAGGGCCGTCCCCCAGGACCCGCTGCCCATGATTGCCACTTTGCTCACGATCGCTCCTCAGATGGTGCTGCTGTGTTTGTCATCGTCCCGAGCCACTGGAGCGGGACCGCTTGGCCGCCCGAGCCTTCTGCCCGGTCGCCTTCTTGCTGTATTTCTCCGCATCCTGGCTTGAGACGGCTTTGAAGTCCAGCGGAGAGGGTGGCGGTGTCTCCCCCCGCAGTTCCGCGAGCAGTACCGTGATCGCCGCGATGATCCTCGAGGTCGCGTCAGCGAGGACCTCAGAAGTGATCTCACGACCGCGCAGGTCGTCGAGATCCACCGGTTCGCCGATGTTGATGTGCATCGTCTTCCTCGGCAGGAGCTTGAACTCCTTCGCATAGGGGCCCATGACCTCCTGCGGGCCCCATTGGGCGAG
>CAYMPK010000116.1:0-1086 GCA_964392145.1 uncultured Actinomycetes bacterium | reverse complement strand
AGGTGCCCCGGACATCAGAGCGACCCGAGCGGCGCCCGTCTTGCCCGTCATCGGCCAGAGTTCGGGATCGCGGGTGATCGTGCCTTCCGGATACATCACCACCGTCTCGCCATCGTGGATCGCCTCGACGGCGGCTTCCACCGCCTTTGCCGCGTCGTCCGTGGAGCGCAGCACCGGTATCTGCCCCGCACCACGGAGGACCAGCCCCACCCCGGGGGTGGTGAACAGGTTGTGTTTGGCCATCACCCTCGGGACCCGACCGTTGTCCCACAGCACGTGGACCAAGGCCATGGGATCGAACCAGGAGAGGTGATTGGCGGCGACCACCACGCCGTCCTCCGGAGGATAGTTGCGCCGAAGGATCTCGGTTCCGCGCCAGTCCCGCTTGGTGACGGTCATCAAGGTCGGCCAAAGAGTCGCGACCGCGAACCAATAGATCGGCGAGATCTGACGCGTACCGTGACGCTTCACGACCCAGCCCACCTCCGCAACGACTTCTGCCGCCATATCCTGCCTGCGAAGTCGGGCCGGTGTCCTGCCGATGGCCCGATGCGGTGCACACTCGTCGCCATGGTGATGTCGGCGCAGAACCCCGCTTGGTGCGCGGTCCTCCCGGTGCGCCCGTTCGAAACGGCCAAGTCCCGGCTGGGTGTCTCCTACCCCGAGTACAGGGCCGCTTTCGCCATTGCCTTCGCTCGCGACACCCTCGCTGCCGTTCGAAGCAGCCCATTGATCGGAGCCACGGTCGTGGTCGGGGCGGACATCCCGCACGATGCGCCTGGACCACGGGTGCGGGTGATCGAAGATCCGGGCGACCTCAATCAAGCCGTCGCCGAAGGGGAACGGCTCGCGCTCGATATGGGCTATCGGAACATCGTGGTCGTGGCGGGCGATCTTCCATGCCTGACCGAGGAAGCGGTCACCCAGATTCTGGACGCTGCCAGGGCGCACGGCCGTGCCTTCGTTCCCGACCTGTCAGGCGAAGGAACCACGATCCTGTGTGCCAGCCGGACCCCGTTGGCCCCGGCCTTCGGCCACGGGTCGGCGTTGGCACACCGACTCAGCGGCGCCCACCCGAGGGATGCG
>CAYMPK010000115.1:0-8565 GCA_964392145.1 uncultured Actinomycetes bacterium | reverse complement strand
GCGAACACCCCAAAGCCAAGCACGAACTCTTCGAGTCCAGTATCGTAGTGATCACCGGCATCTGTGAGACGCCAGCCGAAGCCAGAGCCGACCTGGAAGGCACCCTCGCCGAACTGCGTCCGCTACTGGATGCCCGCGGTGTGAAACTGATGTCGTCCGGCACCCACCCATTCGCCGAGTGGACCGACCTTATCGTCAGTCCGAACCCTCGCTATCACGCGCTGGTCGAGACGATTCAATGGCCGGCCCGACGGCTCATGATCCACGGCGTGCACGTCCATGTGGGTGTCGGCTCCGGGGAGAAGGCGATCCAGACCGTGAATGGTCTGACCACGTATCTTCCTCACCTGCTGGCACTGTCCTGCTCGAGCCCGTACTGGGAGGCGGAGAACACCGGATTGGCGAGCGCCCGCACGAAGGTCTTCGAGGTGATGCCGACCGCTGGCCTGCCGCCGCAGCTGAGTGGGTGGGGGGAGTTCGAGCGTTTCCTGGAGGCCCTGATCCGCGCGGAAACGATCTCCACGGTGCGAGAAGTCTGGTGGGACATCAGGCCACACCCCGGCTTCGGAACGGTTGAACTGCGGATGTGTGACGGCATCCCGACGATGGAGGAGGTCGCGGCGGTGGCTGCGCTCGCCCAGTGTCTGGTGACCTGGTTCGACCGGACGATCGATGCCGGAGGGCGGGTACCCGTGCGCCCCAGCTGGGTGGTGCGCGAGAACAAATGGCGGGCGGCACGTTACGGGCTCGATGCCGAAATCATCCTCGACGATCACGGGCGAACTCGACCGCTGAAGAAGGACCTGTCCGATCTGGTCGAGCACCTCGCCCCGATGGCGGATGAACTCGGCTGCGGCGAGGAGTTGCGCAGCATCAACCTGCTGGCCGCCAGGGGCGGGTCGTACCAGCGCCAACTCCAGATCGTGGCCGAGGGCGGCGACTTGCGCGATGTGGTCTCCTCGCTGACCCGCGAACTCACCGGAGGCCCCGGCGCATGAGTACCGACCCGGGCATTCCCGCGCCGCCGGTTGATCTGGACAACTTCCTGCGCCGTCATGGCCCCTCCCTTATAGATTTCCGCAGGGACCTGCACCGCAATCCGGAACTGAGCATGCAGGAGTCTGCGACCACCGAGAAGATCTATGACTGGTTGCGCGCCAACGGGCTTGCGCCGCAGATTCTGAAGGTGGGCACCGGCCTCATCTGCGATATCGGCAACCCGGCCGCCGGCCCCACCATCGCGCTTCGGGCGGACATCGACGCGCTGGCCATGAACGATCTCACGGACAGCGCCTACACCTCTCGTTTCCCGGGGGTGGCGCACGCCTGCGGTCACGATGTCCACACGTCCACGGTTCTCGGTGCCGGATTGGCGCTGCAGGCACTCGATGAGATCGGTCGACTTCAGGGTCGGGTTCGACTCATATTCGAGCCGGGGGAGGAGACGGTGCCCGGCGGAGCCGTTTACGTGATGGAGGAGGGTTGGCTCGACGGTGTCGAAGCCATCTTCGGACTCCACTGTGACCCCAAGACGCGGGTGGGGCAGCTGGGCACGCGAGTCGGCCCGATCACCTCGGCCTCGGACACGGTGGAGGTCATCCTGTCCGGCCCTGGGGGTCACACCGCCCGCCCGGAACGTACCGTCGATCTGGTCCGGGTGGCAGCCAGGATCATCGATCAGCTGCCGGCACGGTTCTCGGAGCTCGCCGCTGGAATCGGTGAGACCCGGCTGGTGTTCGGCGCAGTTCACAGCGGCAATGCGCACAACGTGATTCCGAGCTCGGCGGTGCTCCGCGGTACGATCCGCACGCCCTCCAGAGAGCTCTGGTCCTCTGCGCCGGCGCTGCTGAACCGGGCCATCGCCGATGTCGTCGCCGACAGCGGCGCGATGTGGGAGTTATCCGAGAACCGAGGGATTCCACCCGTGCTGAACTCCCGCGAACCGACTGTGGTGATGGAGCGGGCTGCCAGGTTGGCACTCGGCGCCGACTCAGTGGTACCCACGGAGCAGTCGTGGGGCGGTGACTCTTTCGGGTGGTACTTGGAGCAGGTGCCGGGAACCTACGCCCGCCTGGGCACGCACGGCATCGCCGGGGAGGGTCCGTTGCTCGACCTGCACGCCTCTACGTTCGATGTCGATGAACGCTGCATAAACGTGGGCGTCCGGGTGCTGGTGAACACAGCCCTGCTGTGGCTCGAGGATCACGCCGAGAGTTAGCGCTCGGGCGGTGCCCGGGTGCCATAGGCACTGCCCACGGCGACCCGGAGTCTCTGCGGACAAGCCCCGTCCCGAAGCGACGCGAAGCGCGATGACCAGCTAGGCAGGAGTATCGGGGACGACGACAACGGCAGTGCCGTAGGCGAGGATCTCGGCGAGGTTCTCAGCGACGTCGGAGGAGTCGAACCGTACCGCCAGCACCGCGTTGGCGCCCAGCTGGGCCGCATGCGACATCATTCGTTGCACGGCCTCGGTGCGTGCCTGGTCGACGACCTCGGTGTATTGCGGCACCTCTCCGGCCTTCAATGCTCGGAAGCTGCCGGTGAAGCCCTTGGCGAAGCCGACCGAACGAACCAGGATCCCCCAGCAGAGGCCGATGCTGCGTTCGATCCGGTATCCGGGCGGAGCATCGAAGGTCGTACAGGTGAACAGTTGCGGGCCCTGAGCCGCTGTCGTGTTGGGTCCGGACTGGGCCGCTTCAGCGGCCTGATCTGCTTGATCTGCCATGTCTGCACCGTAGTGCCCTACAACGGGTGAAGACAACAGCCCGACCCGGCCCGTTGTACAGCGCTAGCCCCGATTGGGATCGGCGAGGAACTGTTCCAGCCAGGGTCGTCGCCATTCGGCGATCCGGGTCGAAATGCGCAAACCGGTTCGCCAGATGAGCAGGCACCACGGAGTTATGACAATCGCAGCGATCAAGTAGTGGATCGGCTCCTGGCCGACGTACCTCAGGATGAATGCTGCCGGTCCCACTGCCAGCACTCCGGCCGGCCAGGTGAGGCCGAAGTAGGCGACTGCGATGGCCACCCCCCACCGGGGCCAGGTGTCGCGCCGGTTGAGGCGCTGACGCCAAGGCAGCGGATGGAACGGCAACAGCGGGGCCATGATGGCCGCCAGACCGAGATAGGCGAACGGAATGCACAGCACAGCGATCGCGATCGCTATCGAAATCAAGGGCTCATGCTGGCTGGGCATCAAGGCGATTGACAACAGCATGCTTCCCGGCGCCACCAGCAACCAGAGCACGATGTTCTCCACGGTCATGATCCTGCGCAGCTCGGTCGGCTGGTCGAAGTGCTCCAGGATCTGCTCGGAGCGGCCACCGAAGAGGTTGGTCGCGGGAACATCCGAAAGGGCCCAGGACGCGAGTGCGATCGGCAGGAATACCAATGCGGTGTAGTTCAACACGATGTCGGGGTTGATGAGGAACCACGCGCCTAGGGCAAGCCCGACGTTGATGACGACCACGCTCAGGACGTCAAAGGGGGGTGAGAAGACGATCCTCAGCTCCGCCCGCACCTGAGGCCATAGAGGTCCGTTGATGTTGTCGATCCAGGGCTTGTGCAGCCGTCGCCGGAGCGCGGCCGCACGCTCTGCCGCGACATGGCCGGAATTGTGCGCTTGCGCAGGCTCCGACTCCGACTCCGACTGTTCCACACTCAACATTGTGCAGAACAGAATCGATCGACGTGCCGCGGCTCACGGGCTTCACCCAGGCGCGGCCGCGCCTGGGCGGCTGTCGGGTACCTTGCAGTAGCTGCCCAACGCGGATCTCCGCGTCGACGACTCTCCGCGGCCCGTCTGGCATGCGCCGCACCTTGCGACGATGTGCCGGTGTGAGCGATGCTGGCAACTCATCCCAAGTCCTCGGCACCGGGGCAGCTGCGAACGATGAGGAGAGCGCGATGAGCACTGTGGACGGATACGCACCCGGCATTCCCTGCTGGGTAGACCTGATGGCATCGGATGCGTCAGGCGCGGCGGAGTTCTACTCCTCATTGTTCGGCTGGAACTGCGTCGCCGGCGGAGACGACGTGGGCGGCTACATCATGGCTGACATCGGAGGTCTGCCGGTGGCGGGTATCGGGCAGAAGCCGGCCGATGCTCCGTTCCCCGCTATGTGGACGACCTACGTTTCCACGGCCGATGTGGACGCGACGCTCGCGGCCGTCGTGGCGGCGGGTGGCACGCCGATGATGCCCGCCATGGATGTTGTCAACGGTGATAATCGACTCGGGCGATTGGCGGCCTTCGCGGACCCGACGGGTGCCGTCATAGGGGTCTGGCAGGCCGGTGACCATCAGGGCGCGCTGCGGGTCAACGAGCCGGGTGCGTTGACGTGGAACGAGTTGATGACGCGGGATCCGGAAGCTGCCAAAGGATTCTTCGCCGATGTCTTCGATTGGACCTACCAGCCGATGGATATGGGCGGTTCCGAGTACAACATCGTGCATGTTGACAGCGGGAATGCCGACGGCGTCGGAGGGATCATGCCGATGCCCCCGGAGGTTCCCGACATGGTGCCCAACTACTGGGTCGTCTATTTCGCCGTGGACGACACGGACGCCACCGTGGAGGCTGCCCTGGCCCAGGGTGCTTCGTTGGTCTACCCGGCGATGGACATCGCGCCCGGCAGGACGGCAGGACTCGCGGACCCGCAAGGGGCGAACTTCGCGATCCTGGGGCCGCGAACGTAACCTGACTTGGGTGAGCGTCCGCTCAGGTGCTCGACTCCGCTGAGCGGTCGAAGCTGGAAAGCAGCACTGTTAGCAGGGCCAGGGCCAGGAATACGACAACGGCCGACAGCCCGACGGTTTCGAGTACTGCGCCGGCTTGCCTCATCGTTTGGTCGGTGGCGCCTGCACCACCGAAGAACTGCTGAAACAGGAGTCCGACGCCCAGCATGGCGATGGCCGCCGCGGCGAGCGCCAGACTGCAGAGGAGGGCGGCGGCACGACGTTCCCGGTTGTCCAGGTACGCCAGAGCCCCGGCACTCGGGTTCGCGGTGTCATGCGGCATGGTCCCTAGTCTGCCACAGTCGTCACTTCGAGTAACAGCCAAGTGGGAAAACGGACAGATTCCCTTACCAAAGTATCTCTGAGTGACGCTGGTTTACGTCGCGATCAACTGCCGGAGCTGCGACCGCCGCCGCTGCTCCCCCCGCCCGACCTGCTCTTGCTGCCGCCGCCACTGTTGCTGTTGCTGCCCCCGCCGCTCTTCGCCCGGTTTCCGAACCCGTTCTTGGTGATGGATGCACCCTCGCGCGGGTACCCGTTGCCGATCCTGCCGCTGGTCGGCTTGGTCGTCGTGCCGCCGAGCCCCGTCACCGACTGCCCGATGGCGGGGATCCTCGTGGCCGAGCGCCCGAGGAAATACCACAGGAAAGGTGAGGCCATCACGTTGCTGTTGTAGTTGGTGCCGCATCGTCCATCCTCAACGCGCTGCTGCGTTGACTTGTCGATGCAGACTGCCGCATAGTCATCGCCGGTGTCGGAGCTGGAACTGCCGAGGAATCCGCACGAGGTGAAGGAAGCTGCCATGAGGGCGATCCCGCTGGCCGCCACTACGACGGACTTGCGGGTGCGATTCTCCTGCGGGATGGGCTGACTCTCGAGGGGGACATGGTCCGAGGCCTGCGGTCCAGTCTCCAGTGACATGTCTACCTCCATCGGCTGTGTCGCCCTCTCGCCTCAAAGACTTGCAGCAGGGGCGAGACCGGGGGCTCCAGCCGCGTATCCTGCCGAGACATAGGGGTCAGCGTAGCCTGTGCTCGGCGACCGGCGGTGCGTCGAGCAGATCCAGGGTCGGATTCGTGAGCTCCAGGCTGTAGGAAGGGGAGCGATGTACCGGCATTGGGCGCAGCCCCGGGAGGATTGGCGTCGGACGATCGAGCGCCAGGGCATGACCTTCCCGACCACCAAACTCGATGGCGGCGGCGAGGTGCCCTATTGGAACGAGGCCGCCATGTACGAGTTCTCGACGGCCGAGATCGATCACCTCGAATCGGCCACAGCCGACCTGCACACCATGTCGGTGGAGGCGACCAAGTTCCTGCTCACGGGCGCGATGGGCGACCTGGGGCTGCCGGCGGGAACACTTGAGATGGCACAGCGTTCTTTGGATTCCAAGGCCCCGAGCCTCTACGGACGCTTCGACCTCGCCTACGACGGTGATTCCCCGGCGAAGCTGCTGGAGTACAACGCTGATACGCCGGTGACCTTGATAGAGACGGCCGTTATCCAGTGGCACTGGCTCAACGACAAGTTCCCCAACACCGACCAGTGGAACAGTGTTCACGAGGACCTGGTCAAACAGTGGCGCAGAATCTGGCCCCACCTACGTTCCCGCGTCGTCCACATCGCTGACATGGGCGAGGATGCCCCGAACGAGGACATCATGACGGCCGGCTACCTGATGGACACCGCTGTGCAGGCCGGATTGACCACCAAGCACGTGGCGCTGCCCGACATCGGCTACGACCGCGCCCACCAGGAGTTCGTTGATGAGGAATACGAACGAATCGACGTCATCTACAAGTTGTATCCGTGGTCGGACATGCTGTGGGAGCCATTCGGGGAGATCGTGATCGCCGACCCGGATCTCTGCCAATGGATCGAGCCGCCGTGGAAAGTGGTGATGGCGTCCAAAGCCCTGCTGCCGGCACTCTGGCACCTCTATCCCAATCACGAGAACTTGTTGCCGGCCTACTTCAACTCCGCCGACGAGTTGACCGATTGGGTGGCGAAACCGTTGCACGGCCGGGAAGGAGACGGCATCGTCATCCGGGCGCCCGGGGTTCGAGTCGGTCCGGCGGATCGGCTCGACGAGGACGACTACGTGTACCAGAAGTGGTGTCCGCTGCCGGACTTCGACGGTAACCATCCGGTGATCGGTTCCTGGGTCATCGGGGGGAGACCGGCCGGGATCGGTATCCGGGAGTCCGACGGGTGGATAACGGACTTCTACTCACGATTCGTCCCGCATGTGATCGATGCCCCCCGACCCTCCGACCCGGAGCTCGATCCGCTCACCTGAGCCCCTGCCGGCCCTTTGGCGGCCGCGCGTTCGAAGGTCTGAGGTGCGATGCTTCGGGGTGGAGGAAGCGCCATGGATCGACCTGAGTTCACACCCGATGAGGGGCGGGCGTTGTCCGGCGCCTTGAGGGCCGTCGCGGCCGCCGACGGCCGCGAACCCAGCGCCATGCAACAGCCGATGATCGAGGGCCTGGCAGCGCTCATGTTGTCGACACCTGCGGACGACATCCCGACAGGAGTGACCCCTGCGGATCTGGGCGCTGCCCTCACTGACCCGCTGCAGCGCCAGTTCGCGGCCCAACTCGTGGTTCTCGTGGCACTCGTCGATCCCCGGCCGGACCCGGACTGCGTCGCGGCCGCGGATCGGTTCTGCCGGGCTCTGGGGAAGCGTCCCGAGAATCTAGCGCTGCTGCACGAAGTGACCCAGCGCAAGATCCGACGCAGTCGGCACCACCTGTTCCGGCGATTCCTGGTCGACTCGGTTCGCACGGGTTCACTCAAAGGGGACGTCCTGCGGATCCATCACATGATTGAAGAAACCCACGACCACCCTGAGATCGCTGAGCCGTACCTTGCCCTTGCGGATCAACCGGAGGGAACCTTTGGCAACTACTTCTTCGAGTTCTACCGCAATCGAGGATTCAAGTTCCCCGGTGAGGAGGGCGGACTGCCAACGGCTTACGGATTCGAGGTGCACGATTCAGCGCACCTACTGTCCGGGTACAACACCGACCCGCGTGACGAGATCAACGTCCTGGCATTCCAGGCGGGCGCCACTTCGAGATTCCCATGGCTGATCCTCGCCGTGAACCTGGTGACGTTCAACAGCGGCCTTGCCTACGGCCCGACCGCCCTGCTGCACTACCACCCGCACACCGACAACCTGGACCCAGCCGAATTCGTGCGTGCCCTGGACCGGGGATCCCGCGTCAATCGTGACCTATCTGCCGATTTCGACATCCACGCCGCCTGGGACATCCCGATCGAGGAATTACGCCAGGAACTCGGGATCGACTCGGCCCGTGACGTACGGATTCCAACGTAATCAAGGGTCGACCCGGGGCACAGGTCTACTTGGCCAGGGCTCAGGAACTCAGTCGACGCTGACGACCGCCGCGAGCGGCGCGGCTTCACCGTGCGCGTGTGCAGCCTCGTGATCCTCAGTAAGTGCCTGTGCCACCTGCTCATGCACCCAAGCGTCGCCATGGGCCGCGGCCAGCCGGATGATCAGATGACGGAACCTGTGCGCCTGGTCGTCGTCCGTGTAAGGCACCAGCCACAAGCCATCGACTCCCGAAGAACCAGCATTACCGCACATCTGAGCTCAACTCCCTAAGGTCGGTCGGGTCAGCCAACTGGCGACGTCGAACTACCCGTCAGGATAGGGCCCGTTCCGCCGCGGGGGAAGCCCGACGGCCCAGCGGCTCGGCTGTCTGCGCTGGACGCTGAGCTGGCTGCTGTGTGGGCCCCGCGGGGATCGAACCCGCAACCTACGGATTTGAGCACCGGTGTTGCCGGGTGTTGCCCTAG
>CAYMPK010000114.1:0-8693 GCA_964392145.1 uncultured Actinomycetes bacterium | reverse complement strand
GTCGATCTCGCTGAGCAACTGCGGCACGATGGTGTTCTCGACGTCGCTGGACACACCGGAGCCGCGGGTGCGGAACAGCGAGTCCATCTCGTCGAAGAAGACGATCACCGGCATGCCGCCGCTGGCCTTCTCGCGGGCCCGCTGGAACACCAGCCGGATGTGACGCTCGGTTTCGCCCACATACTTGTTCAGCAACTCCGGGCCCTTGATGTTGAGGAAGAAGCTGCGACCCTCGGCGGCGCCGGTACGCTCGGTCACCTTGCGCGCCAGGGATGCCGCTACCGCCTTGGCGATGAGGGTCTTGCCACAACCGGGTGGGCCGTATAGCAGGATCCCCTTCGGTGGGCGGAGCTGGTGCTCTGCATAGAGGTCCGCGTGCAGGTAGGGCAACTCGACCGCGTCGCGGATCTGCTCGATCTGGGTGCCAAGACCGCCGATGTCCTGGTAGCCGATATCCGGCACCTCTTCGAGCACCAGCTCCTCGACCTCGGCCTTCGGAATCCGCTCGTAGACATATCCGGACCGCAGATCCAACAGCAGTGAGTCTCCTGCGCGGATCGTGCTCCCGCGCAGCGGTTCCGCGATTCGGACGACCTTCTCCTCGTCGGTATGGCCCAGCACAAGGGCGCGATCGCCGCCGGAGAGCAACTCCTTGAACATCACCACCTCGCCGACCGATTCGAACTCGCAGGCCTTGACGATGTTCAGCGCGTCGTTGAGCATCACTTCCTGTCCTGGTACCAGCGCCTCGGCGTCAACGCTCGGACTCACGACGACGCGGTGCTTGCGGCCCGCCGCAATGATGTCGGCCGTGCCCTCATCGACGAGTTCCAGGAACACCCCGTAGCCGTTGGGCGGCTCGCCGAGGCGATCCAGTTCCTCACGCAATGAGACGATCTGGTCGCGGGCGTCGCGCAGCGTCGCCGCCAACCGCCGGTTAGATTCCTTCGTCGCTTCAAGAGCGGCGGCCAGGGAGTCCCGGCCCGACGGCGGGGGCGTGCGGTCATCGTGGTCGTCGTGTGTCATCGGTCGACCTCCTCATGGCGGTAAGTCATGACCCTACCTAGATCACGGCAGATTTCCAGCCGGGATGCGATAGATCACACGGGGCAACAGAGCCGGTCGGGTGCGGCAGCACTAGGTGATCTGTTGCGGCGGGGACCAATCGTCACCGTAGGCGCCCTTCGCGGGCCGTGAGCGTTTGGTCGGCAGCACGGTGCCGTCGGCCAACCGTCTAGTCGTCACCAGGAAACCGGTGTGCCCGACCATCCGATGGTCCGGGCGCACCGCCAGACCCTCAACATGCCAGGTTCTCAACAGCGTCTCCTGCGCCTGGGGTTCGATCCACCGGCCGTCGAGGCGGAGCGTTTCCACCAGACGGGACATCTGGGTGGTGGTCGCAACATAGGCGCACAACACGCCGCCGGGAACCATGGCGGCCGCGACCGCGGGGATGCACTCCCACGGGGCCAGCATGTCAAGGACGACGCGGTCGATCTCGGTGTCGTGCAACTCGTGCTGTAGGTCGCCCACCGTCAGTTGCCAGGCGGGATGGTCATCGCCGAAGAACATCTCCACGTTTCCTCGGGCAACCTCGGCGAAGTCCGCGCGGCGCTCGAAGGAGTGCACATAGCCGCCGTCCCCGACCGCCCGCAGCAGACTGCAGGTGAGTGCGCCCGAGCCCACACCCGCCTCGACCACCCGGGCCCCGGGATAGATGTCGGCCATCCCCACGATCAGGGCGGCGTCCTTCGGGTACACGACGGTGGCTCCGCGGGGCATGGACAGTACGAAATCGCGCAACAGGGGACGCTGGGCCAGGTACTGGGTTCCCTTGCTGCTGACGACCACCACGCCCTCAGGTCCACCGATGAGGGCGTCGTGTTCGACCGCGCCCTTGGCGGTATGGAACCGGCGACCAGGCTGGAGGGTGATGGTGTGCATCCGCCCCTTGGGATCCGTCAGTTGCACCCGATCGCCGACCCGCAGAGTGCCGCGACGGTGACGCGCGCCAGTGGAGCTCATGTGGCCGAGACTACGCAACGCCTGTCGGCCGCCCGGGACTGCGCATTAGGGTCGGGGCATGGCGACTGAGGCTCCCCCGGTGAAACGCGGCACCGGGATGCAGTTCTCGCTGTTCGGGATGCCGGTCAAGGTGCCGGTCAGCGGCATCGTCGGCGCGATCGTCATCGCCTGGCTGTGGACGCCGACGTTCGCCTCAGAGACCTCGTCGGGCCTGTTGACGGCGGCTGTCTTCGCTGTGGCGCTCTACCTCTGCATCCTCATCCATGAGTTGGCCCACGGCTTCTCGGCTCGGGCGCTGGGCAACCGGGTGCACGGCATCACGTTGTGGATCCTCGGCGGCTACACCGTCTACGAGCGGTCGAAGGTCACTCCGGGGCGTGAGACCATCATCGCGATCAGCGGTCCCCTCACCACGCTGGCACTCGCCGGGCTGGCCCAACTCGGCGCGGGACTGATAGGTGCCGGCTGGCCGATGGCCACCGACCTGCTGGCGGCGCTGGCGTTCACCAATCTGTTACTGGGAGTGATGAACTTGCTGCCCGGTCTGCCGTTGGACGGCGGCGGCGTCCTCAAGGGGATCGTGTGGGGTCTTTCCGGCAGCGAGTATCGAGGAACGGTCGCTGCCGCGTGGGGTGGTCGCGTCATCGCCATCATCGTCGTACTGCTCCCCCTCGTGCTGGGGTTGCTGCCCGGTAGCACGCTGTCGGTGCAACTGGTCATCGTCGCGGCCATCTTCGGGGTCTTCACCTGGACCGGCGCGACTGGTGCGCTGCGGCAGGCCCAGTTCGAACGCCGGATTCCAGCCCTGGCGGCGGCCAGCCTTGCCCGTCGGGCCATCCCCGCCCAGGCGACGGAGTCACTGGCGATGGCGATGGCTCGCGCCGATCGCGCGCAGGCCGGCGCCCTTGTCGTCGTCGATGCGAATGGTCAGCCGACCGGAATCGTGAATCCGGCCGCCGCTCTGGCGACTCCGGTCGAGCGTCGCGCATGGGTGCCGGTGGCCAGTGTGTCGCGCACCATCGATGCGAGCCAGGCGATCGGCATGCATCTGAGCGGGCAGGCGCTGGTCTCGGCCCTGCAGGAGCTCAGGTCGGAGGAGCTCCTGGTGGTGGACGATGCCGGGGCGATCTTCGGGGTGCTCTTCCTCGACGACGTCGAAGCGAGCTTGGCGGGCTGACGGAGCAGGGGTGGGCCGCGGGTCGCAGCCCGGAACTGTCGGTGGCGCTGCCTACTGTGTGGGCATGGAACTCGATCTGCGCGACGGCAGCAGCGACGGCAGCGACGACCCCTGGCGGGTGAGCAAGTCGCCGGGGCATCCGGTGCTCGGCGCACTGTCCCCCTCAAGGGCCGGCGACTTCACGACCTGCCCTCTGCTCTATCGGTACCGGGCGATCGACCGGCTGCCCGAGCCGGTGAGCTCCGCCATGGTGCGTGGCACCCTCGTCCATTCACTGCTGGAGGATCTGTTCGATCTGCCCCCCGACGAGCGCGTCCTGAGCAGGGCCATCGAGATGTTGCCCGCCGCATGGGACAGGATGGTCGCGGAGTCTCCCGAGGTCGCCACCGTCGTGACCTCTGCCGAGGATGTCGACCACACTGACCCGACGGTTATCGCCGAGTGGCTGCGCGGAGCCGAACCGCTGCTGCAGACGTACTTCGCGATGGAGGATCCAAGGCTGCTCAATCCGGCCCATCGGGAACTCCACGTCGAGTTCGACCTTCCGGACGGCCCCTTGTTGCGAGGTTTCGTCGATCGGGTCGATATCGCTCCGTCAGCCGGCGTGCGCATCGTCGACTACAAGACGGGCCGCGCCCCAGGGCCTTCGTTCGAGCAGAAGGCCATGTTCCAACTGCGCTTCTACGCTCTCGTGGTGTGGCGAATGACCGGAGAACTGCCGGCGCTGCTGCAACTGACGTACTTGGGGTCCGGGGAGTACCTGCGTCTCGTCCCAGATGCCGACGACTTGACGGCGTTCGAGGCCAAGGTTCGCGCCCTGTGGGACTCGATCGTGTTGGCCTTCGAGTCCGGTTCATGGGAGCCAAAGCCGTCGCGCCTGTGCGATTGGTGCTCTTTTCAGAACCTCTGCCCGGCCAAAGGCGGCGAACCATTGCCGCTGCCGGAGGCCGCAATGCCCGCAGTGAGGTAGCGTTCCGGACTATGACGGAGCAATCGGTTGTCGCGGCCGCGCCAGCCGCGCGCGCCGAACACCTCACCAAGATCTATGGCCAGGACACCACCAGGGTGACCGCCCTCGACGATGTCGACGTTGAGCTCATCGCCCGTGAGTACACGGCGATCATGGGTCCGTCCGGATCCGGCAAGAGCACCTTGATGCATTGCCTGGCCGGCCTGGACTCGATTACCGCCGGGGAGGTGTTCCTTGGCGACACCGCATTGTCGTCGTTGTCGGACAAGGCCCTCACCCAGTTGCGCCGCGATGCTGTCGGTTTCGTGTTCCAGAGTTTCAACCTGATCCCGACCCTGACTGCCGCGGAGAACATCACGCTGCCGTTGGACATCGCCGGCCGCAAGCCTGACCAGGAGTGGTTCGATCGGGTCATCGATACCGTCGGACTGCGGGACAGACTCGGCCATCGTCCCAGCGAACTCTCCGGCGGTCAGCAACAGCGCGTCGCCTGCGCCCGGGCTTTGGTCAGCCGCCCGCGGATCATCTTCGCCGACGAACCGACCGGCAACCTCGACTCGACGTCCTCGTCTGAGGTGCTGGGCTTCCTGCGCCGCAGCGTTGACGAGTTCGACCAGACCATCGTGATGGTCACCCACGACGCCGCCGCGGCCAGCTATGCCGACAGGGTGATCTTCCTCGCGGACGGCAAGGTTGTCGATGAGTTGCGCGACCCGACTGCCGACTCCGTGCTGGACCGTATGAAGAGTCTCGACCAACTCACACGCACCGGAGGCTGAAGAGGTGCTGCGCGCCACCCTCCGATCGATCTTCGCCTACAAACTGCGGTTGGCGCTGACCGGCCTCTCCATCATCCTCGCGGTCGCTTTCGTGGCCGGTACGTTCATCTTCACCGACTCACTGCAGAAGGCCTTCACGGACCTGACAAGCACGAGGCAGCCCGATCTCATCGTCTCCCCCAAGACAACCTTCACGTCCAGATTCACCGCGGACAGCGAGACCCTGACGATGCCCACCGCACTCGCGGCCAAAGTCAGCGCCGTGCCGGGTGTGGCCGAAGTGGCCCCTTGGGTGCAGGTCCGCAACGTGAACGTGATCGGACCGGATGGCAAGCCGGTCGGAGGCCAGGCCGGCCCGCAGAGCGCCGGCATCGGAGAGAGTTGGATCACCGTCCCTTCGGTTGCCGAATGGGAACTCGCCAGCGGCAAGGCCCCGACCGGCCCCGACCAGGTCGTGATCGACAAGACGACGGCCGAGAAGACCGGCTACGGCATAGGCAGCAAAGTCACCGTCCTTCTTCCCAGCGGTTCCCGCGTGCAACCCACCGTCGTAGGTACCGCTCAGGCCTCCCTGTCGAGCAGCGGCGCAGGGGCCACGCTCGTGTCCTGGGACCTACCCACGGCGGAAACCCTCCTGACGAAACCCGGGCAGATAACCCAACTCCGGGTCAAGGCAGAGCCCGGTGTCTCCCAGGACTCGTTGAAACAGAGCGTGGACAAAGTCCTGCCCGACAGCGTGACGAGCCAGACCGGGGCGGAGTCCGCGCAGGACTTCGCCAAGCAGCTCAATGAACGCCTGGGATTCCTGAACACCTTCCTGCTGGTCTTCGCGCTCATCGCACTTTTCGTCGCGGCCTTCCTGATCTACAACACCTTCTCCATTCTGGTGGCCCAGCGCACCCGCGAACTCGCCCTGATGAGGGCCATCGGCGCGACCAAGGGCCAGGTCAATCGAGCCGTGCTGGTGGAGGCGGTGGTGGTAGCCCTCGTCGCCACCACGGTCGGACTACTCCTCGGGGTTCTTGTGGCCCTCGGGTTGAAGGGCCTGTTCAGCCTCGCCGGCGCCCCCTTGCCAGGAGGCGGACTCACCTTCCTGCCACGCACGTTCATAGTCGCCTACGGCATCGGACTGGTCGTCACGCTCATCAGTGCCGTTATCCCGGCACGCAGGGCCTCCAGCATTCCGCCGGTGGCGGCGCTCCGTGAGGATGCCAGCCTGCCCCCGAAGTCGCTGCGCGTGCGAGGCATCGTGGGCGCCGCGCTGGTGCTGATCGCGGTGATCTTCGCCTATATCGCCCTCAACGCCGGCGGTGGCACCAAGGCCGCGACCCTGCTGGGGATCAGTGCACTGGCGGCCATCATCGGGGCGCTCGCTCTCGCTCCGGTTGCCGCCCGAGTCATCCTGCCGTTGCTGGCCACGCCCTTCGGAGGCTCGGCGATGGGTCGGCTGGCCCGCGAGAACTCCCGCCGCAATCCCCGACGGACGGCCGCCACCGCGGGCGCACTCATGATCGGTCTCACGCTGATCTCAGCTCTTAGCGTCATCGCCTCGTCCACCGCGAAATCCACCGACGCCGTCGTCGACGACGTCATCGGCGCTGACTACGTGATCCTGGGCGCCAACTTCCAGCCCTTCCCGCCCACCGTGTATTCGGCGGTCAAGGACACCCCGGGCATCGGCACCTCGACCTATGTCCGCTCGGCGGTGGCGCTTCTGCCCGGTGGGGACGAGCAAGGCTCCATCATCACCGTTCTGGACCCGGCCAAGATCGCCGAGGTACTCAACATCACGATGTCCCAAGGGAGCATCGCCGATCTCGAGGCGCCGGGAACGGTCATAGTCGACACGAAACGCGCGGCGGAGACCAACCTCCGGGTCGGGAGCACGGTAGATGTCGTGACGTTGAAGGGGCCGAAGCAGGTCAAGGTGGTCGGGCTCTACGAACCGGCGGGGTTCTTCCAAGGGTTCGCTTCCGGCTACGCGACCGGCAAGCAGCTGGGCGCACCGGATCTGGACTCTGCTGTGTATCTGAAGCTCGCCCCGGGCGCCGACGCGAAGGCTGTCCGGGCAGACCTCGATGCCCGGCTGAAGCCCTACCCGACCGCCACCGTGCAGGATCAGAGCGAGTTCAAGGCTCAGATCCGAGATCAGATCAACCAACTCCTGGTGTTCATCCTCGCGCTGCTGGTGCTGGCGGTGTTCATCGCATTCCTGGGGATCGTCAACACTCTTGCCCTGAGTGTGTTCGAACGCACCAGGGAGATCGGATTGCTGCGCGCTGTCGGCGCGACGCGGGCCCAGATACGCCGCATGATCCTGATCGAGAGTGTGCTCATCGCCATCTTCGGCAGCCTTCTTGGGCTGGTCCTGGGGGTGCTCTACGGGGTCGGGCTGCAGCGCGTGCTGGCCAGCGAGGGCATTAGTGAACTCGCCATCGACGTGCCCCAGCTCGCGATCTTCCTGATCATCGCGGCCGTCGGTGGCGTCATCGCCGCGCTATGGCCGGCGTGGCGGGCGTCTCGGCTGGACGTCCTCAAGGCAATCGCCACCGACTGAACCGGGGACGACAAGCGGCTGCTCAACCAGGGAAGATGATCCGCCGCCCGACCGGACTCGGGAAGACGGCTCGACTCAACCACGTCTCAGCATCAGCGAGATCCAGGCGGACCAGGAGCCGCTGGTCGCCTGCCAGTCGTCGTTGAGGCCCGGCACGCCGCACGTCTCGTTGTCGATTCCACGCAGGGTTCCAAGAACCATCGGCGTCGAACGGGGTGTGCCGTCGGCCAGGAAGCCCAACCGGCTCCACACGTAGGGCCCACCGCTGTCGAACGCGCATGTTCCGGCGCCCGCCCCGCGGGGCATCCCGGCGCAGAAGACTCCGTGGAGTCGATGTCCGACGGCCTGCGGGGCGGAGCTGCAGGTGCTGTCGGCGGTGCGAGCGACCCGGGTCCACCGCAGCAGATCCGGAGTGTTGAGGCTAGCGCTGGTCAGAGTGCCCCAGCCCATGGCAATCGCCGGTGCTCCGAGCCGGTAGGGGCATGTACGTAGGTCGCCGCGTGGGGTCCCGACACAGGCGGCGTTGGGACCCGGCGTGCTGGCGGTGGGATACGCGATCGGCCGGGCCCCGAGGATCGGGCGACTCAGTTTGAGCAAACTCAGATCGACCGCTGCGTTCGGATAGTCGCGGAAGGCCGCCACTCGGTAGACTCGCCCGCCGCGGCTCTTGGACGTCGAGCCCACCCGCACCGACCAAGCACCCGGATCGCCGGGACCGGCACCACCATGGCAGTGCTTGGCCGACAGGATCCATTGCGGAGCGATGACCGCGCCGGCACACACCGCCGATCCGTGCCAGTGAAGCGAGGCCATCCAGGGGAACTGACCGGGTTTGGCCACCTGACCTGAAACAATCCGCGGTGTTGGACCGGGTCTCACCGACGCCACGGACACCGCCGCATCTCGGGCGTCCGCGTCGACCCGCACACCGGCTGCGGCAGATGCAGGTGTGCAGCGCCGAGTACGCGGGCCGGTGCGCGGGCCGCGCGAGCTCGTCGCTCGAAATACGCGCGATGTCCGCCTTCACGCCGGCTTCGGCGCAGGCGGCGACCGCGAGGTCGTACCACGTGCAGTTCCCCGAGTTCGTCACGTGGTACGTGCCGAACTCGCGGCGCTCGATCAGCGCGAGCATCGCTTCCGCGAGGTCGTGCGTCCACGTCGGCGCGCCACGCTGGTCGTCGACGA